>JALYSR010000043.1 GCA_030854715.1 Acidobacteriota bacterium
AGTTGGCGGAAAGGCACAGCCTTTCCGCACATCAAGCGGCAAAGCCGCAGAGGTAATCATGCGAGAAGCAGTAATCGTATCGGCTGTTAGAACCGCAGTTGGCAAGGCGCCGAAAGGCACTTTACGAAACACGCGCCCGGATGAAATGGGCGCAGCAGTTATCAAGGAAGCGCTGGCGCGAGTGCCCGGTCTCGAGCCATCTGCCATTGAAGACGTGATCATGGGTTGCGCGATGCCCGAAGCAGAGCAGGGGATGAACGTCGCGCGTGCGGCAGCCATTCGCGCCGGATTGCCGGTTGAAACCAGCGCCATGACCATCAACCGCTTTTGTTCGTCGGGATTGCAGTCGATTGCGATGGCCGCGGATCGAATTCGCGCGGGGGGAGCAGAAACGATTGTTGCCGGCGGGCTGGAAACGATGTCGATGATTCCGATGGGTGGTCACATTATTCGGCCAAACCCATACCTGGTCGACCACTACCCGGACTTCTATTTGAATATGGGCCTGGCGACCGAAAACGTTGCCAGGAAATACAACGTGAGCCGCGAAGAGCAGGATGAGTTTGCCTTGCGTTCGCACCGGCGTGCGGCTGCAGCCCTTGATGCCGATAAATTCAAGGAAGAGACCGTGCCGCTGACGGTGACCTTCGAAGAGCTGGACGAAAAAGGTCGCAAACAAAAACGCGAAGTTGTGTTTGCTGCGGACGAGGGAGTGCGGCGCGATAGCACTATCGAAGGACTTGCGAAACTGAAGCCGGCCTTCAATCTAAAAGGAACTATTACGGCCGGCAATGCTTCGCAGATGTCCGATGGCGCGGCAGCGGCCGTGGTGATGTCTGACGAAAGGGCGAAGAGTCTGGGTGTAAAGCCGATGGCGCGGTTCGTGGCTTACGCGACCGCAGGTTGCCCGCCTGAGGAAATGGGAATTGGACCAGTCTTCGCGATACCAAAAGTGTTGAAGTTAGCCGGCCTGACGCTTGACCAGATTGATGTGATCGAACTGAACGAGGCTTTTGCTGCGCAGTCGCTGGCAGTAATTAAAACGCTGGGCCTCGACGTGAACAAAGTGAATGTGAACGGGGGTGCGATTGCCTTGGGCCATCCGCTGGGCTGCACCGGCGCTAAATTAACGGCGAGTATTCTGCGCGAGCTGGAGCGCCGCAACGGACGATACGGAATGGTGACGATGTGCGTGGGCGGCGGCATGGGTGCTGCCGGAATCTTTGAAAGGATTTAACAAATAGGACCTACTCGACCTGGAACCTATTGCTTTCTTGGCATTTAGTAAATTAGTGAAAGGATAAGCATATGTCAGCCGTAGCCGAACAGAAAAAGATAATCAACGGTGGCGCATTCCTGATTGAGGAACGCACGACGAAAGAAATTTTCACACCTGAGGATTTCACCGAAGAGCACCGCATGATTGCCGAGACGACGCGCCAGTTTGTCGATAACGAAGTCATGCCGCACATCGACGAGCTTGAGAAAAAAGACTGGAAACTGGCGCGCCAGCTGGTGAAGAAGGCGGCCGACCTCGGCTTGATAGGGGCAAACATTCCTGAGGAATACGGCGGGCTCGGTCTGGATCAAACCAGCGGCGCGCTGGTGGGCGAGAACATCGGCCGTTCGGCGTCGTTTGCCACCACGCTCGGCGCCGAAAGCGGCATTGGTTTGTTGCCAATCATTTACTTCGGCACGGAAGCGGCCAAACAAAAGTATCTGCCGAAGATCGCTTCGGGTGAACTGATCACTGCTTACGCGCTGACTGAAGCCGGCTCAGGTTCCGACGCGATGGCCGCGAAGGCGACGGCGCGTTTGAGTGCCGATGGCACTCATTACGTTCTCAATGGCGAGAAGATGTTCATCACCAACGGCGGTTTTGCAGACATCTTTATCGTGTTTGCGAAAGTTGACGGAGACAAATTTAGCGCTTTCATTGTCGAAAAACAGGATGGCGTTTCGCCAGGCGCTGAAGAACACAAGATGGGCATCAAGGGATCGAGCACGACACCCCTGGTGCTGGCCGACGCGAAGGCGCCGGTGGAAAACCTGCTGGGCGAAGTCGGCAAAGGCCACAAGATCGCCTTCAACATTCTCAACATCGGTCGTTTCAAACTCGGCGCGATGTGCATTGGCGGCATGAAGCTGATGATCCACGAAGCGGTGCGCTACGCAAACGAACGCCAGCAGTTTGGTAAATCGATCTCTTCGTTTGGAGCGATTAAGTCGAAGCTCGGGGAGATGGCGATTCGCACCTGGGTTGGCGAGTCGATGACTTACCGAACGCTCGGCATGATCGAAGATGCCGTCAGCGATACAACAGATCCGGATGCGAAGCTTCGCGCGATTGAGGAATACTCGGCTGAGTGTTCGATTATCAAAGTCGCGCTCTCAGAATACTGTGACTACGTCGCTGACGAGATGGTCCAGATTTACGGGGGCTACGGCTATTCGGCCGACTACCCGGCTGAACGTGCCTATCGCGATTCGCGAATCAATCGCATTTTTGAAGGCACGAATGAGATCAATCGCATGCTGATTCCGGGACGGCTGATGAAGAGTGCATTGAGCGGAAAGCTGGCACTGCTGCCGGCGGCGCAGGGCCTTATGGATGAAATACTGTCGCCTCAGCCGGCGGGCTTCGATGACGAGGAAGGAGTTTTGGCAGCCGAACAGAAGCTTGCCAGGAACGCGAAGAAGGTTGCGCTGATGATGCTTGGCACTGCCGCGCAAAAGTACATGACCAAGCTTGGCGATGAGCAGGAGATACTGCTCGGCATCGCAGATGTCATCATGGACACTTACGCGATGGAGTCGGCAATCCTGCGCGCGCAGAAGCTTGCGGCTTCACAAGGTGAGGACGCGGCGGCGAGATATATCGATATGACGCGAGTCTTTTGCAATGACGCGGTTGAACGTATTGAGGCACGCGCCAAAAACACCCTTGCGGGAATGGCTGAGGGAGATGAGTTGCGCACGCTGCTGGCTGCGCTGCGACGTTTCACGAAGCTGACGCCGATGAACACGATCACCGCACGCCAGCGCATCGCGGATGTGTTGATTGGCGCGAACAAGTGGGCGTATTAACATTGCCGAATGCCGATTGCCAATGCCGATTAGAATGTTGGCGCGGAGGTTTTTTCTTCCGAATCTTTGTTTCGTAACACCTTCATTGATAGCACCACATCTTCTAAATTTGGCAATCGGCAATTGGCAATCGAAAATGGCATAATGCGCATCATTCCCATCTCCCTGCCTACGCCTTTCTACATCGGTCCCGTTAACGTGTATTTGATCGCGGAAGATCCAATCACGCTCATCGACACGGGTCCAAAAACCAAAGAAGCGAATGAAGCGCTGCGCGAAGGTTTACGGAAGGCGCGCATCCGTGTTTCTGACATCCGTCGCATCGTGCTCACGCATGCTCATGAAGATCACTGTGGACTCGCGCGCTCGCTCCGCGACGAAGCGAAGGATGCGGAGGTGCTGGTGCACGAATGGGAGACTGGACATCGCATTGGCCGCCTCGATTATGGAGAGCAGCGC
>JALYSR010000066.1 GCA_030854715.1 Acidobacteriota bacterium
GGGAAAGATACATGACATGGTTTTCTCTGTGCATCCTCAGTGTCCTCTGTGTCTCTGTGGTGAGTGTAATTTCTCAGTAAAATCCACCCCTGAGACACAGAGTTCACAAAGATCGCACAGAGGGTTCAAGGTTATTCCGACGGACTCTGAAAGGTTGCCAGATTTGCGCCGGTCATTACTTCGCGCACCGCCGTGGAGTTGAGGAAGGTTGCGCGTAAATCACCATCGCTAACGTTCGCGGCACACACCTTAATGATTTCCGCAGCTTGCGTGAACGACGACTTCGCGGCGGTCGGGTCCCCGCGCTGCGATTGCAAGCGGCCTAGATCGGCGTAGGTTCTCCAGGCGACCAGCGGCGCCGGATAGCGTTGCAATTCTTCGAGCGCCGCGGCAAATTCCGTCTCCGCGGTAGCTGGATCGCCGGAGGCCATTGCAATCTGCGCCTTCAGCCGGTGAGCCTCGGCAATGTACTTATGCACCTCATGTTGTTTCGCGGTATCAAGCAGTTGCTGCGCGAATTCTCCGGCCTTCCCCAGGTCGCCCTGACGTAGCCAATGCCACGCGCTGGCGGCTTCGAGACGAATGTTATAGCGCCAGCGGAACCACGCGTCCCGCTTAAAGATGTCGCGAGTTTCGCGAAACGCGGCAGCCGTTTCTTCAGCTTTACCGCTGTAGGTATGGTCGATTCCGAGGTTAATTAATGAATTTGCCTCTGCCTCGAGCACGTGATACTGACGTGCAACTCGCAAGCCTTCCTGATCATGTTTGAGAGCGCCATCGAAGTCCTGCAGCTCGCGATACAGCCAGCCGAGACAATTTGGCATTCTCGGAAACCAGAAGCGATCACCGTTGCGGTCTCCCATCTTGATTGCCTCTTCGAGCGTAGCAATAGCCTCCGACATTCGTCCGAGATTTCCCTTCGAGAGACCTAGAAAAAACATAGCCGTTAGAAGGTGGAATCCGTCACGCATCCTGGAGGCGAGTTGTCTGGCTTCGTTTTCCAACTCGATTGCGCGCTCGTAATCAGTCTGGAAGAAAAAGAGACAACCGCGCCAGGTCAATGCAGCCAGCAACGCCGTCTTTTGATCGATGGCGCGGGCACTCTTGATTACATCGTCCAGGATGGGACGCGCCAGCGCCAGCTCGCCGTAACACAAATGCTTGAGTGCCATTAGATTCATGGTATCCAGACGCAGCATTTCGCTTCCGGCGCGCTCAGCGGCTGCCAGCGCTTCATCGGCGCGCGATTCCATTTCCTCAAGCCGGTGGGAATAGAACAACGTCATCGCCAGGGCGTTAAGTCCAGCGGCCTGTTTCTCAGGTGAGTCGAAAACCTCCTGATGTTTGAGCATGCTTGTATAATCGTCGACGGACTCGCCAAAGCGGCTTAGCGCCATATTGGTAGCGCCACGTTTTCCGTAGAGGGTCCCCAACGTTTCCGCCTGGGCTTCGGCAGTCAGCTTCTCCGCCAAGCTCAGAGCGCGTGTGTAATGGTTAGCGGCTTCGGCATTCGCGTAAAGTGCGGTCGCGTTGTCTCCCGCATGGATCAAAAATTCCACCGCACGGGTAAAGTCGCGCCCGCGTTCGAAATGCAGAGCAAGTTGAGTAGCGATATGCGGAGCACGCTTTCCGTAATGCTGGGCCAAATTTTCGCCAGCCTGCCGGTGCAGCATTATTCGTCGCTTGGTCACCAGATTGCCGTAAAGAAAATTCTGGTAGAGCGCGTGAGCGAAGCGATAGCGCGTCGCAAGCGATCCGTCAGGTAATTCTTCTTCTCCGCGAGTCACGATCAGTCGATAGCTTTTCTCAATTCGAGCGAGCAGCTCCTCCAGATCGACTTCGTCGACACCCAGCAAACTGGCAACCACGGTAGACAGAAACTCCTGCCCTTCGACACTGGCGTACTCCAAGGTGCGCCGCTCCTCTTCTCCGAGCGAGTCCACTTTCTTGCTGATCATGCTGCGCACGCTTTCCGGCGCCTCCAGCTCCATCTCGAAGAGCGGCCGGCTCAAAGACCAATGTTCATTGGTTTTTGCGATGTCGCCACGTTCCTGCAGATACTGCAAAAGGTTGGTGGCAAACAGCGGGTGTCCCTCGGTCTTATCGTGAATGTGTGCGGCAAACTCCGGCGGAAAATTGTGCGGCGTAAACGTCACATTCAGATAATCCTGAATATGGGCGGGACTGAGCGAATCGAGCGCGATCTCCTCGCACAACTTATGCGCCAGCATCTCGGCTTTGTAACTCTTAAGCGGATGATTACTCCGTTCAATATCCTCGGGTCTCAACGTGCCGGCAATCAACAGATGTTGGTGGCTGATGCGTTGGCTCAGATGCCGGAGCAGATCCACGCTGGAAGGGTCAGCCCAGTGCAAGTCTTCGAGCAGTAAGACCACCGGGGAAGTAGTGGCAAAGATACCGAGCGCATCTCCCATTTCCCGCATCATCCGTTCCTTAGTCGCGCCGATCGTTTCCTGTTGCAACTTTTCCATCGAGCCAGTGGAAGCGAAGGCTACGGGCAACTGCGAACACCACGTCGGAGCGGACGTTCGCATCACCGCCGCCAGTCGATCACGCGCTGGTCCATCCAGCAATCCGCCTATGGCATCCAGAAACGGCAGATAAGCTTCGCCGGTGCCGTACTGTTCGACGCAACGTCCGCGAGAAACTGACAAACCCGGAAAGTGCGTGCGGGCGCGGCGCAGAAATTCGTCGGAAAGCGAAGTCTTACCAATGCCCGGTTCGCCGCTGATGAAAACTACGCGACCGCTGCCGTCAATTGACTGCTGCAGAAATCCTTCCAACCTGCTTAACTCCGGACCTCTGCCCACAAATGGAGCGGCAGGCGCTTCAACCAAATCTTTGTCATAAACAATCGGGCTGCCCACCCAATCTCCGGTGAAGGTTGCGCGTAAATTCCTTAAGGATTGTCCCATCTCGGCCGCCGACGAATAACGTCGCTCTCTGTCTTTCGCCAGCGCCCGCGCCAGGATCAAATCGAACTCGGGCGGCAGTTCCGGTCGGACGCGGCTGGGCGAAGGTGGATCGTTTGTCGCAATGGCGTGCATGACGGCGAGCATGCTGGGACCAGCAAAGGGCAGGGATCGCGTGGCCGCCTCATAGAGGACGCAGCCGAGCGAAAAAAGATCCGAACGTGTGTCAAGAACCTGGCCGCGGGTTTGCTCGGGCGACATATAGGCCGCGGTCCCCAGTACAGTTCCTTCGTCAGTCAGGTTCGTCAGCGTAGGGGCTTCGGCGTCTACCATGTCGGCGAGGGTCCGAACAACTTTTGCCAATCCAAAGTCAAGCACCTTTGCCTGGCCGCGGGGAGTGACCAAAATGTTCGCCGATTTGATATCGCGGTGAATGAGGTTGATTGCGTGCGCCGCTTCAAGTGCATCAGCTGTCTGGATCCCGATATCAAGCAGGCGCGTGAGAGGCAATGCCCCCTCAGCGATGAGGCTCTTAAGATTCTGCCCCTCGACAAACTCCATCACAATGAAATCGAGACCGTCAGCCTCTTCAATGGCGTGGATCGTTACGATGTTTGGATGATTGAGGGCAGAAGCTGATTGTGCCTCCTGAAGAAAACGGCGCCGGGCCAGCGGTTTCTCGTGGGCCGCAGCCAGCAAAAATTTGATAGCCACGGTGCGCCCGAGCCTGGTGTCCTCGGCCTTATAGACCTCACCCATGCCACCGCTGTCAATCTTGCTCACCAATCGGTAATGCAAGAGCATCCGTTGCGGCTCAGAAGAACTCATCACGGCTCCTGAATGTTACATTCATTCACTAGTCTGTCCGTGAGGTAGGAATGGAATCAAAACCCGATCCACCAAATACCACGAACAACCTGCTCTCAGATTACGATAATAACCTTATTGAACCGGACCCGCCGAAGAGGATCGCACATAACTGTCTCGCGCTCTCACGGCAAGGTTGGGCTGATGCACGCGCACTTTGATCTGGCGGCGCTCGCCGCTTTGAACAGCGGATGGCTGGGGATTGTTCTGAGGATAGTAGCCAAGACTGTACTGGCGACGTAGCTCCTCCGCAATCCTGGAGAATGCCTGGGCCAATTGCGTTGGATCGTTGGCCTGGTAGAGGCGCGCCCCAGTCTTATCAGCCAACTCATGAAGGTATTTATCCGCTCGCTGATAGTCCTCCTTGGTTGTTCCAGGCAGCGGAGCGCCGTTAGTGGTTGGACCACCATAGATTACTTGTGAAGAGCTTCTGCTCGGAAAGGGCCAGCTGCTGCTACTGCTCACGATCGTAATGCTGCCTGCGCCTTGTATCGCTCGCACGTAGTCACTGGTGTCGTATTGAATGGGATAGATGAGCGCGTCCAGCTCTTCGACCTCACGCAGCGTCGTCTCGTATGTTGCAAGGTAGCTTGAGGTGTCAACGCCGTCCGTGAAAAGCACGATAGCTTTCCGGCCCTTTATTTTGTTCAAACGCTCCTTAATAACCAGGTCGACTGCGTCGTACAGACGCGTGGAATCGCCAGTGGTTGCGTTCTGTTGGATGACTGTACTGACAACGTTGAGGTCGTTTGTCGCCTCGGTCAGAACCAGCACCTCATCGCTGAAGCTTACAACGAGCACGCGATCCTGGGGACGCAGTTGATTTGCAAAAGCGATGGCCGCTTCCTTGATTTCCCAAAGATGGAAATGAGTAGAAGCCGACATATCCAGGACGAGTGCTACCGTGAAAGGCTTGTCCGCAGGTTCGAAATAAGCGATTGACTGTTCAATGCCGTTCTCAAAAACGCTGAAATCTTCCCGCCGGAGGTTCGGAACGAAGCGGCCCTGGCGGTCCAGGACGCTGACGGGAACTGTGACAAAAGCGGTATCGACCTTCACTACGTCGCCCTCGCTCACCTCTTCTGGCCCAGGCGCGGCAGCATCGTCCGTAGTCGCATTCACTGGAGTACCAAGAGGCGTGACACCTTTCAATGTAGGCGGGCCTGGGGCGGACGCGGGATTCACGCCACGCAAGTAAGGAGCTTCAGTTTCCGTTTCATTGGTGCCAACCCGGCGCGGACGCGAAACTGATGCAGCGGTTGACGCCGGCTGTCGCACACCGCGATTCACGGCTACCGAAGCCTGAGAGGTTTTCTCGGGTTTTTTGTTCGCACGCATCGTGCTCTCAGATTCAGTGTTCTGTTTCCTTGTCGGGGCTACAGGATTAGCGGCCTCGGCATCCTCCTCTTTGTTCGCCGCTAGCGAACTAACCGGGTCAGTAACGTGTTGTTTTGTGATCACGTATGCGCCGTGGGGGCAGGCCGACGTTGTCATGTAGGCAGTAATGACATAGCCGGGCGGAATTGGAATGCCCTGGCATATTTTTATGGTCCCGGACTGGACTGTGTCGCTTCCGCGCTGTTTGCTAACTCTGCGGTGTGTGTTTTGGGCGGGAGCGATTGCCGTCAGCAGCGTGAAGCTGGCGACAAGGAAGAGAGAGGCGACGGGCGATTTCATAGTCGCTACCTCCGACATTATTTAAAGTTAGGCGGCATTGTAGCCGCGGAGAACCGGCAAAGTCTTGGAGTGCGGCGGCCTGGGGCCGCTTTGGCCTGCCGGTGGCCTAGCGTCGCTCCATCATGGTTTTCCAACTTAACAAAGGCCGTATTAACTCCAGGAAGGCCAAAGCGCCGCCTGGCCGGCGCACTCCAAAGCTGCTAGGGCCACTGGATCACTTTAGCTTTAGGCACGGTGCTGGTCGCAGGTGGCGGCGCGCTCACTTGAGGGCTCGCAGTTGTATCTGATCTTTTTTTGGCTGAAGCAGAGTCGATGGAGTTCTTCTCGTTGCCCCGCTTGAGATCGGCAGCCTGTAGTGCCTCAGATGTTTGGCGCCTGGCGCTGGTGTCAGGACCTGCGGCAGTTCCACTTTCTCCGCGAGCTGAACGTGATTCGTCGGCACGCTGCCGGCCGGCCACGACCGTAGCGTTTTTGTTTCCCCACTCAGCGGCGGGGCGAACCGAAGGGGTTCGCTTTGAAACATTGCTCACACTCACACCTGTGGGTTGAATGTTATTGGCTAACGAGCTGTCGGCGGAAGCAGCACTGTCGGGCTGCGGCCCCGTCGCCTGAAGATCTGTCGCCTGAGTCTCTGCGGGCCGAGTCGGCGTGTTGGCGACGTTATTCCCAGCGCCTGAATTATTCGCCTGAGTATCTGACTGCACATTCACTGGCGCGTTTTGCGCACTCTGGGTCGTCGGAACGATTGCTTGAGACGGGGACACAGTCGGGCTGGTGCCGCTGGCTTCCTGCACTTGCGCGGATGAGCCGCCGCGGTTTCGTCCGTCGCGAAGGGTCATGATCGCATAGGCGCCAAGACCGGCGATGCCCACTACAGCCAGCGTCAGCAGAACAAGTTTTGTCCTGCTTGAAGTGAGACGTGCGACAAAAGCTCCCCCCGGATTAAACTGCACCGGCGTTTCATGAACCAGATCCCAAATCTCCGGCGGATTTTTCAGAGTTCGCGCAACCAGCGGCACAGCCGAAGCGTGCTCATTCTCCTGCGCTGTTCCGGTATCCACTTCTGAATTTTTTGAGCTTAACTCATCGGGAAACATAATAGGCGGAGTTTCCATTGTGACGTCTGTGTCGGCAGGCGTTGGCTCCCCGGCGACGACCGGTACTGCGATGGGGGTTTCATCGCCCAGTTCATTCTCAGCAAGAGACGGCATAACTTCGAACTGATCCTGCATGGCTTCATCCGCTTCGATTTGTACTCTGATTGGAGCTGACATGGTTATTCCTTCGACTGTCTTCAATTCACGATCGTGATTCTATCGCCGGGCTGTATTAACGGGTCTGGCAGCTTCCCCGAATCGATGTCCTTCAGTTTGTAGCGACTTACAACCAGGAACCCTTTACCGTCGTCCCGGGCCACTCGAGCCTCCCTCGATTTTCCAGTCAATCCCCCAGCAGCGATGATCGCTTGTGTCAGCGTCAAACCACGGCGGAACATTTTCTCGCCAGGGCCCTTCACTTCACCAGCAACGTAAAAAAACTGCGCCGGATTCGCTAGCAGCGTTATGACATCTCCGGGATGGACCAACAGATTCATCTCTGCAGGCTGTGCCAGATCGATTGCGTATACGTCGTTGGATTCCTTGCGAACCAAAGTTACTCTGGCCGCTTCGGGAAGGGGTTGAGCATCGGCGACCACCACGTAGAGCGGAATGGCCTCGCGCATAAGAATTTTTGTGCCGGGCTCCTTCACGCGACCGCTAACCAGGATTGCGTGACTGACGTAATCGTGAACTCCCACTGACACCTTTGGGTTGTCAGCCAAACCGCGTCGTTTCAACTCGTCTTCGAGCCGGGCGACAATCTCCTCAACCGTAAGTCCAGTAATCGGCAAAGGCGCAGTCAGGCTCGGGTGCTCGAGTAGGCCCGACGATGTGATGGTAAATAGCGTTGACTCTGCTGATGCAGGCTCGCTCGATCGCAAATCCAGTCGCACATCGAGCACGTCGCCCGGTCCCGGACGGTAGATCCTGGTGAGCGCCACCTCATTCGCAGCGACCTTGGTAGTTGGGACAGTGGGCGGTAACGGTGAGACGTTCAGTGAGAGCTGCCCGCCAGTCGGCTGCTGTGGTTTAGATCGGGCGGTGACTGATTTCTCCTGACTCTTCTCGTCATATGGACCAGTTTCACGTTGCAACATCAGCTGAGCTTGAGCGATTTGACCACGTGCCTCTTTGTCCCCAGGGTTCAACGTCAGGGCCTGTTGCAGGACTCGGATGGCTTCCTGCCACCGTCGCATTTCGAAATAGGCGTTACCCAAACCTTGGTAAGCTTCTGCATAGTCAGGCTTCAATTTCACCGAGCGACGGAAAAGTTCGGCCGCCTGTGTGAACAAGCCCGCGCGACTGTACTTCACGCCCTCCTTGTAAAGTCTCCTGGCTTCAGCGACTGCTTCTGGAGAAGCGGCTCGACGATTCGTTTCTGCTGCAGTTTCTCCGGAGCCCGCTAGCGGGTTTCCGACGTGATTCGCGCGCGGGCGTGGCTCAGTTTGGCGAGTCGTTGTTTGCGACGAGGCAGGGTGCGACTGAAAACTACAGAGCACGAAAACGGCGGTGAGAGAAAGCGTCTTTAACATGAAACTCACCTTACAGACACATAACAGGTGGAAACCCGAACAACGAAACGTGGTCCGGAACGTCTTAGAAAGGGGGAGACGTTAGCGCAAGCGACTCCGCATTGGCGGAAAAACAAAAACTGTGTGCGGTGTTTATACCATTTTCGGGGCGCCAATTCCAGCAAAGCAGGCGTGGGTAGTGTGCTAATTAATTAGGACACCCACCATGCGGGGTGCTGATGCAGTTTGCCCAGCTGAATTGCGATAGGTAGGGTCCCATGAGGTCAGTACCACCTCGCGGTAACGAGTGGGTTCTGGACAAGAATTAAGGCTGATTGAGCGTGAATGCAACGGACCCACCCGCTACCGCGTGGTGGTACTGACCTATGGGACCGCTCGTTGTACTTGCCCACTAAGAGCAAGCACCTCAAGCCGCCGCAGTTTGCACATTGTTGAATAGAAGTAAAAAGATAAAATATGAGACGTAAAATATTTTAATTCATCCGCAGATTACACAGATTTCGCAGAACGGAAGGCGGAAGAAGACAGCTCGGTTCGCGTTTCCCCCTTGTTTTTTGATCCGCACACTCTGCGGATGCCAGTTCCGCCAGCCGCAATAGGGCGCCTAGTCCTCATCTTCGGGTTCTTGTGCAGGCTGCAATTTCTCAAACGTAATGTAGGTAACGGAATCCCAGGCGTTGTGAATTCCGATGAACAGTAGAAGTAGTGTCACTCCACCGATCACGAAAAGAACTCGGTGAGGATAGCTCCGCAGGGCGACTGCCGAGATCAGTAGTAACGCATGCGCGAAAAGTGGGAGTACCGTATGCCAAAGCCAGTCTTCAAAAACCGGACTGTAACCCGTCTGCCTTTGCGCTCGTCTAACCACAATCACGCCGTACACCAAGCCCGACGCCCCACAAGCGCCGAGGGCAAGAGCGACACTCGAAAGGCCAAGCCAGGGTGCACTCAGAATTGCGGACAGGAGTAGCACCGCGCAGAAATGAATGATCGTCGGAGTGCCAAACGCTTCGATCTGTCGAGCAGTGGCTCGTACCCTTGCCTGTGCAATAAGGGCAATCACCACAAATTGCAATCCCGTCAATGCCGCGCCAGAGGAACCAACGATGACGTAAAAGCTTTCCCAGGCGATCAGTGGCGAGCGTGCGGCTTCTTCCATGCTGGCTCCTTTATCCGCAGATTACGCAGATTCAATACGTCCAAAAGAGCTAATGGGCGAACTCATCAGAACAAGTTAGCAGTACGAACACCGGGTGTGTCTTAATCTGTCTAATCCGCGCAATCTGTGGATATCCGATCGCGCGCAAGGTCAGCGCCGGATGGCTGGGATGATCTGCTTGTTCACGATCTCGTCGCCCCAACGGCCCCAGATTCCGCCCTGCCGGTAATTCGCTCCGGTCAAAACAACGACCAGGTCGAACTGGGGAATTACCAGAAGAATCTGTCCACCGTTGCCGGTCGCCATGTAGTCGCGCTTTCCGTCACGCACTCCACCAAGGTGCCACGCATAAGCGTCGTCGCCTTCGCCGTAAAAATCTCCAAACTCTTCAGGAGTGAGCCCGGTAGTGGCCGGTGAAACGTGCATGCGGGGGGCGGTCGATTGCGTTACCCACGATGCGTCGACGATCCGTCGTCCCTGCCACACGCCGCCATCAAGATAGGCCTGACCGACCTTCAAAAGGTCTCTAGGCCGCAGCCAGGCGCCGCCGCCGAGGTAGCCTTCATCCGTTGGCATCAGATTCCAGTAGTAAGGACCAAACTGGAGCGGGCGCGCGATCGTGCGTTCGAACAATTCGGGCAACCAGGTGTGGCTGGCGGTCGTTAGCGCGGCGCCCATTAGATTCATGTTTGCTGAACAGTAGGCGTAGCGCGTACCCGGATCGTGGGCCATCGGCAGATCAAGCGTGTACTTCCACCAATCGGGCTGCTTCTTCTGTGTCTGCATCGTGTCCTCATTGCCCAGCGAGTTGTCATTGTTGTCGTTGCAGTCGAGACCCGAGGTGTGCGTCATGAGGTGGCCGAGAGTGATCTGCGATTTTCTTGGATCGGGGTTCGCGAACGGGCCCCTCAACGCAAGCAAATCGTAAACCTCTGTTTCTGGCGCGATCTTCGTACCTCTCATCATCGTCGCACCCAGCATGACTGAGGCAAACGTCTTGCCGGCCGAACGTGTGTCGTGCACTCGCTCGCGATTGAAGCCGAAGAAGTATTCCTCAAGCACCAGCTTGCCGCGATAGGCCACCAGCAGAGAGTGAATAAGCGAGGGACGACGCGCGGCCGGATCGGCGTCGATCAACTTTTGTACCAGGCGTGTGAGCGCGGCCTCGTCAATGCCCACCTCGCCGGCGCGCGCCGTCGCCCAACCGTCGTCCGTTTGAGCGGGCTTTCCGTACACGTATTTCGCCTCGGTCAGCGGGCGCGGGAAGAAATTCGGAGCCTGCTCCGGAGTACGGCGCGCGAGGTCGAGAACGCGACCGACATCGCCCCAGAAGAGTTGGAGCCGCTCCGGCGAGTGGATGAGCGTCGCATTGTGGCGGATCTCGGGTAGCGTTTCGTCGGGTCGGGCCGTAAGCAGAACCTTGTCACCCTCTAGTGTCACGCGGAACAGGGACGCGCCGCCGTTAGAGTTGAAATCGTGATTGCGGAACGCACCGACCAGCAGACCTTGGGCATTGCGATAGATCTTCAGGTAGAGCGTGAAGCGCTCCTCCAACGGCCGCACCGTGCCGTGCCATATGTTGCGTCCTGCGCGTTGCAGTACCAGTGGTGTAGCGAAAGCCTGGCGCGCTCCGGTCGGATTCGGGCGCTCCTCATTCACACCGGATGGCTGGAGCCAGAAGCCATTGATCGCCCGTCCCTTGCTAATCAGCGTGCCGCGGAACTGGCCCAGCTTACCGGGGAAAACGAAGCTTACATTCTTACCCGTGACCTTTAATTTCGCGTCCACGCCAGAGACAGTCGCACGCCAGCCCGAGCCGTCGCGCACGACAGTCAGCTCGCCCAGCACGTTAGGGCGAAAGGTCGTTTCGCTGGCCCAGATTCCGATGAGTGGATCTTCCGGCGCCGATTGTGCACGCAGATCAGCGGGCGCCAAAATGAGTGTGGCGCACACCACAACTATAAAACGTTGAGCACAACGCATGATGTTGTTCTCCCGGACCAGGTATTCATGTTCCGCAGTACTAGTCACGTCAGAGGTGGAATTATACGACACGCAGGCGCAGGAAAACGTTCTCACCAGGTGGATTTCAGAGGTTGGAGTTTTTGGGAAGGCGATTAGACAATTTTCGTACGCGAGCTGCGAGGCGCGAATCACCCATCTTTTCAGCTATTGAAGGAAAAGAACGGGTCGCTCGATTCCAGCGGAGTTGTTCGACATCAGCAAAAAGCGGTGCGTCGGTTCGCAGCGTCGCGAGGTTTTTGAACAGGAGCGCGCGTTCGAGGTTTTCGTCTTTCAAAATCCCCAGAGGAAACTGTTCGATGTGGCCGTGCCGGTTTATTAAGGTCGCAGCTGTCTTGGGGCCCAGGCCCGGAATGCCAGGATAGCCATCAGCGGCGTCACCCACGAGGGCAAGGTAGTCTGGGATGAACGTGGGCCAGACACCGTACTTGGCGCGAATGGCAGGCTCATCGCGAATCTGACCGCTTCTCCGATCAATTTGCACGACACGCTCGCCGACGACACATTGCGCAAGATCTTTGTCAGGTGTCCAAATGCAGACCTTCTCAACACGCTCATCCTGGGCCGCAAGATGTGCTGCGGCAGCAAGCGCATCGTCAGCCTCGAGCTCGATCATGGGCCACACGACCACGCCCATCGCGACGAGCGCTTCCTCGAGTGGATGAAACTGCGCAAGCAGCGCCCGCTCAATGCCTTCGCCCGTCTTATACTCCTTCCATAGCTCATTTCGAAACGACTCGATAACGTGATCAGTCGCGACGCCGAGGTGCGTGGCGCCATCCTCGATCATCTTCGCGGTCATATTGAGGACGCCTGCGACAGCGCCGAACGGAGGATCGGTTTTCTTGAAGCGCCTGATGCCGTAGAAGTGACGAAAAAGCTCGTATGTGCCGTCGATTAAATGAACGATCATTAGAAAGGCAGGAATCAGAAGTCAGAAAGCAAAATTCAGAAGGCGGAAGTTAGGAGTTAGAGCAGGTAAAAGCAAACAGCAGCCAGCAATCAGGGTGCCCCGTTCAGCACACAGCACTCAGTGCTTGCTGCAGTACTCACCCTCCCTCGAGTACCGACAAAATATTTTCCGCCGGATCTTTGAACCAGGCAATGTTGGGGCCTTCGCCCTGGGCTGCACCGCGAAAGATGCCCTTCTCGTCCGTCTTCATCTCGCCGTCGTAGTGCTCAAAACTTACGCCCAGTTTTTTGAGTTGGTCTACAGCCTGGTCAATATCAGTCACTCGAAAATTGAGGACTGTAAATGTCGCGGGTTCATGATTAGGCTTGGGATATAGGAACACCTGGCCGCCGCCCGCGAGCCGCAATCCCAAACCTTCTTTGGTTTCGGAAACTTCAAGTCCAAGTGTTTGACCGTAGAACTC
>JALYSR010000079.1 GCA_030854715.1 Acidobacteriota bacterium
AAAGGTGTTCCCGAGGAGCAGGCCATCGAACGTTTGCGGCGCGGAGTCGTGCTGGACGACGGAACCCGCACTGCTCCGGCAAAGATTAGGAGGCTGGGCGAAACGGAGACCAACGCGTGGTTTGAGATTCTGCTTCACGAAGGAAAGAATCAGCAGATCCGGCGAATGTTTGATCTCATCGGACATTCAGTTCTCAAGTTACGCCGTTCGCGGATTGGCTTCTTGAGAGATGACGCGTTGAAGCCGGGAAGATGGCGATGGCTAACCGATACTGAAGTTAGTCGCCTGATGAAAACCCCGGCGACGCCGCGAGTCTCAACAGGATCAAAGTCGAAGAGTCAGAACCGCAAGTTGGCATAGAAGTTGGCGCTACGCGTGCAGTCACGTTTCTATTCATCAGTGAGTTACAATACAGTTAAGCCTATTGAAGATGCGACAGGCGTTCTGGCCTGTCTTTTGATTGTTTGGTGAAAACCACCTGCCGGTTTCGCCTGCGGCAAATGAAGACGTAATGGAATTCGAGTTAACAGCAGAACAGAAACAGATTAAGACGAGCGTGCGCGAATTTGCGGAGGCTGAGATTGCTCCGCACGTGATGGAGTGGGACGAAGCGCAACATTTTCCTGTTGAACTACAACCCAAACTCGCGGAGCTGGGACTAACGGGCGTCATTTTTCCCGAGGAATATGGCGGAGCGGGTATGGGTTATGTTGAGTACGCCACGATCATCGAAGAGCTTTCGCGAGTTGACGGTTCGGTGGGCATTTCCGTAGCCGCCCACAATTCGCTTTGCTCGAATCACATCTATCAGTTTGGTACCGAAGCGCAAAAGCAAAAGCACCTTGTGCCCCTGGCTCAGGGAACGCATTTGGGAGCGTGGGGCTTGACCGAGCCGAGCGCGGGTTCAGACGCCTCGGGAACGCGCTCCACAGCCGTGCGCAAGGATGGCGGTTGGGTGGTCAACGGATCCAAGAATTTCATCACGCACGCGATTCATGCCGACACTTGCGTGGCTGTTGCCGTGACTGACCGCGCCAAAAAGAGTAAAGGAATCTCCGCTTTCATTTTTGAAAAAGGAATGCAGGGTTTCTCTCCATCTAAGAAGGAGAACAAACTCGGCCTGCGGGCCTCTGAGACAGCCAGCGTAGTGTTCGAGGATTGTTACCTGGCCGACGAGAATCTCCTGGGTGAAGAGGGCCAGGGTTTCGTCAACGCCATGGAGATTCTTGATGGCGGGCGCATCTCAATAGCAGCGCTTGCAGTAGGCATCGCTCAGGGCGCTTATGAGTCGGCTGTCCGCTACGCCAAAGAGCGGCAACAGTTTGGCAAACCAATATCGGAATTTCAGGCGATTCAGTTCAAGCTGGCAAACATGGCTACACACATCGATGCCGCGCGCCTGCTGATGTACCGAGCGGCATGGTTGAAGGACGCGGGCCGGAAAACCACTAAAGAATCGTCCATGGCCAAATTGTTTGCTTCGGAAATCAGCGTTAATGTTTGCGAGGAAGCCATTCAAATACACGGCGGATATGGTTATACGAAAGACTATCCTGCGGAAAAATATTGGCGCGACTCAAAGCTTTGCACGATTGGCGAAGGGACTTCGGAGATTCAACGAATTATTATTGCGCGAGAAATCTTGCAGGCGGCTCTTTAGTGAACGCCCCGAACAACAACACGACGCTCGTTGATCGTGTCGCGGCGGGCGACATCCGTGCGGTAGCGCGTGCGATATCAAAAGTCGAAGATGTGTCCAAAGACGCCTCGCAGTTAATGAAGGAGATTTTTCCCTTGACTGGCAAGGGCCTGGTAATCGGAATTACAGGCGCGCCGGGCGCGGGAAAGTCATCGCTGGTGGACAAGCTTGCCTTGCATTACCGGCAACAGGGCGAAAGAGTAGGTATTGTCGCTGTTGACCCTTCGAGTCCTTTTTCCGGCGGCGCAATTCTGGGAGATCGGATTCGCATGCAGATGCTGGGCCTCGATGAGGGCGTCTTCATTCGTTCAATGGCGACACGAGGAAATCTGGGGGGACTGGCGCGCACGACTGTCGATGCCGTCTCAATACTTGATGCTGCCGGCTACGCCAAAATCATCATCGAGACTGTAGGTGTGGGCCAGGACGAAGTTGAGGTTGTAAAGGCTGCGGATATCTCGGTGGTGGTCCTGGTTCCCGGAATGGGCGACGACATCCAGGCAATTAAAGCCGGCATCATGGAGATTGGCGACATTTTTGTTATCAATAAAGCCGACCGCGACGGAGTTCTTTCCACCGAAAGGGAGTTGGAGGCGCTGCTTTCGCTCGCCACGCGCGAAGACTCCTGGCATCCGCCTATAGTTAAGACCGTGGCCACTGAAAGCAAGGGCATTCAGGAGCTGGCGGCGGCGATTGAGAGCTATCGTGAGGCTCATTTGCAGGCGAAAGCGGTGGATGGTCGTCGTCGTGCAATAGCGCGCTGGCGCATATTGGAACTGCTGCGCGAACGCCTTGTCTCGCAAACCCTGGAGTCGGATTCCGCATCCGAGAAGCTCGAACGTTTGGCCGGTGAAGTTGCCAGTCGGCAACGAGACCCTTATTCTGCGGTAGAAGAGTTGATGCAAGGCAGTCAGTAGTCCGTTGTCAGTGGTTCGTTGTCAGTGGTTGTG
>JALYSR010000097.1 GCA_030854715.1 Acidobacteriota bacterium
TTGTTGAGTTTTGTGACCGCAAAACGAAGCTTCAACAGGAGGTTAAGTTTTGCAGCGTGCTGTTGCTCGAGATCCAACACCGCAACACTCACTTCGTCCATTCGTCGAACGCTGAGAAATGCCAGCACAGAAATCAGGATGAGCAGTAAGAGGAAGCCGATAATCAACGGCACGATCGCCGGCGCAAGTTCGCGGGCCATAACCCTGGTCGCCGAAGGGACCGGGGGTTCGGTGTAACCGTCTGGTGTGTCTGTGCGGCGGTAAACAACTCGTCCCTCACCGTCTTCAGGCTCAGAACGAGGTCCAGTGCTTTCGGCAACACCAGCACCGTCAGCCTTCTCAGCATGCTCGGCGTTTATATCTTGTTCTTTCTCGGTCATCTCAGGAGCCGTTCGGTTTTTTGTAAAGCAAACTGTTAGTTTGGGTTGCAGCCTAGGCCTGCGGTACCCCCTTCACCAGGGCGAATCGCAAACTAGCATCTTGCTCTACATTGTTAAGGTTTCGCATCCATCCAGTTATCGGCGATGCCAACATCAACGATCAGCGGAACATCCAGACTGACCGCCGATTCCATTTCCCGTTTCAGAACTTCCGCAACGTGCTCGGCCGTGTCAGCCGACGCCTCCACCAACAGCTCGTCGTGGACCTGCATCAGGAGTTTCGCTTCAATTCCCTCGCGTGTGAATTCCTCCTCAACTTTTAGCATTGCGATCTTCACGATGTCGCTGGCCGTGCCCTGAATTGGCATGTTGATGGCTTCGCGCTCCGCAGCTTTTCGAATGTTGGCGTTGCGATCGTTTATGCCGGGAAGTGGGCGAATTCGACCGTAGATCGAGCGAACGTAACCATGCTCGCGGGCGCGCAGAGGCACCTCGTCCATGTATCGCCGCACGCCCTTATAAGTGTTGTAGTAATCTTCGATAACCTTCTTCGCCTCCTGACGGGTGATGCCGACTCGTTGCGACAAACCCCACGGCTCGATCGCGTAAGCGATTGCGAAGTTAACAATCTTAGCAAAGCGGCGGGCTTCTTTTAGTTCTTCATCTGTTTTAGCGCCGAATACAAGCCGTGCAGTGCGCGCATGGATGTCCTCCCCGTTTTGGAAAGCTTCCAGCATCACGGGATCCTGTGTGATGTGAGCGAGCAGTCGCAACTCGAGCTGGGAATAATCCGCTGAGATGATTTTGTTTCCTTTTTCGGCCACGAACGCGCGCCGGATGCGGCGGCCAAGTTCGGTGCGAATCGGAATGTTTTGCAAGTTGGGCTCACTCGAGGACAGGCGACCGGTAGCGGCAACTGTCTGGTTAAGCAGGCAGTGAATTCTACCGTCTGCGGCGATCTGGTGAGGAAGCGCGTCTGTGTAAACGCTCTTCAGTTTATCCAATTCGCGATAATCGATGATCAATTTCGGCAGCTCGTGCGTTAGGGCCAACTCTTCCAAAACAGCCTTGCTGGTGGAGATGCGACCGGTTGAGGTTTTTCTACCCGAAGCCATGTCCAGCTCGGAAAGGACCTCGCCGACTTGTTTAGGGGAACCGATATTGAATTCCCTTCCCGCGAGCTCATAAATCTTAACTGTTAGTTTTTTTAATTCCAGACCGAGAAAGTTTGAAAGGTCGCCTAGCGTGGCGCGGTCGACTTTCAAGCCCGCGCTTTCCATTCGGAAAAGAAGGGGCGCCAGCGGCAACTCCATTTCGCTGTAGATCGTCTCGAGTTTCTTTTCCAGGATACGCTGACGCAGGACCTTCGCGGTGCGTGCTGTCAGATCAGCCGCAACGGCGGTTTGCCACTGCGAATCTGTCCAACCGTTTGCCGGTTTCTTGAGGAGCTCCACGCCGACGGCTTCACGAGCGAGATCACTAAGCTCATACTTGCTGCGATTCGGATCAATTAAGTAGGCAGCCAAAAAAGTGTCGTCTTTGACTCCTTCCAGCGTGATGTCGAGTTTTTGCAAAAGTCCCACCGCACGTTTCAAATCGTGGACGGATTTCTCAAGCAGGCCGTTTGACAGAATTTCCCGAATTGAAGCAATGGCAGCGTCGCGTCCTTCTGCAAATTTTGCGAAGTCGACAAGTGCCGAAGATCCCGCCGCAATTGAGAATGCTATTCCCTCGGCAGGCTCGTAATCGATAGCACATTGCTGCTCGCCACTACCCACCGGAGTGGAATCGGCCACCGCTATGCCAACGCTTTCCGCGTCCCAAAGACTCTTAACTAAACGGTCCAATGCCGCGCGTGAGTCGATGATTTGGTAGTTAAGCGTGACATCGCCCTGCGCGGGGGCAGTAGTGGCGGCATCGGCAAACTCTCGTGTCAGGGCTGAGAATTCCAACTCCTTGAATAGTTCATAGGCGGCAGCTCGATCAGGTGGCCGGGCCTTAATTTGGTCAAGATCCAATTCGACGTCGAGGTCGAGTCGAATGCGCGCGAGCTCTCTTGATTGGCGAATCAGGTCCGCGTTGTTGCGCAATGATTCGCGATAGGTCTTGTGCTTCACTTCTTCCCAGCGCTTCAGTGCTTCCTCGATCGAGCCAAACTGAGTGATGATTTGCACCGCCCCTTTGGAACCTATGCCCGGAGCGCCGGGTATGTTGTCGATCGAGTCTCCCATCAGACCGAGCAGATCGACTACCTTGTTGGCCGGCACGCCAAATTTTTTCTCCACCCAGGCTTCATCGCACCACTCAATCGGCGGCACATATTCCCTGCGCTTAACAACCTGGGAATTCGTTCGCATAGCAACTATGTATGGATCTGCGACCAACTGGCACATGTCTTTGTCATTGGACACGATCACGGCTTGTAATTTTTGTTCAGCAACTTTTCCTGCCAGCGTACCAATCACATCGTCGGCCTCAAAACCGGGCGCATTGATTACCGGAATATTAAAAGCTTCGCAGAGACGAATTATGTACGGTAGCTGCGATGCAAGATCTTCAGGCATGGCGAGCCGGTTGGCTTTGTAATCGGCGAAGGTCTCGTGGCGAAAGGTTTTCTCGCCGGATTCAAAAATGGCCGCAATGTAGTTTGGCTTCTCATCCGTCAGAAGCTTGCGCAGCATGTTTGTGAAGATGTAAACGGCTTGTGTGACCTGACCCGCGGACGTGGCTAACGGGGCGGCCCGGTTCGCCATGGGCGCAAAGAACGCGCGAAAGATGTGCGACATCGAATCGATCAAAAAAACGCGTTCGACTGGTTTGTCACCAGGGGAAGCCTGCTTATTTGGCATGTGATTCGATCATAGAGAGGCGTTTTCGGAGTGTCAATCAGAGGCTATTGCGACTTTGGACAGGATTAACACGATGAACAAGATTACCGTTGAACCGACCAGCTTGTTTCTTGTCAATCCTGTTAATCCTGTCGAAATTCGATTCTTGTACTCTCGGTGGCAAAGCGGCACATCCCAGGTATTGTGGCATCCGCTCCTTTGATTCGGTTTAGTTGTAGCAACGACGCAACATACGGCCTTTAACAGAGTGACAAAACATTAGCTTTGTCATCGGCATAAGCATTGCAATTTAAACTGAGCTCACGAGTTTCATTGTGCACTCAAAATGGGTCGACAAAATTTGATTAAGCAAACCACTCTACGAACGGCCGTTGAGACTGAAGGCATTGGACTACACACTGCCGTACCGGTTCACCTGCGACTTCTGCCGGCGCCTCCTGACACGGGCTATGTCTTTCGCCGCAGCGATCTCGGTGGATTCGAGATTCCAGCCACCGTTGAATCAGTGGCGCACTGCGGTTATGCAACCACACTCATGCGCACTGGCGTGATGCTCTCGACAGTCGAACATTTGCTATCAGCTTTACGAGGACTTGGCGTTGACAATGTTTACATTGAAGTTGATAACCTCGAGATTCCTATTCTTGACGGCTCGGCGGAAGTGTTTGCCGAGATGATCGAGAAAGCAGGGATCGTCAATCAGCCACTTGCGCGCCGGGCGTTGCTTGTGCGCGAGAAGGTTTCCTTCGAACAGGGAGACCGGCGCATCAGCGTTGAGCCGGGCGACCATTATCAAATTGATTGCCTGATTGACTTCCCTCACCCGATGATCGGCGTGCAGCAGTTTTCTGTGAACCTGGACAACGGCGCCTACAGTCGCGAAATCGCTGCCGCTCGCACCTTCGGCTTTACAGATGAGATCGAAGCCCTGCGGCGCGCCAATCTTATTCGCGGCGGCTCATTGGACAACGCCATCGTACTTACCCCGGACGGCATGTTGAACAAAACCGGTCTCAGGTTTCGCGACGAGTTTGTGCGTCACAAGATTCTGGACATCATTGGCGACCTTGCTTTGTTGGGTATGCCGATTTTGGGAAGGGTGGTTGCGGAAAGAAGCGGTCACATCATGCACGCTGGTCTAATGTCGAAACTACTGCGCGTGCGCTCAGCGTGGGACATCGTCGACATGCCTGAAATACAAGTCCAAAGTCCAATGTCCAAAGTCATATCAGAACCGGGAGCAGTAGCGACCGGGTCGGAGGTTGGGCTTTGAACGCTTTTATCTTGGATTGATGCTACGGGTTTCCCCACCGTCGAGTTAGTGCACACACCCGGTCGCTACTGCTCCCGGTTCTGATATGACTTTGGACTGCGGTTAGAGCCCGCTACGGACGATGTCGTGCAATCGAATCAGGCCCACGCAAACTCCATCGCCGTTAACCACCGGCAACACGGATATCTGCGAACTTCGATCCTCCATTAGTCGCAATGCGTCGTAAGCAAGTAGGTCCGGACTAGCCACTACCGGATCCTTACTCATGATTTCATCGCACTTCAGATTCTGGAGCGATGTCGGATCACGCCGTTGAATAGCCCGGCGCAGGTCGCCATCAGTAACGATCCCCGCCAGTTGATCTCCGTCACTCACTACATTGACCGCGCCGAGGCCACCATCGCTTATGCCCTTAACGATCTCGACCCAACGTGCACCCAATTTGATCGTCGGATTATCAGCGCCACCGTGCATCAGATCGGCAACCTTCAAGGTGAGACGTTTACCCAGTTGTCCCGCGGGATGGTTGCTGGCGAAATCCTCCGGCGTAAGTCCCTTCACCCGCATGAGCGTCATTGCCAGAGCATCACCGAGGGCCAGGGCAACGGTGGTGCTCGTGGTGGGCGCGAGGTTCAGAGGACAGGCTTCCTGATCGACCGAGCCATCAATCACGGCGTCCGCACGGCGCGCTAGAGTTGAGTTCAAATTACCTACCAGGGCAATGATCGGCACTTGCCGGTGCTTCAGGTAAGGCAGCATTCCGATAATTTCATCAGTCTCACCACTATTGCTCAGAATCATGACGACGTCATCGGAATTAATAATCCCGATTCCCCCGTGCAAAGCGTCGGATGGATGAAGATGAATGGCCGCGGAGCCCGTGCTGGTCATGGTCGCCGCAATCTTCTGCGCGATGATTCCCGACTTTCCCACGCCCAAAATCACAACCTTGCCCTGGCACTCCGCGAGGAGCTGCACGACGCGTTCGATTTCTTCCCGCTTCAGGCGCGTCGCCGTTTGAGATATCGAATCAGCCTCTAAGCGCAGAAAGCTCAGAACGTCGTCAAAGTGGTTTTTGCTGTCCATTCGTTACCTTTGATATACGACGATGCGCGGCTTTTGCAAGTCGATGCAGAGCAACTACTCGCTTAATTACGGTCAATATCAGAACCGGGAGCGGTAACGACCGGGTTAGTCATGAAAAAACCACATCAAAGCCAACACAAATACAGAGCCGGGAGCAGACCGGGGTCCCCAAGCGGGCAGCCCGCGTGGAGTGGTAGTAGCAAGGGTCTCAAGAGCCGTCACGAGTATCTATCGTCCGATCCACCCCGGTCGCTACTGCTCCCGGTTCTGTATTTGTCGACCACTCCGGTTCCGTAGTTGTCGACCCACAAACATTCAGCTACGCAAACACAAATACATCTGAGAACGCGTGCGACTTTCCCCATCGGGCTAAAGCCGCGGTGTGAATGATAGTCCACACGTTCAGACGGAATTCAGATAATATTCAGATAGACAAACCAACATTCTGTCGGCTATAGTGCGGATTCTTCCAGGCAATTCAAACGAATTTTCACAGTTAGGAACTCAAATATGGGTTTACTGAATTTTCTGCCCCGCGAGGAACAGTACTTCGATCTTTTCATCCAGATGACGGTGTACATTTCCTCCGCCGCGCGCGAACTCAAGGAGATGCTCGCCGACAAGAACCACGAGTACGGAGAATATGCGCAGCGAATCAAGGGTTTGGAGCATGCTTGTGACGAACTGACTCATACGGTTTCGACCCGCCTCAACAAGTCGTTTATTACGCCCTTCGATCGCGAAGACATTTACATGATGTCAACAGCACTCGACGACATCGTTGACCTGATCGACGACGCCGCGCGCGCGATCATTATTTTTGACGTCCATGAGATTACAGACTATGCGCGAGATTTCGCGGACGTGATCGTTCGCATGGCCGATCAGTTAAAGGAGATCGTGGCTATGCTGCAGCGGCCGAAGAATGTCACGCAAAGACTGGTTGAAATTCACCGGCTGGAAAACGAAGGCGACGATATTTACCATGCGGCGATCGCCGAGCTGTTTCATGATTCACATGATGCGCTGACGGTGCTGAAGTGGAAAGAAGTTTATGAAAAACTAGAGGCCGCCGTGGATCGTTGCGAAAATGTCGCCAACATAATCGAAAGCGTAATCATTAAACATACATAGTCCGTAGTGAGTTGTCCGTGGTCCGTGGAGATTACCGCGCTGCTGGATCCGCAACTGACTACTAACCACTGACCACACTCTAAATGTCCGCTACCTTTGCCTTCGTTCTGATTCTAGTCGCGCTCGCACTCGTTTTTGATTACATCAACGGTTTCCACGACGCCGCAAATTCGATTGCAACGGTTGTCTCCACACGTGTTCTCTCGCCGGGTCTGGCCGTGGTCTGGGCGGCGTTCTTCAACTTTATAGCTTTCGCTGTATTTGGCACTCGCGTCGCAAAAGCGATCGGTGATGGCGTGCGCATGGACTTGATCAGCGCCGATCTGCGGCTTTATGTGCTCATGTGCGCTCTGCTGGGCGCCATTCTCTGGAACCTCATAACGTGGTATTTGGGACTGCCGACGTCGAGCTCACACGCGCTCCTCGGCGGATATGCCGGCGCGGGCATCGCAGCTTTTGGCGGTATTCACGGCATATTGAAAACAGACGTTTGGGTGCGCACGATTAAGTTCATCGTTTTGTCGCCCCTGATCGGTATGGTACTGGGATTTACCTTAATGGTGGCCGTGCACTGGATATTCCGACGCGCAACGCCCAAAGCCGTCGATAAGTTTTTTCGCAAGGGTCAACTCTTCTCAGCCGCTGCTTTCTCGCTGGGCCATGGAGGCAACGACGCGCAAAAGACGATGGGAATAATCACGGCGGTGTTGGCAGCCGGCGGCGTTCTGGCTTACGGACCGAATGGCAACATTCCGCCAATTCCTCTCTGGGTGGTTCTCATTGCGCATGCTGCAATCGCGCTGGGCACGTTGTCCGGGGGTTGGCGTATTGTCCACACAATGGGATCGAAAATAACGAAGCTGCGGCCCATCGGTGGTTTTTGTGCCGAGACCGGGGCCGCGATTACACTTGCGTACGTCACGCTCACCGGAACACCTGTTTCAACTACGCATACAATCACCGGCGCCATCGTCGGCGTTGGGGCAACTCGCCGTTTGTCTGCCGTGAAGTGGGGAGTGGCGGGCAGAATCGTGTGGGCCTGGATACTGACTATTCCCGCTGCCGGCCTCATCGCCGCAGGCGCCTTCTGGATCGTCAAGGCAATCCTTCATCTCTCGGCTTAACTCCTGCCCAACGACAACAGACAAAAACCCCTGGCAGATTTTCCATTTCTCATTTGTCATCTCTCATTTTTCATTTAAAGACACTCGCCGCGATCGGATCGCCAATGGCAAATGAGAAATGTCAAATGATATATGGAAAATCTAGTGCAGCGTGTGTCCGCTCGTGGCGGGTGTGGTTGGTGGTTCATTTGGATCAGCGCATGGCAGCCGAAACACTGCTGTGCTATCTTTTCCTGCAAACAGCCTTGCCCGCGTAGCTCAGTGGATTAGAGCGCTCGCCTCCGGAGCGAGAGGTCGCAGGTTCGACCCCTGCCGCGGGTACCAGAAAAACCCCAAATTAGTCCAAAGTCCAATGTCCAATGTCCAAAGTCTCTCAGCGCAGACAAACTTTGGACATTGGACGTTGGACTTTGGGCTCTTGAGCACTACGAAATAACGCGGTCCGTGATCTCAAGCCCTTTATCGATGATCGCGAACGCCTCGCGCAGTTCAGCTTCCGTGATACAGAGCGGTGGGTTTGTGAAGAAAGTATTCCACCGCACAAACGTGTAGAGCCCTTCCTGACGAAAGAACTTGCTGAGCGCTTGCATCTCGGGCGAAGTGCCGTTGAAAGGCGCCATCGGCTCGCGTGTTTCCGGATTCCGCACCAGCTCAACGATTCCGAAGAGACCAATGTTACGCGTCGCGCCTACCGAGGGGTGACGATGCTTTAAGTCCTCGAGCATGTCGCGCATCACGGCCCCCATGCTTCGCGCGTTCTCGATGAGGCCATCTTCTTCGTACACCGCAATAGTTGCCAGCGCTGCGGCACACGCGAGCGGGTGACTGTTGTACGTGAGGCCGCCCCAGAAGACGTTCTTCTGGAAATGATCTGCAATGTGCCGCCGCATACCGACCGCACCCAGTTGCACGTACGCGCTGGTCAGTCCTTTAGCCATTGAGATCAGATCGGGCACAACCTTCCAGTGGTCGACTGAGAACCATTCGCCGGTGCGGCCGAAGCCGGCCATCACTTCGTCGGCGATCAAGAGGATTCCATGCTTGTCACACAGCGCGCGTAACCCCTGCATATAACCATCAGGTGGAATTAGAATTCCGTTGGTCCCGACTACGGGCTCGACGATGATCGCAGCGACCGTCTGAGGACCTTCGAGTTGCAGGATCTCTTCAGTTAATCCCAGGACTTCATCGGTCGTATCCGAGCCTCTCTGAATACCATGGTAGAAGTCGGGGATGCGGAAGACGCCCGGTATGCCCGGCTCTGCCGCCCAGCGGCGCGGATCGCCGGTCAGCGTTAGAGCGCCTGCCGTTCCACCGTGATAGGAGCGATACCTTGCGGCAATCTTGTGACGCCCGCTGAACATCCGTGCGATGCGAATCGCATTCTCGTTCGCCTCGGCGCCGCCGTTGGTGAAGAAGAACGCGTCGATGTCTCCGGGTGTGATCTCCGCGAGCTTCACGCCCAGGCGCGCGCGCACGTCAGTGGCCATAAACGGGTTGGCATACGGGAGTGTCGCGGCTTGCTCGTTGATTGCGCGAATCACCCGCTCATCGCCGTGCCCTATGTTCACGCACATCAACTGGCTATTGAAGTCGATGAAGCGCTTTCCTTCAGGCGTCCAGAAGTAGATTCCCTTCGCCCGCGCCACGGGAATCGGGTCCACCGCAGCCTGAGCGGACCACTCAAAGAGCGTGTGCCGGCGGCAGAGATCCACGATCTCCTCGCCGGTCATGGTTTCAGTAATGGTAGTCATAGGACCGCGATGCTATCCAAATCGGTACCGTTTGACAACGTGGACTCCCAGCCTCGGGAAGTGTTCTAATCGCTGCAGGTTATCAGCAGTAGCTTATAAGCGCGTCACAAGATTACTTAAAGCCACCATTTGATCATCAAAGCTGTCGATACATTGATTGTTGTAAGTCGCGCGGCTAAGAAACAAGAGCAATGAAAAGAAACCGCGGAAGGCTTCGGAATGTGGTCTCTACCGCTTTCCTGGGCGCAGTAGCTACCCTGTTTATTCTTCCGCTGGACCTACCTGGAAGTTTTGCCTGGTCAAAAACGAATGCACAAGAGAGAGGTGGCAGAAGTAAGGCGGCGCCAACTCCGACTCCGGGAATAACTCCGAAAGAAGTCCGGACAAGAAGGCGTGCAAGCTCATCGACAAATTCGACGGTAGGTGATGAAACGGACGGCCCGCGATACGACTTGAGGACTAATTCGGCGGTGGTCTTGACAGCGGCTGATATGTCGCTGATCGGCGCTGATCAGCAACCGCAGGCGGTCGCGCGCATGGTCACCGACGAGAAGGCGCGCAAAGATTTTGCCGAAGACGTACGCACTGTTCTGGCGCTTGCCGAAGAGGCGCGCTTGAAGGGCGTCACGGATCGTCCTGAGATCGGCCGCCAACTCGACCTCACTCAGGCGGGCGTAATAGCCCAAAGTTATTTCGAGTCGCCGAGTAGCGGCGGCACGGCCTCAGTGTCGGCCGCGGACATCAAAGCATTTTTCAGAGAAGCCGGGATGGAAGAGCGTTTCAATCAGTTTCTCAACGATTCTAAGGCCCGTAATCCGCAGATGCAGCAGATTACAGACCAGCAGTTAAAGGAGGGTCGGCATCAGTGGGGCCAGATGATGGTCGGTGAACGTCGAGGCATAGCCGCCGGCATCGACAAAAAACACAAGATCCAATTACAAATCCTCCTCCAGCAGGCGCGCTTGCTGGCTGAGACTTATGCGCAAGACACGTTAAGCCCCGACAAGAACCCCGCCTTGAAAGCGACTGACGCCGAGATCGACGCCTACTTCAAGACGCATCCCGAGCTGGATCCCATTCAGGTTCGGGCGACAGCGGAAGATGTTCTCAAACGCGCGCGCGCCGGCGAAGACTTCGCGACGCTGGCCGAAGATTTTTCAGCCGATCCGGGTACCAAAGATAGAGGTGGCGACCTGGGATGGTTTGGTCATGGTGTGATGGTGACTGAGTTTGAGGAGGCGGCGTTTGCCTTGCAACCCGGCCAAATTAGCGGCGTCGTTGAGAGCCGATACGGCTTTCACATCATTAAGCTCGAAGGACGGCGCACCGAGAACAAAGACGGCAAGCAGGAGGAGCAGGTCCACGCGCGGCACATTTTAATCGCGGTGGGCGCGGGGGCGGGGTCGAACCCGTTCGAGACGCCAAAATCACCACGCGATCAAGCGCGTGAGGCGGTCGAGCAGGAGAAACGAAAGCCGATGATCGCCGAAATAGTGAAGCGTTCGCATGCTACCGTGCCCGATGACTTTCAAGTAAGGACACCCC
>JALYSR010000113.1 GCA_030854715.1 Acidobacteriota bacterium
CCGTTACGCCGAGAGGCAGGGTTGGCGTTTTGAAGTTCTCGACGTTTCCGAGTCGGGCATCGGCGGTATGAAAGAAGCGATTGTCTTGATCGAGGGAGACAAAGTTTATTCCAAGATGAAACACGAGTCGGGCGTGCACCGCGTCCAGCGTGTTCCCCAGACAGAAGCCAGCGGACGAATTCACACATCCGCGATCACAGTGGCTGTGCTGCCCGAGGCAGAAGAGGTGGACGTGAAAATCGATCCGAAGGAGCTACGCATCGATACGTTCTGTTCATCGGGCCCCGGCGGTCAATCGGTTAATACGACTTACTCCGCCGTGCGCATCACACATTTGCCGACGAATGTGGTTGTTTCCATGCAGGACGAAAAGTCGCAGATCAAAAACCGCGAGAAGGCGATGCGGGTGTTGCGGGCGCGTCTCCAGGAGCTTGAGGAAAAAAAGCAACACGATGCCGTAGCCAGCGAACGCCGTTCAATGGTTGGCTCAGGTGACCGTTCGGAAAAGATCCGCACTTACAACTTTAAGGAAAACCGCGTTACTGACCATCGCATCGGGCTGACGATTCATCAGCTCGACCTCGTGATGGAAGGAGCCCTCGACGAAATAATCCAGGCGCTCATCACTCACGACCAGGCCGAGAAACTCAAGAACGAAGCTGTTGCCGCCTAACAACCCCTTGGAGTGCGGCGGCCCGGCGCCGCTTTAGCCTAGCGCCGGCCAGCGCCGCGTTCTTGGCAAGAACTCAACTCAGGCCGAAGTTACGCAATAGGTGACAACCGGCCAAAGCGGCGCCAGGCCGCCGCACTCCAAGGAGTTGTGTTAAATAGTTTCGATTACCGGCACTTAAAAATCTTGCCATGTCCTTGACCACCCACGTCATCATCATTCGTCACGGCCAATCGCAGGGCAACGCTGAAGGGCGCTTCGGTGGGCACACCGACACGCCGCTCTCCGCTCGTGGACGAAAACAAGCGGAAGCTACAGCCAGGGCCCTGGCGTCGGAAAAGTTCGATGCGATCTATTCCAGTGATCTCCCGCGCGCGATTGAGACAGCGAGCCCGCTCGCAAGGCTGGCGGGCGCTCCCCTCATAACCACGGACGCTTTTCGTGAACGCAGCGTCGGCGTAATGGAAGGTCTAACGTTTGAAGAAGCTGCAGAGCGATATCCCGAACAGTATCAGGCGCTTCTTCACCGCGATTTCGAACACGTATTGGAAGGTGGAGAAAGTTACCGTCAGACGCTGGATCGCGCAGCCGGAAAACTTGACGAAGTCATTGGGAAGCATCGAGGCGGCCGCATCGCAGTCTTCACGCATACCGGCGCAATCTGCATTTTGATACTCCACTTGATGGGCGCTCTTGATGCCCCGGAACTAAAGCCCGTATGGATCGCAACGGCAAACTGCGGAATCGCACGGTTCGATTTGCGCGACGACGGCTTTGTCCGCGTCATCACGATTAACGACACGCGTCATCTGGCCGGAATCTCCTGAACACGTAGCTCATTGCGCGTTGGGTCGCTGACTCGCTGCGCTCGCCCAATCGCAAAGGATCTTTTTGTCTTCATCTGAAAGCGTTGAGCCGGGATGTAGCGGCGTGTAGGAACTCAGCGGCATAGCTTCCGCTTTCACTTCCTGACAGATTTGCTTGAGCAGCCCATCCGTTTCACGTTTGGTATAACGTCCCCACTCGGAAAAATTAAGATTCTGGCGGCCTTCGTTTACATGGCCTATTACAAACCAGGAAACGGGTGCGACATTGCTGTACCAGGGCCAGCGAGTCTTGTTTGAATGGCAATCGCTACAAGAACGATCGATGATTGCTGAGACCGGCGGACTCACTTCAATGCGCGACTCGAGCGCGAGCGACTGATCAACTACGGGGTTCGTTCGCGCTGGCCTGGAGAACTGTGCCAGGACAAAAAGACAGGCGCAAATGACGACCAGCCACCGCAATACTCTCCACTTGTTCATGCCTGCCGTTCCCTTCTCTTCCGTTTCCACATAGTCACAACGAGAGAACTTAACCCAATACCAAGCAGCACGATAGCGAATCTCCCCCGTCCGTTCAGGGAGTATGAGATGACAAATGTGTCGGCAAACACGCCTGCTGTGTCGACGGGCGCTGTTTGCGAATTGAGCTGATGTTCGCTTCCTACCACGGCAACGATTTCATTCTTGCCGCCGCTGGAAAGTTTGCGCACGCGCGGACCGCTTGAGGTGCTCGGCGGAGTAAGCCCAACTTCCATTACATAAATGTCTCCGGCCGGTGTGGCAACCACGCCGTTAGGAAAGAAAGGAGGCTCGGTCCGGTAAACGACTTCCATTTTGCCATCGGTCCCGATCCTAAGCAGGCGCCGGTTGCCGGCATCTGCCACGTAGACATTCCCATTGCGGTCAACTCCCAATCCGGCAAGACTACCGTAAGCTCCTCCAAACAGCGCCGGCTTATCGTCCGCGGTTCTGAAGTTCAGATCTTTCGCGAGTGTGGTGACCGTTCCATCCATTAAAACCTTGCGCACTGAAGTCCCGTCCGTTAAGTAAAAGCTTCCATCAGGGCCAAACGCCATTCCCCCAACGCTGCTAAAGTTTGCTTCTTTGCCCCGACCGTCTTTGTGGCCGTACGCGCAGCCGGCCAGAGTTGTTACCTTACCATCCGGACTGCGGCGTAATAGGAGAGTTTGAGACTTGGTGTGGTTATTTTGATCAACTAAATACATGTTCCTTTGGCGGTCGCGCCAGATGCTCATTCCGCGCGGTGGATGCTCCGTGGGCTCAAGCAGATAAGTAAACTTCCCTTCCGGCGTCATCTTCCAAACGTCGCTGGGCCAACCTTTCGTCGCCGGGTTGTAGCTGACATCGGCGCCGTAAATGTTGTCCTGCTCGTCGATGCTCAACTCATGAACGTGCCTGCCGCTAACACCCGCACGAAAGACCGAAAGTTGGCCTTGAAGATCGATCTTCCAAATCGTTTCCAGATCGCTGAAGTAAACCTGGCCTTTGCGATCAACCACAATGCCAGTGGCGGGATGCGCCTGAGTCGTAAAATATGAAAAAAGGTTGGCAGCGACACGCAAGCATGATTACTACAAACCTGAGTTTCATGTGCAACTTCAAAAACCTCTAAGGTAAGGAATGGGCTTGCCCCCGCATCAAGTTGACTGGCATTCCTCCACCGGGGATAAACCACCGTTCCTGACCGCGCAACTCATACTCAAGACTTCCGGCGCAAAACTCTTCAGCCGTCAATCTCGTCCCGAACAGTTCTTCGAGCAGCGCTCAATCTTTATGTCGCGAATGCCGCGCAACACACCGTCACTGCCCCGGGTCAATTTTAGTATCGAAGAGAAACTTCCTTCTCCGGTAAGTTTTTGACGGGCTTCTTGAGTAATAAACGGATCGCCTTCGAACAAAAACTCGTCAATCCAGTATTCCGGGTAGCCCGGCCCGGAGACGAAGGCATGAATATGAGCCGGATTGCTTCTTCCCGGATAAGGCGCCGGCTTTATCGTGCGAAACTCATAACGGCCATCGGCATTCGTTCGGATCGAGCCATGCAGCCGCGTATTGCGGTTGTCGCCGTTGCTCTCGCGGAGTGGCGAATAATGCCCGGTTGCATCCGTTTGATAGACCCAAAGAGTGGCTCCCGGCACCGGTGTGCGTCCATCCGGCATGAAGATAGTACCGGAAATGATGAGCGGCTCGCCTGGCTCATTGTCTGGCACAACGATAGTCTTCCACGACACGTTTGCGGAATTGCCGTCACCAGCCGACCTGCGTGCAAGCTGCGATTGAGCCTTGCAACCCAACAAACTCAAAGTTCCCAGTGACGGCAAAGCCAATGCAAAAAGCGAAGCGTGTTTCAGAAAACTTCTGCGATTCGTAAGACGACTTTGTTCGTTTTGCATGACCAACTCCTTCCTAACTCGTCAGCAAGCAGAAGCTCGACTGTAGAAGTCCTACCGAGTAGCTTGAAAAAGCCCTACCTGATGGTCGACCCTCTGCCTGGTCTGATCCCCTTTACCTTTTTCCCTGTAGTCCGTTTGCTTTTCCCACCGCTTTGGCCCAAATGTCGATCCAGGCCTTGCGCATTCCGGAAACCGATGAGCTGCCCCACGTTTTTCCGAGTTCATCTTTCCACAGTTGCAGCATCTGCTCGTTGAGCTGCAAGACTCCCTCGCGCGTCACACCCGCGGGCGGCGCCACAAAGCCCGTCAGCCGTTCATAGACGCGTACGCGGTCGTTACCCTCAACGCGCGCCAGCAGGTGCCACAGCGTCAGCGAATCGCGTGGACGGGCCTCATGAAGGAGTACGTCGAGAGTTGAAATCTCGGATTCGGCCCGAGGGTCGAAATCGAAGTTTGACAATGCTCTGCGAAACGTCTCGGACGCGTCTTCAAAATAAGGCGTGCCGGGCCCAATCCCCGGTCTCATGGCACAAGTGGCTCCCGCCGGGACCATTGATTCATGACCCTTCAACTGAAGTGCGACCCATCCGGAAGTGACCTTCAAGAGTCCTCGGCCGGCGTCATCAACTTCCAGGGTGTAGGCACAACCTAGGTCAGCGGCGACTGCCGACGGAGTGTCCACGAAAAACAGTCGCGGTGGCGCCCAAATTCTCGCGCTCAACTTTCCGTGCGCCAGCTCGAGTCGATGTTCAGTTGGCCTTGTTTCAACCAGACGGACGCGCGTGTTTGGATCGATGTCGACCTGACCAATCGAGCCGACATCGATCTGCGCGCGTGACGCGTTGTCGGTCTCCAACCACTCACCCACCCCAAGCTTGCCTCTTTCGCCAATGCTCGATGATCCAATCTTTGGGGCTCCATTGACGCGGGCCACTTCCCAAAAAGGCCGCGACTCTCGCGAGTAAAACCAAACCGCGACCAACCCGGCTGTCAGGACCAAGGCCGCAGCAACACCGACTAAGCTCGGCCGCCAAAACTTGAATGACCATCCAGGTTCTTTGGTCGCTTCGACCCTGCTCTTGTTATTTTCCGCTGCCAGGCGAGATTGAAGATTCAGCCAGAGTGAATCCGGCGCCGCAAGTTGCGGCAAGCGTTCGGCGAGTTTTACACCAAGCTTGATTTCTTCGAACTGTTGCCGGCAACGATTGCAGGAAAGTAGATGCTCGGCAATCTGCCGCGACTGATCCGGCGTTACTTCGCCGTGGCAGTAAGCGGAGAGATTTTTTGTTACATGCTTCAAAAACATATTAGTCTCCCAAAACAACTTCATTTCGGAGATGCGCTAACTTTTTGGCCAGGCTCTGATGGCCGCGATTGAGACGCGAAGCGACTGTGCCTTTCGAACATCCCAGCACCTCGGCAATTTCGTCATAAGACAGTCCTTCCACGTACTTGAGCAGAATTGGCAGGCGCAGTTTCGGAGTTAGTTTCTGAATGGCCGCCTGCACAGAGTCGGCTACTTCCAGCCTCGCATAACGCTTCTCCTGCGGTCTTCTATCTTCAATTCTGCTCACCGGAGTTGACTCTCCAAACGGAAGAAAACGTCCTCGCTTGCGCTGCTCATCAATGCACGCGTTAACCACCAGACGATAGAGCCAGGTCGTGAATGCCGCGTCACCGCGAAACTGGCCAATGGCAGTCATCAATTTCAGAAAGATCTGCTGCGAAACATCGTTCGCCGCGTTTGTATCGCCGCCGAAAGAATAAACCGCTATTGAAAACACACGATCTTTGTAGGTCTCAAACAGCAGCCGGAAAGCCTCACGGTCGCCCTGCTGACATGCTTCAATGACGTGCTCGTCAATAATTGGTTCCGCCATTACAGCGCGCTGCTCCATCCGGGCTCCTCCGTATTGACCTAACAAACGTTAGACGGAGGAAAATTCAGATTTCTTCCATTAACCTATTTCCTGGTAACTGGTGGCGGTAATGATGTACCGGGACGCGAGGTCTTGCAATTACAGTAAATCAGCTTTGCAAAAACAAAAGGCGCAAAGCGGAGCCAGTGTAACGGCCTCTTTGCGTCTTGTTATTTGGATTAAGATTAAACTGGAAGTACTAAGAACCTTGGCTTGGTTAAACTACGCCAGCCGCAAGCCGTTCTGAATCTCGATCCCCAGGCGTCTGTGACCCATCGCCATCTTCCAATTCCTGCCGGCGATGCACGGTGCCGTCAGATTCAAAGATGTAAGCCGACGGTGCCTCGCGCATGATGATGTCTTGCAGGCGCATCAAGCCGTAGAGCAATGCCTCAGGTCGGGGCGGACAGCCAGGAATGTAAACGTCAACAGGAATGCAGCGATCTACGCCCTGCATGGTCGAGTAGGAATCGAATGGACCACCCGTCGAGGCGCAAGCACCCATGGCGATAGCCCATTTCGGCTCCGGCATCTGTTCATAAACCCGGCGCACAACCGGCCCCATCTTCAGAGTAACCGTCCCGGCGATAATTATCAGATCACTTTGACGTGGACTTGGACGAAACACTCCGGCACCGAAGCGGTCGATATCAAAACGGCCGGCGCCGGTTGCGATCATTTCGATCGCGCAGCAGGCAAGACCGAAGGTCATAGGCCACAGCGCAGACTTGCGCGCCCAGTTAACCACGGGCGCACCAATATCGAGCGCCTTGGCGCCAACCGTTCGCCGAACCGAGTTCATCAGCGAATCAAATCTTGTTAGGACAAATCCCTGGTCGTGCTCAGCCATAGTAAAGTCCAATGTCTAAAGTCCAATGTCCAAAGTCTGTGTGCTGGTTGTGGCATTGGACTTTGGACGTTGGACTTTGGACAAGTTCAGGCCCATTCCAATGCGCCCTTGCGCCAGGCGTAGTAATACCCAACCACCAGAATCGCGATGAAGACAAACATCTCTATTAGTGCAAAGGTCGTGAACGAGAAATCCTCGCCCATGAAAATTATGGCCCACGGCAGGAGAAAGATTGTTTCAACGTCGAAAATCAAAAACAACATCGCAACGATGTAGTAACGGACGGTAAAGCGCGAGTGCGCATCGGTGATCGGATCAATGCCGCACTCATACGGCCGCATTTTCCCTTTGCCATATTTAGCCGGCCGCAGAAACCGACCGAGGATGATCGGCATGACCGGAAAGACGATGGCCACGACGAAGAAGATCATCACCGGCCAGTAAGCCGTGATTGGTCCACCGATATTCTGCGCGGTCCCTGTCGTTGCCTGGAGCAGCATTTAGTTTAGTTGAAGCGGTTAAAGCTTAAACTGAATCGTAGCAGTGACGGAAAAATCTTAAGCGCGGCGCGAGATCATTGTCAACGAAGACCTGGTCAAGAAGTTTAGTGCAAGTCGCCGCCGGGCCTGCCCGCGATCAGGGCAATCGCGTGCCCGAGAACCGGCGCGATGACAGCGAAGCTTTCGCGCACGCCCTTCGGCGAGCCGGGAAGGTTGACAATCAAGGTGCCTGAACGCACGCCGCATACGCCGCGCGACAGCATCGCCATTGGTGTCAGCGCCAGAGTTTCACTGCGCATCGCCTCGGCCAATCCAGTTACTTGTTTTTCAAGGACTGCCACCGTGGCTTCGGGCGTGTTATCGCGCTGGCCGAGGCCGGTCCCACCGGTCGTGATAATGAGATTCACATGGCGCCAGTCAGCAAATTCTCTCAGTGCGTTAGTCAACGGATGCAAATCGTCTGAAAGAATTTTAGTGGCAACCACCTCAGCGCCCATTGCGCGCAGCAATTCCGCGAGAATTTGACCCGACTCGTCCTTCCGCTCGCCGCGTGAGCTTGCGTCGCTCACAGTGATCACAACCGCCTTTATTTGAGTTGGCATTGCGTTGTCCTACCGCAGGCGGTGTACTGAGCTTCCGTCTCTTGCCTCCAGCTCCTGCCTCCTGCTCCTGGTTAGCGCGCTGCGGGCGCACTCACCGCATGCAGCTCCTGTAATGAACGAACCTTGATAGCGCCACCAGTCTCGCTGGCGGTGATAGCTTCGACAATCGCTTGCGCGCCGGTCATCGTGGTCACACAGGGAACGTTGTATTGCAAAGCAGCGCGGCGAATGGCCTGCTCGTCGAAGTGGGAAGCTCGACCCAGCGGAGTGTTGATTACGAGGGCGATCTCGCCACTTTTAATGTGGTCGACGACGTTTGGTCGTCCTTCGTTAACCTTAAAGGCGTTTTCAACTCTTAAGCCTACTTCACGCAATCGATCAGCGGTTCCCAACGTTGCCACAAGTTCAAAACCGAGCCGCGCTAGTTTGCGCGCGAGTATGACAGCCTGCCCCTTGTCTCCATCAGTGACACTGATGAAGGCCCTGCCAGCCGACGGTAGGGTCAGACCAGCGCCCGTCATCGCCTTGCCGTAGGCTTCTCCAAAAGTCTCGCCGACGCCCATCACCTCACCCGTTGAATGCATCTCCGGACTGAGGACTGGATCAACTCCGGGAAACTTTACGAACGGAAACACTGGCGACTTAATAAAGAAACGGTTCACCGTCAGGTCTGGCGGCAGATCGAAACCAGCGAGCGGTTGGCCCGCCATTACCAAAGCCGCAACGCGTGCGATGGGAACTCCCGTGGCCTTGGAAACAAACGGAACTGTGCGTGACGCGCGTGGGTTTACTTCCAGCACGTAGACGCGATGGTCCTTGATGGCAAACTGAATGTTCATCAGCCCACGCACGCGTAACGCCCTTGCCAGCAGTCGCGTGTAATGACGCATCGTTTCGATGTGCTCATGATCAATTCGAACCGGGGGCAACACACATGATGAGTCGCCCGAATGAATTCCTGCTTCCTCGATGTGCTCCTGAATCGCCGCGATGACGCAGGTGGTCTCGTCGGCGAGAGCGTCAACGTCAAACTCAGCAGCTCGCTCGAGAAACTTATCGATCAAGACCGGGCGATCAGGTGTGAAGCCAACTGCCGTTCGCACGTATTGCTCCAAACTCTCTTCGTCGTAAACAATGGCCATCGCCCGACCACCCAGGACATAGCTTGGTCGCACCAGCACCGGATAGCCAATTTCTTCAGCGACGGACTTCGCCTCTTCACTGCTCGCCGCCATTCCGTTTTCGGGCTGCGGAATGCCCAACTCCCGCAATAGCGCGCCAAAGCGTTTTCGATCTTCGGCCAGGTCAATCGAATCGGCGCTTGTGCCAATGATGGGAACACCTGCCTGGTGGAGACGCATCGCCAGGTTCAGTGGTGTCTGCCCGCCAAACTGCACAATGAGGCCTTCCGGGTTTTCCACGTCGACGATGTTCATTACATCTTCAAACGTCAGTGGCTCGAAATAGAGTCGATCGGAGGTGTCGTAATCGGTGGAAACAGTTTCCGGATTGCAGTTGACCATAATCGTCTCAAACCCCGCTTCGTGAAGTGCGAACGAGGCATGGCAGCAGCAGTAGTCAAACTCGATTCCCTGCCCGATACGATTTGGTCCGGAACCAAGAATCATGATCTTGCGACGATCTGTGGGCGCCGCTTCGCATTCAGTTTCGTAAGTGGAGTAAAGATAGGGAGTGAACGATTCAAACTCCGCACCGCAAGTGTCCACCCGCTTGTAAACCGGAACGACTGCCAAACTTTTCCTGTACTCACGAACCTCGTCTTCGGATTTTTCGGTGAGATAAGCCAGTCGCCGATCGGATAGCGCAACCTCCTTGAAAGATCGCAGCTGCTCCGCGGAAATATCTTCCAACTTGTGGCCTTCAATTCCCTTTTGAATTTCCATTACATCCTGAAGCTGCTCGAGAAACCACGGGTCCACGCGCGAAAGGCGATAAATCTCCGCGATGGACCAGCCCTGTTGCAGGGCGTAGGTGATGTAGGAAAAGCGCTGCGAATTTGGCCGGGCAAGTTTGCGTTGCAGCTCATCGTCAGAAACATCTTCCAGACGCAGCGGCTTTACCGATTCCAGTGAGCGAAGGCCCTTGAAGAGCGCTTCCTTGAAGGTTCGTCCAATCGCCATTACCTCCCCGACAGACTTCATCTGCGTTCCCAGCACGTCTTCTGCTTCCTTAAACTTTTCGAAGTCCCACTTGGGAATCTTGGCCACCACGTAATCTATCGTCGGTTCAAACGAGGCCGGCGTTTTCTTGGTGATGTCGTTGGGAATCTCGTCAAGCGTGTAACCAACCGCCAGCTTCGCAGCGATCTTGGCAATCGGAAATCCGGTGGCTTTCGAAGCCAGGGCCGAGGAGCGCGATACGCGCGGATTCATTTCGATTACGCGGATGTCGCCATTTTCCGGATTAACCGCAAACTGGATATTGGAACCGCCAGTCTCCACGCCAACCTTGCGGATAACTGTGATCGCCATGTCGCGCATTCGTTGATACTCGCGATCGGTAAGCGTCTGCGCTGGCGCGACGGTGATTGAGTCACCGGTGTGAACACCCATCGGGTCGAAGTTTTCAATCGAGCAGATGATCACAACGTTGTCGGCAATGTCGCGCATCACTTCCAGCTCGAATTCTTTCCATCCCAGAATCGACTCTTCCACCAGCACCTCGTGCATCGGCGAAGCAGCCAGGCCAGCGGCCACAATCTGCTCAAACTCTTCGGGGTTGTAAGCAGTGCCGCCGCCAGTGCCGCCCAGCGTAAATGACGGTCGAATGATCGCGGGGTATCCGGTGTGCGACACAATTTCCTCGGCTTCTTGCCAGGACTTAGCAAAGCCACCGCGCGGCATTTGCAAACCCACCTCATCCATCGCCTGCTTGAAAAGCATCCGATCTTCAGCGACTTGGATGGCCTCGCGCTTAGCGCCAATCATTTCAACGCCACATTCTTCAAGTATTCCCGAATCAGCCAGCGCTATTGCCAGATTGAGAGCGGTCTGGCCACCTACGGTTGGCAGCAACGCATCAGGCCTTTCCTTGCGAATAATCGCACTGAGTGTTTCGACTGTGAGGGGCTCGATGTACGTAATATCGGCAGTTTCCGGGTCAGTCATGATCGTTGCCGGATTCGAATTGACGAGGACGACCTTGTAACCTTCCTGACGCAGCGCCTTGCATGCCTGCGTTCCGGAATAGTCAAACTCGCACGCCTGGCCAATTACGATTGGACCAGATCCAATGATTAGTATCTTGTGGATATCAGTGCGTTTGGGCATGCTGAACTGACTTCAAAAACTGCGAAGAACATCGAGCAAACGGAGTCGAAACATTATACATACCAACTCCGACTGACGGAATTGACGGAAATTCAGCATCTGACTGTAGATTAGGGACGTTGAGGTTCTAGAGCTGCTCTTCACGCTGTACTGGACTCAACCCTGCGCTGATCGAGACGCTTACGGTAGTCTTCGCCTTCAATCATGACCTTCTTACACATCTCGTACAAGCGGCTGCGTAGTGGCGTGCCAATGCGTTCTTCGAGCGTCGTCATCTCCTGAATGCGCGCAGAAGCAAAGGTCCGGCTCCGGCGCTTTGCAGTGTCGCTGTCTGAATCGTCTTCTCCGGCGCGGGCCTCGTCCAAATAGTTTGTCGTGAAGATAGTGAGCTTCTTGTTGTTGTAACGAGTATTAATAATCTGGTACATCGTGTCGCGCACCCAATTAGTGGGAACGGTTGCGCCTAGCTCGTCCAAAACCAGGACCTCCGCCTGATAAACCGGAGCCATCACCCGCATCTCGGAGGTTTCGGAGACTGGGTTGTAGGAATCCTGGATCGCTTTCAGAAGTGACCCTGATTCGTAGAAGAGACAACTGACGCCTTTCCTGGCAATCAGTTCCTTCAAGATAGCGATCGCAAGATGCGTCTTTCCTACGCCCACGGTTCCCATGAACAGCAATCCTGATTCGACTGCCGGGTATTCCTCCGCCAGCCGGCTCGCAAAACTGTGGGCGAAATACTGTGAATCATTCTTTGGGTAATAGTTGTGAAATGAGCATTCGCGAAAGCGAGGCGGTATGCGCGCCGCTTCGAGGGATCTCGAGCCACTATTCGAACGTCGGCACTCACAGATGATAGCTCCCTTTCCGGGCTCTATTCGGGTGCCGGTGCCAAAGCAGAATTCGCAGACGATGTTCTCAGCCTCATCCGTGACTGGAGAGTTGAGCATTCGGATGACGTTTTTATCTGCGTTATCGGATGACATTCAGGATCGCAACTGGTGAATGGCTAATAAGATGGACGTTTCAGTGATTTGATCGCGGGCTGGATTATAGCATCGCGAAAAGGGAGCGCAATGAATTGCATTTGCTGAGTGTGTTAATTCAATTTCATTCCCCGTCTGAGGGAATTTGGATTCGGAAGGCAGGTCTTCGAATTATTCGCCAAATTGCCGTGACACATTTCCGGTACGTTTTCGTTTGATTTCATAATTGCGAAAAGGTGCACTATTGTATGAGCGGAGGCTTTATCGAACAAAACATGGGTTTGTTTCATTCATTGCTGACCAAACTCGGACTGAGCGAAGTAAAAGCGGAGCGCCATCCAATTCGAGTTTTTCTTTTGGACGATGATAAGAGAAGGCATCGATGGTTCTCGGCTCGTTTTAAGGGCGATTTCGTAGATGTGGCGGATAACGTGACGAAAGCACAGAAGTTTCTGAGCGAAAATTCTTATGATGCCATCTTTTTGGATCACGATCTCCATCCCGAACATTACAACGCCGAAAGCCACGACGATGAGCGCACGGGCTACGCAGTAGCCTCATGGCTGGCAGCTAATCCTCAACTTCAGCGGGCCTCGACTATTCTTGTCCACACCAGAAACGCTGATGGAGCGATGCGAATGGTAGAAGAACTGCGTCGCGCGGGACGAACTGCCGACTACGTTCCCTTTCCGTTGCTCGCGGAGCGAATCAAACGGTACTGGACACGATAAAAAGGGGGAAAAGGGTGACGGGAACGGGTAAAGCGCTTGGCCAAATTTCCCGTTCCCCCTGACCCTTTTCCCCCATCCATTTTGGTGGCCAGGGACGGAGTCGAACCGCCGACGCCGGCCTTTTCAGGGCCGCGCTCTACCAACTGAGCTACCTGGCCAATGGGTTGGAAAGAGCGCGTAGTATAGGGAGTTGGGAAAAGAACTGTCAACTTTGGCCCAAAATTGAAACTTTGTCATATTAGTCACAAAAACCGTTGACTGATTCGAGCATGGGTGTATAATCCCTGCCGTTGAGGATGGGGTTGGCGCCCAAACGTCAGTCCAGTTGAAAGACGACATCCGATTCAAAATTGATAGTGCCCGCCAGTGCCAGCTCGGCCGCCGATCGCGCCCCCCGCAGTCGCTACCTTCGAGCTGGCACAGCTATTTTTGGACCTACCTTTTTGCGCCAATTCCGGAAAGTTCTCAATTCAACTAATTCGCGCGCGATTCATTAATTGCTCACTCTCTCGCTCCGCATCCGCACAAACAGATAGCTCATCTATCGTCAGCAACTCCCGGTCTTTCATCACTAATCGACCGTCAATGATAACCGTTTTAACGTCACTAGTTTGAGCGGAATAAACCAGCGCTGATACCAGATCTCTTGCATGAGGGGTTGAGTGGAGAGAATTCAGGTTAACTACGATTACATCGGCTCGTTTTCCGCTTTCCAAACTGCCAATCTCCTTCGCGAGTCCCAGGGCCTTAGCGCCTCCCATCGTTGCAATGCGAAGGGCTTGTTTAGCGGGCACGGCCTCAGGTCCATGCAAAACTTTTTGCATCAACGCCATGCTGCGCATTTCCGTAAACATGTCGAGACGGTTGTTGCAGGCGGCCCCGTCAGCACCAAGCGAAACGGAAATTCCACGTTCCAACATGGCGGTGATCGGAGCTATCCCAGAGCCAAGTTTCAAATTCGATGAGGGGCAATGCGCGACGTTCGTCTGTGTGTTTGCCACGGTGTTCAACTCCGCTGATTCGAGGTGAACGCAGTGGGCCAGGACAACGTGAGGGCCCGACAAACCGAGCGAATCCAGATAAAAGACGTTATCAAGACCGGTGTCCTTCTTAACCAGAGCGCACTCGTTTTTATTTTCCGACGCGTGGGTATGCACTATGACGTTGTGAGCTCGTGCTAGTTTGGCCACCTGAGAAAGAAGCTCGCCTGTGCAACTAAGCGCAAACCGTGGCGCGAAGCAATAGCCTATTCGTCCATCGCATTTGCCATGCCAGGCCTCAAGCAATTCGATTGATTCCTTGATGGAAGCTTGAGTATTTTCACGCAGGGCTGCGGGCACATCATTCCCTTTGTCCATCATGCATTTGCCAATCGTGGCGCGAAAGCCGGTCTCTTCCACCACCTTGAACACTTCTTGGGTGTGGTTCACCGTTTCCATTGTTAGGGCGCATGTAGTCCCGCCCTTGGTTAGTTCAGCAACCCCGAGTCTTGCGGAGGCCCTTACAGAATCCGGAGTGTGTGCTGCTTCCATGGGCCATACACGCTTTTTAAGCCAGGCGAGCAACGAGAGATCGTCGGCAGCGCCGCGAAAGATGGTTTGACAGAGATGAATATGGGTTTGAATAAAACCTGGTAGTACAGCGCAACCGGTGGCATCAACAACGATATCAGCAGTTTCTTCGGTTTTGCCCACACTCGCGATCCGGCCATCACGTATTAGTAGATCTCCTCGCACGATGGAATCGTGGTCGTCCATCGTTACGAGCGTGCCGCCTTTAATAAGAATGGATTTCATAGTAGGACAGACATTCCTGCGCCCTGCTAGTGTGTGCTCTTATCGTTTGTTACAACTTCAAGGATTTTCCATATGTTCATTTGGCATTTTCTCATTTCTCATTTTTTTGTCGATTGCCTGTTCGACTTTTAATCCAGTAGGTCATTGGACTGCATCTGCAATGGCAAATGAAAACTGACAAATGAGAAATGGAAAATCTGTCTCCGGTCAACAGGCAGGAATGCCGGTCCTACCCATCGCGGCGGATTATCCGTTTAGACTGTCAGCCTGTAAAGCACGAAAGTAACGCAATAAAGAGGCGTTCGGCCGCGGTGTTCAAGTTCCGCAGCCGAACGCCTGGTGAGATTTGATCTATTTTCTACTTTTTCTCGGCCCCGGCAGCTTTCGCATTCGGAGCAGCCTCAGGCTTTTCCTCACGCACAGGCATCCCGAGTTTTACTTTCACTTCCCTCTCGATGCCCTGGAGAATCTCCGGCTTCTCTTTCAATGTCTGCTTCGAATTCTCGCGTCCCTGTCCGAGGCGATCGCCCTTGTAGGAAAACCACGCTCCACTTTTGTCGACGACATTTTGCGCGACAGCAAGATCGAGCACATCGCCTTCGCGCGAAATGCCTTCGCCGTACATGATGTCAAATTCACACTCACGGAAAGGCGGCGCCACTTTGTTCTTGGCAACTTTAACGCGAGTGCGATTGCCAACGACTCGGTCCCCATCCTTGATAGCCCCGATGCGCCTGATATCAAGCCGCATGGACGCATAAAACTTGAGCGCGCGGCCGCCCGTAGTTGTTTCGGGATTGCCAAACATTACCCCGATTTTTTCGCGAATCTGATTGATAAATATGAAACAAGTATTCGACTGCGAAACTATCGCTGTTAGTTTACGCAGCGCCTGCGACATCAAACGAGCTTGCAAGCCCGGCAAGGAATCGCCCATTTCTCCATCAAGTTCAGCCCGGGGAACCAACGCCGCAACTGAGTCAACTACAATTACGTCAACTCCATTCGATCGCACCAGGGCCTCCGCGATCTCCAGCGCCTGTTCACCGGAGTCAGGCTGTGAAATAAGGAGTTGATCGATGTCCACTCCGAGTTTGCCTGCGTAATCCGCATCCATTGCGTGTTCGGCATCGATATAGGCAGCAACTCCGCCCGCCTTTTGCGCTTCCGCCACGATGTGGAGAGCAAGAGTGGTTTTACCCGAACTTTCCGGGCCGTAGATCTCGATAATGCGTCCTCGCGGCACGCCGCCTACTCCCACTGCCACGTCGAGGCTTAGGGAGGTAGTGGAAATTGCCGGGATATCAGAGACCTCGCGCTCACCCAAACGCATAATTGATCCCTTCCCAAATCTTTTTTCAATACCTGATAGAGCCGCTTCAATCGCCTTGCTGCGGTCTATTGTGAATCGATCTTCAGCCATGACATACATCGCTTTCTTCCGCTCCTTTTCTCACGAGTCCACGGCAAGATCGCCTTCGGCCTTACCGCCAATGGCGCGAGCATAGCACATTCAACGCGAGAATGGAACGGTGTTTCACACTTGCAACAGCAGTTATTTTCCGGAGGGTTTGAGAAAGTAAAAAAGTGGCCCTTGCACGCCCAGGCAGCCCTCTCTGCTCCAACAATTCAGTAAAGTGCATCACGCAAAAACGAGTCCCGAAATCAGCACCACCGACTACTGGCGCCCGCTCACCAGTTCTTCCACGGTACGCCCTGTTCGTCGCTCAGCCTGGTCACACAGCGAAGGAACGCCGCCGGATGTTTCGTCCCTCGAGATGCGCTCGACGCGCCACATCGGGAAGAACAGATCACCAAAACCGACAAACGGTTCCTCGTTAACTATGCCCTTTAACCAATCATCGAACGCATTCAGGTCGAGGCCGCGCAAGAATACTCCAGCCGTACTGATCTCGTCGAGCACACCCCAACACTTTTCGCGAGGAGCGTGAAGCACAATTACGACCGGCGCGCCGGGTTCGATTCCGGAGACAGACTTTTTCGTTTCCTTCATAGGTGAATTGCTCATTTGCCACAAGGGCTAAGCTGCCAACGCTAGCCACGCGCGCATGCCAAGGTTTTTGCTACGCGTTGTCCCGCAGTTTTGTTTTCAAACCACTTCGAGTTATTTCTTGCAAGCCACCACCAGCGCTCGATTGATGCGCACAGGCTTTTCCGGTTTCTCGCCTTCCAGAGGAGCATGGTTGATGGCATCCGCAACCTCGATTCCCTCAATCACCCTGCCAAATGCAGAAAACTTTCCGTCCAGGTGGTGACCGTCGCTAACAAGAATGAAGAAGTTGGTGGTGGCGCTATTCGCTTCATCAGAGCGAGCCATTGAAACAATGCCGCGCACGTGCTTGATCAAACCCGGCTCATCAGGAAGCTTGTGCGCCATCCGCCTGGCTAGATCGATCCCCCACTTTTCACTGGTGGAAAGATTGCCGCCCTGAAT
>JALYSR010000127.1 GCA_030854715.1 Acidobacteriota bacterium
AGGGTGGGCTGAGCACTGTTGTCGTCCGGTTTGCCTTTCGGAGACGGAAAAAGTAAAAACCGGTGAACGGGACCACCATCGGCCCCGACGCGAAAGATAAGTGTCTCTCCCCTGTCTCCGGCTAAAAACAGGATCCAATGGTTGTCGGAGGACCAGCGGGGACTACGAGCGCGGCGGTCCTGCTCTCCGGTCAATTCCCGTCCGCCCCCTCCAGCCGCGGATATAACCCACAGATGCGTGTCTTCGGCAACACTGTCGATCGTCGTTACATCTCGCTTTGTCGCCGTGTACGCGATCCATTTGCCGTCAGGCGACCATGCGGGTTCATACTCACAACCTTTGGTCGCAGTTATCTGACGGACCTCTCCGTGCAAATCAACGGCGAAGATGTCGGAATTATTGTTTGCGTCCGGATCTGGTTCGCGGTTTGAGATAAAGGCTATCTCGTTGCCGTCCGGACTAAATGTGACTGCGTGATCGTAAAAAGCGCCGGAAGTAAGCTGCCGGGGCTCAGGTCTATCAATGGCCGTGATCCAGACGTGCGTTCGCCGGTTGTCGGAAAAAGAAGTTCGCGACTTATATTGAATGCGATCGATAACTCTCGGATCGTCGGCGGGCGCTTCCGCAATAATTGGATCGCGAACAGTCGGCTCTTCGGTCGCTGAGATGTAGGCAATTCGTTTTGAGTCTGGCGCCCAGGCCAGTGACTCGCCGGCATACGTGATGAAGAAGTTTGTATTTTGCGGAGTAACGACAAAGCGCGGCTCGCGAGTCTCGAAATTCAAAACCCAGATGCCGCTCTGTTCCTCATGACTGCCAAGAAAAACAATCTTTGAACCGTCTGGCGACCAGCGAGGATTTGAAGCGTTCCATCCTGAAGGGAGTAGCGGCGCAGGTGCATCTCTTCCCCCTGCTCGATCCGACAAGATTACGGGACGGCCGCGTTGTGGGCCTGACGGTAGAGGAGTAATCGTCGGCGCAGCAAAGTCAACGCCTACGCGCGCTACCCAAAGCGTGCTGGTTGACTCGTTGCCTGTGACAGTAGAGACGGTGTAGACCACCCACTTACCGTCGGGAGATATTTGCGCATCGCTAACGTTTGCCACTCGCAGGATATCAGCGGGCGTCATCGCGCGGCGCGGCTGACCGGACGTGGCGGCAACCAATGCGATTAGAAGTATCGCGGTGATGATGGCCGACTGTCGGATGCTACTTTTCCACATAAACATGATGAGTGCTTTAGTGTTGCGCTGAGAGCAACCTTAACTGCTCATTCAACAACTCCCAAACCTGGCGAACGTGTTTCTCAGTTGTGCGAATGTTGCCGATCGAGAGTCGCAGAGTCAGCTTGTCGTTCAGCTTTGTATGGGACAGCAGTGCTTTGCCGGTCGCATTCACACCGTGCATGATCGCTTCGTTTAAGACATCCAGCCGGCCGTTTCTTGTCTTCTCGTCCGCCGCGTCCGTGCGTGGACAAGCACGAAAGCAAACCAAAGCCAGCGGCAGCGGGGCCATCAGTTCCCAGTTCGGCGATTCTTCCGCCCAGGAAGCAAACAATTTTGCCAGACGACAGTGTTCCTGTATTCGGGCCGCAAGGCCTTCGTGACCAAAATAGCGAATGATCATCCAAAGCTTGAGAGCGCGAAAGCGACGGCCCAGTTGAATGCCGTAATCGGATCCGCTGCGCACCTGTTCCTGCTCGGGCGTGCGTAAATATTCGGGCACCAGAGAGAAGGCGCGTCGCAAAAGATCCATGTGACGGCAATACAAAACTGAAAGATCAAACGGAGTGAATAACCACTTGTGTGGGTTCACTGCCACGGAATCCGCCCGTTCGCAGCCAGCCAAGATAGGACGGAACTCTGGAACAACAGCTGCGGACCCAGCATAAGCCGCGTCAACGTGGAGCCACATCGCGTGCTTCTCGCAGATGGGAACAATTTCGGGAACAGGGTCGATGCTTGACGTCGAGGTTGTTCCGACTGTGGCCACCACGCAAAACGGGAGGTAACCATTTCGCTTGTCTTCTTCAATTGCGTCAGCCAAAGCTTTTGTGTCCATGCGAAATTCACTGTCAACGGGAATTTTTCTTAAGCCGCGTTGTCCCAGGCCCAGCGTGATGACTCCCTTCTCGATGGATGAATGCGAATGCTCGGAAATATAGACTCGCAACAAAGGAAGATCCTTGCGGCCGCTCATTCCCTCTTCGCGAATGCGCAATTCGACACCCTCGCGTGCGGCCGCCATCGCGTGCAG
>JALYSR010000135.1 GCA_030854715.1 Acidobacteriota bacterium
GATCAGGCCGGTGGGAGAAGGTCACGTCCATATATCGACGCGCGTGATCGGCATTGTTTTTCCGCCATCGCCTTTCAATAGGTTGAGCTCAAGACGTCAACTCCTATGTGACCTTCGCCTCGCTACCTTTACAAGATGGATCGAACCAAGCGTTTGGCGATCTCTGCCAGAATAGTAGTCGCCATTTAGAACGTGGCCGTCAGCTGAGAGTTCTAATCTTGCATACCCACGATGAGCATGCATCGTCTCACGAGCACTGGGGAGCGGCTCATTCTCAAATTCATACGCGAGTATAGGCGTGTCACAGATGAGTAGACTCGCAGCGACACTTCGGGACTTCGAGTGGGCGCCTTTTAGCGTGACAAGCATGTGCGTCCAGTCCTGAGTAATTCGGACTTCCACTTTGTGTTGGTCGCCATCGAATGAACTTTGCGTGTAGCCATCCCACTGGCCATGAACCGAGGGCACCTTTACAAATCCGACTCGCCGAAACACGCCTAATTTCCACAAGTGCTTCCTGAAAGCCACATACAGCAGCCCGTAGAGTGCCATGGTAGAGGGGCCATCAACCCAAGCGGGTAATTCAAAACTGATCAGCTTTAGCAACGAGGAGAAACCTAATGCCACAGCCACTGCGATCACCGCCAAAACAAAAGGAACATACCGGCGTTCGTCAGAGTCTGTTGCATATGGATGAGGCATAATTCAGACGCAAGGCTCCAAAAGGTTTACGCCCACCGACAGAACTGTCTCTTCATTTGAGGTTCCGTCGGTATAAACTAGAAGTTGTCGGAGCGATTCTCCATTTTCGATGCCAATCCAAAGCGAACTTGTTCCAACAATAATGAGAAGCAGGAAGTCTATCTCCATTTTTGTTTGACGGAACATGTTTCGAATCATCCTCCGGTCGCGAGGGGACGGCACAGGGTAAGCAACAGGATGTGTGTGCCATTCCCCGAGATAAATTTTTAGGCCGGACGACTTTTTCCAATGCCGATTAACGATGCTCTGGGCTCGAGCACGCGAACGCTCGAAAAAATACCTTCCCGCTTTGTCGAGGAAGCCAGGCCGCGTGGCCTTCTCTACTGAAACATGACTCCGCGGATAAACGGACCCCAGCAATATTCCGCCAGATTCCATCCCGCTTGTTTGGATGCTCCTCCGAAATACTTCCAGCGCGTCATCGGAAAGCTGCACGTACTCTTTCTCGTTTAGTTGATAGAGTCCCGTCATTTGCACCACAAACGGCACAGGATGTATTCGGCGCAAGCGGTGAGAGGTGCAATGAAAAAGGTTGGGCCGACTGCCACCGCTCCTCTAACGCCAATCCATTTCTCCGTGCGTATTCTATATCTCCGATCCAGCTAAAAAGTCTATTCTCATCAGCCTGAATCGATTCTATAAGAAACCGAGTGGCAGCCGCGATGAATTGGGTTGCGTCCAAACCGCTGTACGGCATGAAAGTACTTTGACAGCCCGCCTCCCGTTGAGCAAATTGCTCTGGGTCGCACAGCACTCTATGCTTAAAGTGAAATTCCTGGTCGAAGGCGCACTCAAAACAGCCTGTCAATTCGGGTCGCAGAAAAATAGCATGGCCAGCGATCAAGTGAGGTTCAACCCATAGAAAACACAAGGGTCCGCCACCAAGGCTGGAGGTATTTTTCAAGAGCTGATTTAGCCTACGGTCTATAGCTATGTCCGCCACAGTCACTAACGTTAAGGATGATGGGGTCAGCGCGCTGGGAGATGCGCGAATGAGTTCGAGAACGTCCTTCGCGTGTGTGTCGCATTTAATGTGGGGAAAATGCGCACCTAACTTTCTTTTTGTTACGTCTACTTTCAATTCCCCCACGCCTGACATGCCACAGTAGTGACGCTGAACATTCGCGGGCTCCAATTTCTGCGGATCGACCATTCTGAAATCGTCAACTGCGCCGCTCTGCGCCAGACATGCGGCGCTGAAGCTGCCAAGTGAACCGCAGCCGATTATGTTCACCGGTTTCTCTAAGGCCAAAGAACGCCGACCTACACTTCGTTCAAATAGCCGCGCTTTATCAACCCGCTCTATGGACGCACGCCTAAGCCTTGCTTGCTTGTGTTGCATTGACAACTCTACCGTCACAGCTATATCGCTTGTCGCCGAACCGAATCCGGGAACGACACCACGATGTCTGCGATGATGTCCAGGGCCCCGATTCACCTCATGCGCAGTTACAGGGTGCCACCACGCGCCCATCATTCTTGCATCGCCATTCGTCGGTGCAGAGAAAAGGATTGCTGACGGGCGCCGTGATCGCCGCAGGTGTGTCAGGAGCAACTTCAGGTTTGAAGGGTTGTGTTGTCGGAGTAGTTGATACATCTCGCCATTCGTGCGCGGGAAAGGAGGATTCCCAAGAGTCTGAAAATGAAGGAAAAGAATTTTGTCCGCTTTTACCTTCGATGAGCAACTTACAGCCTTGAGCCAGGCCGTACCGTCCTCTTCTGAATGGGCAAAAAGGCACGAATACCCACGCCAGTTTGGTTCTAAGCTCAGCATCGTCACACTGTGGGTTTCGCTGAGAGGGTCGATCAACGAAAGCGCCTCAAAGTCGCAATCAAGTGTCCAGTACGCTTGTAGTTCTTGAAGATAGTGGGGTTCATTGGCACCCGACAACCCATCATTGAAAACCTTGGCTGCCCGCTCCAAAACGCTAATCACAATTCCTTCAGGGTTATCTGCGTCCGGCTTAGCCATCTCTTCGTCATAACCACATAAGAACCTCTTGTTATCGAGGTGGGGGATTTGTCTTAGTTCTGCGGCTGTAGAAGCTGTCAGGTACACTTTTGGCAATCGGTCAGGAAAGACCATCGGAACGGCTAGAATAAAGTCTGGGGTTCCAGGCAATTCTGCCATTCGCACACGCCAGACTTCCCGCCAACGAATATCCGCTTTCGGGTAATCGGGGGATGTTTGCTCACATTCTTCAAGCAGGTAGCGGATAGCGACGAACTCACGTGCGCGAGTCGTCGCAGCCGCATACTCACTTTCAAGTTGCGAATCAACCTGATCTTCCATCGTTTCCTAGAATCGCCGGTCGTGAAGTTCTCACCGCGGACGCGGCAAAAGACTTAGTTTGATCTTCCTCGACTGTCGGGAATCGGTTTCCGAAGAGCTGTCGCCAAATGCCGGACGCGATAGCTCTACTTTCCTCCTCAAGGGCGTCATTACCTCTATCCATCAGTGTCTTGAGTTTCTTCAAGTAATTCTCGCGCTGACTGTCGGTCCAGCCGTCGTCCAAATTCTCGTATGGCGTCACAGGTTTAGTAATCTTACCGCCTGCGCTTAAGTAGGCGTGCATGACAGCCACGGTCTTAACAAACGACACGTCGGCCCGCTCATCACCGATGAAGTGGTTAACGGCCAAAATGGTAAGCCCCACTCCGCTTGCTACCAGAGCATCACCGCCTTGATGATCGCGCCATGCCTTCAGGTAACGAATATCATCGCGTACTTGATCGCCCACGGCGTTCACCTTGTCTTGAAGGAATTTCGTGAACTCGCGAGGATCGCTCTCGATCGGATTGTCACCCTTGCGGAACAGCATCGGCACATCTGCCGCATTACAGGCATAGCACGGGAGGTCCACATGATATCCAACGTAAGGAACGCGTACGCATTTTGAGCGACTATCCGGAGGAGACTTGGTGTAACCCTTCGTCGCTTCGACTATCCAACCATGAACCGTTTCACAGGTCGGCCACTTTGATTGATCGGTGCCGAGTCCTTTCAGGTACACGCCGTCGTCAATGTCGTAATCATCGTCGAGCGGATTGTTCAATGTGTGCATATTGTAGGAGCCCTGCCCGTGAAAGCCGGGAATCTCTTTCTTAAGCACATCACGGAAGTAGTCCTCAATACGCTCGCGGTTTGCATTGCGCGATTTACGGAGAGACTCTTTCTTGGATTCTGAGACGCGAATCTTCTTTAAGAATTCGCCAAACAAGTCATTACAGTTAGCCATCATTAATCCTCCTCAATTCCCTTAATCGCCCCAGAGGGAAGCAGAATGTTGACATCTTATTGTGAAATGCTCAGAATAGCAAGCATAGAAATTTTACCGAGCAGCCCTATGCACTGTATACTTAGCCTGCTCAGCGGACCAAGAAGCGTTAAAAGCCATATGGGAGGATAGTCGATGATCAAAAACACAAAGAAAACCCTGGGTGAGTTCCTCAAGGATCTTCGACTGATTAGGAAATTAACTTTGCGGGACGTGGGGGGAAAAACTGGAATATCCAACGGCTACATATCGCAAGTCGAAAATGGTCAGATTAAACGGCCTTCGCCGAACTTTCTTCACAAAATGTCCGAAGCGCTCGATTATTCGTACGAATTATTAATGGAGCGAGCTGGTTACGTCGCACCAAAGAGTACCTCCCGGAGTAAAACTACAAATCCGGCATCCACGGATCAAGCAAAAGCCTTTGCGATTTTTTCAACGATTAAGGACTTAACGGAGGAGGAAGCCGAGGTGCTGCTTGAGTTTCTCAACTGGCGACGATCACGACCAGGGAAACAATCGTAATGAACGCAATTATTCGTGCCGAAGAACAGCGTCAATTGTTGGAGCTTAAAAGCCACTGTGAGCGACTACTTCGCACGGCAGAAGCAAAAGGAATATATCCAACGCCAGTGGATCGCTTAGTCGAAGCGGCAGAGTTAGTCAAAAGCGGCGATCTCGCTCTCTTGGAGATTCCAACCGACCCACTCCCACAGAGTCTGTGGAGGAAGGTTGGCAGATCCTTGACAGAGCTCATTTCCAAGGTTAAAGCGGGGTTGTTTTCAAAGGAAAAGACGATTTTCATAAACCCAAATGCACATGCCGCGAGCGTACCATTTGCTACTCTCCACGAATGTACGCATCACATTTTACCTTGGCAGACAAAGGCGTGCGTATATCTCGATGACGAGAGAACGCTCGATCCCCATACGAGGTTTCGATTTGAACGGGAGGCAAATCTTGGGGCGAGTTATTTGCTTTGGCAAGGTGATGATTACATTAAGCAAGCGCTCGACTTGCCAATAACCACGGCGACCCCGGTAAGCCTAGCTCAACGGTATGGTGGATCGGTCCACTCCTCTATGCGTTATTATGTTGAAACCCATCGGGAGGTTTTGATTCTGATGGTTATTAAGTGCGACTCAAGTTCCGCAGATGGAGTAAGAAGATACGAACTCCAATATGCAGTTACTTCTAAAAGCTTTATAGGCAAATTTGGAAAACCAAGGTTCAAGGCCACATTGTCGGACAGCCATATCCTGTTACGACGGACTGGTCTGTTGGACCTTTTTTGGGAAGGAGAAGTGCCGCTCGTTCTAGAGGGTGTGCAACATCCGTTCGCTTTCTTTGGCTACCAAACACCCTACAACATTTTTATTTTGTTGACTCCTAAAAGAGTTCCGCGACGCTACGCAAAAGCCAAAGTTGTCGTAAAGACTTAATGTAAGCCAAGGCTGTCCAGTAGTCCTTGAAGTCCTTAACGGGAATTGAGTCGTATACAATTTCGTATTCAGGTTTTGGATTAAACATGCTACCCCCTGAGGTTTTATGCTGAGCCTTCGACGATCGCGATTTCGTCTTCTGTCAATTCATAGAGTTGATAAACGAGGCGGTCGATCTCGCGGTCGAGATCGGAGCAGAATAAGTCGAGGCGGCGTTTCTCGTAGTCATCTTCGGCTTCGGTCCATTCTTTCTTCGCAGCAATCACGCGCTCGACAAGTTCGACCATTTTGTCATGCTCTGCTCTTCCTTTGGCATCCGCGAAATCGACAACGTGGATGGGTAGTTCGCCGAAGTACTGCTTGGTGCATGTAATCCAGCCGCCACGAAAGACGTTGCTTGCCTCGCGTAGCCTCCAGAAGAGTAAGCGGGAATTTAGTAGACCTAGAATATATTCTGGACGATAGGGGCAGTCAGCAGGAAGCGAGACCGTAAAGCCACCACTCGCCAT
>JALYSR010000140.1 GCA_030854715.1 Acidobacteriota bacterium
GCTAGGGCATGTTGCAGACTATGAGACGTTCCACGATGAACTAGACAAGGTGTGGGAGCATTGCTTTCGAGTGCTCGTTCCCGGTGGTCGCATCGTTTGTGTGGTGGGAGACGTTTGCTTGTCTCGCCGTAAGTTCGGGCGTCACGTTGTAATGCCGCTACATGCTGACATTCTGGTGCGAGCAAGGCGCATGGGGTTCGATAACCTGAATCCGATCATCTGGTACAAGATTTCTAACGCCAGTTATGAGGTTGAAAACGGATCGTCGTTCTTGGGCAAGCCCTACGAACCGAACGCGATCATCAAAAGCGATATTGAATTTATCTTGATGTTGCGAAAGCCCGGCGGTTACAGACAGCCAACCATAGAGCAGCGAGATTCTTCACGGTTAAGCAAAGAGGAATACAGCGAATGGTTCCAGCAAATCTGGACAGTGCAGGGGGAGTCAACGCGAGAGCACCCCGCACCTTTTCCTGAAAAGGTAGCTTATCGTTTGGTGAGGATGTTTTCGTTTACCGGCGACACCGTTCTTGATCCGTTCATGGGTACAGGGACAACATTGCTCGCCGCAGCCAAGTGCGACCGAAATGCGATAGGCGTGGAACTAGAAATGAACTACATCAAGATTGCCCAACGAAGGTTAGACAAAGAGATGTTGAGTCTTTTTCGGAATGATGCGGCCGTGGAAGTTACTGACAGAAGCGATCTTCATATATTGTAGCCAATCGCCTTATGAAATTGTCGTAGTGTGATGGGCTGCTTGAGTCTGGAATTCCCTCAACAAGTGTTGCCTCGTTCACTCCATCGTAGTTAATAACGATCACCGCCAATGCTTCAGGTAGTTCCGTGCGGTCGCTCGGCAGATCTCGTAAAGGGATTTTCTCGAAAACGCCGATGGTGTCAGCTACAACCTTGTCGATCTTGATTTTTTTCCGCACTAACCCCTTTGCAAAAGAATCTGGATTCTCATAAGTCTCGGAGGCGTTGATTACAACCGTTGCCCCTGCCACGCAATCAGGGCGATGATTGTGCAAGTGATTGTCATAAGCAATGATGTCACCGTAACGATTCTTCCGAGCCTTTCCGTGCGCTGTCATGATCGTCTTATTTTCGACGGACAGCTGAACGTTTGGGGAATCGCGCTGGCGAAACACCAAGTCAATATTGCGAACGGTCATCCCAACTTCTACGTTCGCATTCTTGGCGGGAATGAGGTTGCCAGAGTCAACGAGAACCTTTATCGCCTTTGGGGAGGCTGTTCGGAGATCTCCTAGGATATAACTAGATATAGCGTCTGAGTTCTTGGCACCTCGAGGATTAAAGCCAAGGTTGGCGTTAATCCATCGCACGTATAGCTCTGGACCATTCATTGGCCCCGAATGCTACCAGAGGCAATGAATTGTCAGCAACACACGATTACCTGCTACCAAGGAAAACCCTGCTTGACACTCCTTGCAACGCTCCAATAGGCTTGCCTGCTTGAATCTTGAGACAGTTTTTAGTTTATCCAGCGGTAAGGGGAAAAGGATTGCATGTTTAAGGACGAGATGATTGATCTGATCAAGGCGAAGCGGGCCCACATTGGAGTGGTAGGCCTGGGATATGTGGGATTGCCGTTGCTTGCCGAGTTTGCACGCAAGGGATTTCAGGCGACGGGCTTTGAAGTTGACACTAGCAAAGCCAGCCAGATCAACTCGGGAGTTTCTTATATTAGCGACATCACTTCGGACGTGGTGAAGGAACTTGTCGATAGCAAGCGCTTGCGGGCAACTACCAATTTCGATCATTTGAACGAATGCGATGCCGTCATCATTTGCGTTCCCACCCCGCTGCGAAAGACAAAAGAGCCCGACGTCTCCTACATTCTCGCTGCTGCCGGGGAGATTAAGATGCGCCTGCATCGTGGACAATTGATCATTCTCGAGTCAACCACTTACCCCGGCACCACGGACGAAGTTTTGTTACCTATGTTTGAGGAGACGGGACTCAAGCTAAACAGCGATTTCCTGCTGGCCTTTTCACCCGAAAGAGTCGATCCGGGCAACCCGGATTTTCAGACGCACAACATTCCCAAGGTGGTTGGCGGCGTCACACCTGACTCAACGGAGGCAGCCGCAGCGCTCTACTCGCAAATCGTCAACGAGGTTCACGCGGTCAGTTCGGCTCGCGTTGCCGAAACTGCAAAGTTATTGGAAAACACTTTTCGCGCGGTAAATATCGGCATGGCAAACGAGATGGCGCGACTCTGTTACGCATTAAATATCGACACCTGGGAAGTGATTCGCGCGGCCGCCACCAAGCCGTTTGGTTTCATGGCGTTTTATCCGGGACCGGGGATCGGCGGTCATTGCATTCCGCTCGACCCGCATTACCTGTCATGGAAGGCGCGCCAACACGGTTTCGATTCTCGCTTTATAGGACTGGCAGAAGAAGTGAACTCGCGCATGCCCGATCATGTGGTCCAACTGGTTGCCGATGGTTTGAACGATGACAGCAAGTCGATGAAGGGTTCGCGAATCCTGCTGCTTGGCGTGGCTTATAAGAAAGACATCGACGACGTGCGCGAGAGCCCGGCGTTGTCTATCATCGACCGTTTGCGTACGAAAGGCGCTGAGGTGCGTTATCATGACCCGTTCGTAAAAGAAGTCCGATTTGAAGACGCGCACACCGAAGGCGGTGGAGAGCCGCTCGACTCAGTACCTCTAACAGACGATGAGTTGCGCTCGTCCGACTGCGTCGTGATCGTGACCAACCATTCCGGGATTGACTACAAGCGCGTCTGCCGGCTTGGTTCGTTGATCGTAGACACGCGAAATGCGCTCAATGGCGATTTGAGACGCGAAAGCAGCGCGCGGATAATTCGCCTGTAATTCCAAAGTCCAATGTCCAAAGTCAAGTTCAGAGGCGGACGTTGGACGTTGGACGTTGGACATTGCTTGAATGCTCAAAGTAATCAACGTTGTGGGCGCGCGGCCGAACTTTATGAAGGTTGCGCCAATCGTGGAAGCAATGAAGCGGCGCGAACGAGAGTTTACGCCGCTTGTCGTTCATACGGGCCAGCACTACGACGCAACCATGTCCGACGCGTTCTTCCGAGACCTGGAGTTGCCGCAACCGGACGTCTATCTTGGGGTCGGTTCTGCCTCGCATGCGGCGCAAACAGCTACGATCATGGAACGCTTCGAACCAGTTGTTATGCGCGAAAAACCTGACTGGGTGTTGGTGGTTGGCGATGTCAACTCAACCCTCGCCTGCGCGCTTGTTTGTGTGAAACTGGGTGTGAAAGTTGCGCACGTCGAGGCTGGCTTGCGCAGTCGCGACCGCACCATGCCGGAAGAAATCAACCGGCTCTTGACGGATCAGATAGCGGATCTGCTTTTTACACCTTCGCAAGACGCCGACGAGAATCTGGCCAACGAAGGCATCGCGCCAGATCGAATACGTTTTGTGGGCAACGTGATGATTGATTCACTGCTCAAGTATCTCCCCCTGGCGAATAGATCAACTGCCAAAGAAAACCTGGGTCTGGGCGGGAAAGGTTATGCAGTGCTTACGCTGCATCGGCCCGCAAATGTTGATGACCTGCAAACTCTCACCAGCATTCTCGGCGCACTTGAAGAGATCGGTAGTCGAGTTCCCATAGTTTTCCCAGTCCATCCGCGTACGCTGAAGATGATTGCCGAACTGGGGCTCAAGCAGCGAGTTACAAACATGCAGGGCTTGCGGTTGAGCGATCCACTGGGCTATCTGGACTTCCTCAGTCTGTATAGCGGGGCACGGCTGGTGTTGACAGACTCCGGCGGCATTCAAGAGGAGACGACCGTCCTGGGCATTCCTTGTTTGACGTTAAGGGAAAACACCGAACGTCCGATTACCGTCAAGATGGGAACCAATAAGATTGTCGGCACACATTCTCAAAAGATTGTTGATGAAGCGTTATCGGCCCTTGATGAAACCGTAAAAAAGCCCAGCAGCATTCCACCGCTTTGGGACGGTCAAACTGCCCAGCGCATCGTAGATGCGCTGACTTAGGTCATGACAAAGGATCAAGGCAGCGATGCGCTAACCGGACCTCGCACTGATGCTGGGCGCTCTCCCACCGCAAACTCCAGGCGTTCCCTCCCAACGCGACTGTCGTTTCTCAACGAAGGTATTCGCGCTGTTCTACGGGGCGAGATAGGGCCTCGCAAGGCTGGACTCGAGCTTTTTCGTCGCGCGCGAGCACTAGTAACGCGCCGGCGTGAACGGAACTTGCAGAACTCAGCCGCGAAACCAGCTCGCTTACTGGCTGAGTTTCAGCAGCTCAGCCCGGCAGAACTTCTAAAGCATTTTCAATCTGCGGACAGAGGGTCATTTTTTCCAGGCTTCGATGACACGAATAAATCAACCGCTACTGAGCAACAAAAACTCTTTCCCGAAGAAACCGCACGACTGATCGAATCGGCCCAACTCATCGCACAAGAACATCGCTGGCCGTTGTTGGGATTTGGAGAAAAGAATTTTGGACCAGCGATCAATTGGCTTCGCGATCCACTCTCGGGAAGAATCTGGCCCACAGACTTTCACGCTGATATTCCACTCTGGCACAACGATGGCTCAGACATAAGGGTTGAATGGGAACTGAATCGCCTCGGACACTTCCTGACCCTCGGCCGCGCCTATGTGATGACAGGTGACGAGCAATTGGCTGAGGAGTTTTTTGCGCAAACCGAACGCTGGCGAGGCCAGAACCCGCCTGGCCACGGTCCAAATTGGAGTTGCGCGATGGAAGTCGCGTTGCGCGCAATGAATCTGCTGGGAGCGTTTTCGCTTTTCCGCCAGTCGCCAGGTTTCACAGCTGAACGGTTAGCCGCGTTTCTGACACTGCTTGACCAGCATGGCGTTCACATTCGGCGCAACCTCGAGTTTTCGTATCTCGCGACCAGCAATCATTACTTGTCAGACATCGTTGGACTGCTGTGGATCGGAATAGCTTTGCCCGAGCTGAGCGCCGCCAAAGAATGGCGCGAGTGGGCCCTGGTTGAAATGGTCTGTGAGATGGACAAACAGATTCTTGACGACGGCGCTGACTATGAAGCGTCAACCGGCTATCACCGTTTTGTCCTTGAACTGTTTCTCTACTCCTTCGTTCTTTGCCGCGCGAACAATATCGAGATCGAGGAAAAGTATTGGCGCAAACTTCACGCGATGCTCGTCTATTTACGTGGTTACTTGCGGCCCGATGGACTAGCGCCTCTGATCGGCGACACCGATGGCGGGCAGGTCTTGCCGCTCGTTTCACGTGCGGCGGATGAACACGCTTATCTGCTGCCCCTCGGCGCGGTTCTCTTCAGAGAGCCGCGATTCAAACTCCCGGTACAACCAGCTTCTGAAGAGCTGTTATGGATAATGGGCGAGAAAGGCATGCGCGAATACGAGAGCATGAACGCCAATCCTGAGTCGTTGCAGTCGCAGGCCTTTCCTGAGGCGGGAACTTTCGTGCTTAGAAGAGGCGATCTCTTTCTACTTTTCAATGCCAGTGGAGCCGGTGGAAAAGGTCGCGGATCCCATGGGCACAACGATGCACTCAGCGTGGAAGTCAGCGCCTGTGGCTGTCCCTTCATAGTCGATCCGGGAACTTATGTTTACACTGCCGATCTGCACGAGCGAGAGCTCTTTCGCTCAACAGGTTACCATTCGACAATCCAGCTGGATGGCGTCGAACAAAACACGACGAGGGAATCGGTTCCGTTTGTAATTGGTGACGAGGCCCATCCTGAGGTGCTGCTTTGGGAAACGGGCCCTGAGAGTGATCATGTGATAGCGGAGCACGCCGGCTACCAACGACTAGCGAACGGCGTCAGACACCGCCGGTCGCTCAAGTTTTTTAAAAAGGATCGTTGGTGGCTGATTGAAGACGAGCTGTTGGGGAAAGGGGAGCACGCAATAGAGGCAAGGTTTCACTTCAACGCCAGTCTGGACATTGCAATCGACAGCGAAGGTTTGGTTTCGGCAAGGGACAAAACGACTGGTTCAAAGTTGCTGGTGCGAGCCATCGGTTTGTCTCAGCAGCCAGTGTTGGAGCGAATTTTTAGCTCCAGGCATTACGGTTCTAAGAGTCCGTCCGTATCGGCCTGTTGGACACTGGAGCGAAGCGCACCGACGAAGTTGTTATGGGCCCTGGTGCCGGTGTGCGGGGGCGAAAATTTGCAGGAGCGAATGAACGTTGTCCAAAGTCCAATGTCCAATGTCCAAAGTCCACTATCTAGTTAGCAGGTTACATCGCGAGATGGAGGCGGCTTCGGACGATCGCTGAGAAAGTAAGAGAATGGGCAGCTTACTTCCGCGAAAGACGTTGGACTTTGG
>JALYSR010000163.1 GCA_030854715.1 Acidobacteriota bacterium
GGTTGGAGCGGACGCGGCGGTCAGACCAGAAATCCTTATGCGCTGGACCGCAATCCCTGTGGTTCGAGTTCAGGGTCAGGTGCTGCGACAGCCTCCAATCTCGCCGCCGCCGCGATTGGAACCGAAACTGATGGCTCGGTTGTTTGTCCCTCATCTGCAAACTCGCTGGTTGGGATAAAGCCGACCGTGGGTGTCGTTAGCCGTTTCGGCATAATTCCCATTGCTCACAGCCAGGACACGGCTGGCCCAATGGCCCGAACGGTCTCAGACGCTGCAAGCCTGCTGAGCGCCTTGACGGGAATTGACAGTAACGATGCGGTAACGAAAAGCAGCGCCGGAAAATTTTTTAACGATTACACCAGGTTCCTTGATAGAGATGGGTTCAAAGGGGCGCGATTGGGTATCGTCCGGAAAAATTTTGGTTTCAACGATCGAGTCGATAAGTTAATGAACGAGTTGATCGATGAGATGAAGAAACTCGGCGCCGTCGTTGTCGATCCGGCAGATATTCCTACCTCGGGAAAGTTTGACGATTCCGAGCTGGAAGTTCTGTTATACGAGCTCAAGGCCGACCTGAATGCATATTTGAAACGGTTGGGCTCCAGCTCTCCCGTACATTCACTGAAAGAGGTCATCGAATTCAACGAGAAAAACAGCGCCAGGGAAATGCCTTATTTCGGACAGGATCTTTTTATCAAGGCAGAAGCGAAAGGTCCGCTTACTGATAAGAAATATCTTCAGGCTTTGGCTAAGAACCATCTTCTTTCGAGAACACAAGGAATCGACTTTGTGATTCATCAGCATCGTCTCGATGCCCTCATCGCGCCAACAGGCGGCCCCGCGTGGCCCACTGACTGGGTGAACGGTGATCACTTCACCGGCGGGTATTCATCGGCGTCGGCAGTTGCCGGCTATCCACATATCACGGTGCCAGCCGGATATGTTTTCGGTTTGCCAGTCGGTATTTCATTCTTCGGGCCTGCCTGGAGCGAACCGGCATTGATCAAGTTTGCGTACGCTTTTGAACAAGCCACGAAAGCAAGGCGAACGCCGCGCTTCTTGCAGACGGCCGACCTGAGTTGAAAGGAAATTAATCATGCCCAAGGCAGCAACGCAACCAAAAAGGAAATCGATCTACGGCGTCCACCCAGGCGTAGCAATGACGCAGAAATGGATCGCGGAACTCAAGCAAAAAACCGGGCGCTCGCTTGAGGAATGGCTCCGGCTGATTAAGAGGTCGGGGCCAAAAGATGAGAAGGCGCGCCGTGAGTGGTTGAAGACAGAACATGGATTGGGTACTAACTCCGCCTGGTGGCTGGCGGAACGCGCTGAGGGCAAAGGCAGCGAGATAGGCGATCCTGATGAGTACTTGAAAGCTGCTGAGGGTTATGTTGAAGCCATGTTCTCCGGCAACAAGGCGGGTCTCCGAACTATCTACGACTCGCTGTTGAAGCTGGGTTTAGGTATCGGCAAAGAGGCGAAGGCTTGTCCGTGCCAGACAATCGTCCCGCTTTATCGCAACCACGTCTTCGCGCAAATCAAGCCGACGACGCGTACACGGATCGACTTTGGCTTTGCCCTGGGCGACACCAGAGCGAAAGGTCGCCTGATTGATACTGGTGGCTTCGCGAAGAAGGATCGAATAACTCATCGCATCGAGATTACGTCGCTTGAAGACATTGACGACGAAGTGAAACGTTGGCTGAAAGTCGCCTACGACCGGGACGCTTAAAAGTAATCAGAACCAGAGTGGTAGCGACCGGGTGAGTGAAACATTAGAGCTCACTTCGGGATACAAAGAGGGCCCAGGTTTAAAAACATGACGCTGTTATGGAGCTGCGGAATGGAAAATTGAAATGGCGACCGCTACAAAGCAAGCTAAGGCAAACGACCCGCGAATGAGTGACTCTGCCGTCAAGGCAAAGACCGGCAAGAACTGGAAAGAATGGTTTGCAATTCTCGACAAGGCCGGCGCTGGCGATATGGGTCACCAGGAGATCGTTAAATATCTAAGCATGAAGCATGACGTTGGACCATGGTGGCAACAGATGGTGACTGTTACCTACGAGCAGGCACGCGGCTTACGCGAGAAGTATCAAACACCCGGCGGATATCAAATAAGCGTCAGCCGGACATTGAAGGCGCCTCTAGCAAAACTTTACCAGAGCTTTGCTAATGAAAAAGCTCGCAACGCATGGCTCGCCGAGGAGGGCTTGGTGGTGCGCAAAGCGACTGCGAACAAGTCGATGAGCATTACCTGGAACGATGGTAAGACCAGTTTGGAAGTCGGTTTTTATGCGAAGGGTGACGACAAAGCTCAGGTCGCGGTCCAGCACAGTAAGCTGCCAAACGCCAAGGCCTCGGAAAAGATGAAAATCTTCTGGACCAGGGCTCTGGATCGATTGCAGGCCTCGCTGAAGACGTAAAGGGAATGCATTAGCTCCGCTTTAGAAGCAATACCATAAAGATTCAACTCCTTGGAGTGCGCCGACCGGGCGGCGCTTTGGTCCGATGTGAGGTGCCACGGGCCGTCATAATTTGAATGCTCTTGAAATGCGACGCCAAGTCGCAGCGGGCCAAAGCGGCGCCAGGCCGCCGCACTCCAAGGAGTTGACGCTACTTCGATTCTGCCATTTAAAAAAGCCATATGGACATCTCAACAGGCACAACTTCACGAGAAAAGTCCGTTAGTGGTTCAAGGCAGCTCGAACTTGGCAGACGCGGTGAAGAACTGGCAGCAGCCTATCTTCAACAGGCAGGTTATCGGATCGTGGCTGCCAACTTCGTCGTCCCCGTCGGACGAAACCGCGTGGGCGCTGTCATTAATGTCGAGATTGACCTGGTGGCCTATGATGGCCAGACGGTTTGTTTCATCGAGGTTAAGACGCGTGAGTCGGACTGGTTTGCGCCGCCGCAAGTGAATGTCGACCGGCGCAAGCAGCGTCAAATCGCCCGGGCGGCGCGAGCCTATCGGCGTATGTTTGGTCTCGCCGCCGCGCCCTACCGGTACGATGTGATCACAATCGTCTTGCCTGGAGAAGAAGAGTCTAACGCTGGGCCCGAGATTCAGTTGCTGCGTAGTTACTGGACTGAGGATCAGCTTCGCAAGCGAATCTGGTCTGAAAGATATTACGAATGAAGGTTAGGAGTTTAGTCCTTTGGCTGCTGATCGCCGGGACAACTCGCTACAAAAGTCCCTCGCTTGACAACAAACATTGAATCATTAGAATCGCTTCTGCTCTAAAGCGGGAGTAGCTCAGTGGTAGAGCATCGCCTTGCCAAGGCGAGGGTCGCGAGTTCAAATCTCGTCTCCCGCTCCAATATCCAGGGATGAAGGCGGAAGGATGAAGGATGAAAGTCTCCACTTTCACCGCCGAGTTAACGGGCTCCGAACTTCATCCTTCCGCCTTCAGCTTTCATCCTTTCCGGGCGGGCGGCGTAGCCAAGTGGTAAGGCAGAGGTCTGCAAAACCTTTATTCATCGGTTCGATTCCGATCGCCGCCTCCAAATCCTTCAATAACTTAGAGACGATCACCAACCTCAACTAGAATCTCACTGTGGAGACTTTTGTGGGGAGTCTTCGACGGTTTGACGTTTATAGAAATCGCTATTTCGCCATCCGGAAAGCTTCAAGCTTTTTCATTGCCGCGAATTGATGCTCTTCGGTTGGGTGCGCGTAGCGTAGGACCATCTGAATGCGCGAGTGTCCGAGCATCGCGGCAAGCGTGACCAAGTCAATGCCCGCCATCGCTGCGCGGGTGGCCCAGGTATGGGCGCAGATCGCAGAGCCCGAAGCGCGGAATCGGGCTCTCGTTTGCTTCGGCTCTAATCCGGTTAATGCGAGCAAGGGTTGCGACGTGCGCAGCGT
>JALYSR010000170.1 GCA_030854715.1 Acidobacteriota bacterium
ATTTCATACCTAAGCCCGCTGTTTCGAACGATCTTAAGAAAGCACGCAATTCGTTCGGTTTAGTGTGAAAGTTCGGGGAACCTCAAGGCTGCAAGAGCGCGACGCTGAATAGATATCCACTACGGCAGTGAGATGAAGTTATCTCGGAACGCCTTCCACGCCTTGCTCACGTCAAAGGTAAAGCCGAACTTGCCTTTGACTTCTTTCTCCTGCACAAACTCAGTTCGATTGGCAACTGAGACAGAGATAGGTATCTCCATGCCGGGCAGGAACGGAATCGTCAGCTTCGCTTGCGCTTTATAAATCGGAGCGGTTTTCGTCATGCCGGTGGCGTTCGCCTCGATGCTGAGGAGCAAAGGGTCGGTGTATCCGAGCGGCTTCAGCGCCTGGAGAGGCAAATGGATCGCGGCCGCCAGCTGGCCTCCTCTTAAATCCTCGCCGAGCAGATTCTTCTTAATGATGAACGAGCCGTTGATAGAGATACTGTTGTCGCCCATTCCCTTGTCGAAGGTAAGAACGCCGTTGTATTCGTCCGGCCGGCCGTGCCTGCGTTGAGTTGTGGTGAATGCAAGCGCGAGTTGCGGTTTGGTGCGAATCGAGTTCACCGCTTGTTTGGAAACCGCATCAAGATTGACGAACGCGCTAATATGGTTCGAGATGATTGCATCAATTTCCTTCATTTCGTCACCGGTTAGCGAGCTCAGGAACGACTGAAACTGCTTCGAATCAGCGACCGCTCCTTCGAATGCGTCGGTCGTTGCCAGCGCGGGGGGCAGCCTGTTGCCGGTTTGTAGAGTTTGTAAAAGATACAGTCTTACCGCCCTTGTAACCTTGTTGAAGGACACGCCTGCAGTGCTAACGGCTATCTGCACATCATCAATTGCCTTCTTATTCTTCTCACTGCTGACGTCGCGACCGTCAATTGCAAGCCACTTGATCCCGACCACCGGATCCCTCTCATTAGTGTTTTCGGGCACGTCGTAACCAACGGTGAAGGAGACGCTGCGAAGTTTTTTGTTTCGGTTATAAATCTCCGGATCGAGCGGGTCCTCAGCCGTAAACATGGATTTCAAGGCATAAGCTGAAAAGGTGAGTGTTTTGGGCGTAGCAGTTTTTTTCTCTCCGCCAACATCCGAAAGATTAAGAACGTCCAATCCAAAGCCGAGCAGGTCCGGGGCGGAACTTCTCTCAACCAGCGAGGTTGAGTTACCTGTTGAGGCGGGAGGAGCTGACTGTTTGGTGTTATCCGTCTGCTCAATGCGAGCTTTCACGTTCTGCCGTATTCGCGTCGTTAGGAATGAGGAAAGGTTCTGTCCCGCAGCGACGTGCGATAACGAGAGAACGAAGAGAATTACTAGTGTTGACTTGATTGTTTTATTTTTCATCATTCGTAACCTTTTCAACTTACGTTCGCACTACCCAGGATTCGAAGCAAGACATTTCCGGATCTTCGCTCTCATAGTCGGCATCCAACACGATTCCATCCTCCTCGCCGACAAGGTTGTGATCCGCGTCATGCAATTCCACTCGAACTGTGTACTTCAAAGCGGCGATAAACGACATGGCAAATGAATAGTCATCGCCATCATCGCCCGGTCCGGCGTCGGCGTCGCTCCTCTCCCAAATCATTTCGTATTGTTTTTTGGGCGGCCCGAGTCGAGAAGCCTCAAAATGCGTTTTGTGAAGACAGGAGACACTAAACACTGGCCTCGACCCGTCGACAGTCACAACATAATGAAGGTGCTGCCCTTCGCGAACCCTTACCCGTCCTCGAGTGACCCTTAAAGTTCTTTTGCAATCATCCGCGGCGGCGGCATCATCGTCAGCCATTGGTTTCTCCTTTTTCTATTATCTTCAATTTGGATTTCTTCCACTTCCTCAGACTGGTAGCTGTTAAAGAATGCCCAACTGCGAATAGTGAAAGCTTAGAGTTTCTAAAGTCTTTCGCCGCATCGAAAAAAGACGCTACGAGGCCTAATCCGTCAGAAGGCTTGATGTTTTAAGGTTCAGCTGAACCGATGGTTGCAAGGAAATCTGAGAGCGCCAGATCAGGTCAGCAGGTGATCAATGAGAACGGCGGCACGATATTCCAGGTCCCGGCCCTTGTCAAGGCTTATTGCAAGATTCTTTGCAAGATGCCGAGAATGCCGGTGGGCGCATTCTCGGCCAACACCAGATGATGGTGTTCGACTAATAAACGGCCTCCACTTTCTCTACTGACCAGCGTGGGGTGAGCTAGTTTCTTCCATCTATTGGTCAGCTTTGCCGTTCACTGGTAATGACAAGAATGGCCAATACATTTCATGCAAAATTCTTTGCTCTTGACCACAACCTGCATGCCCCTTGATGATGTGGCCAAGCATTTCAAGAGAACTGGAGCGTAAAGAATTGGGCGGTCACCGTTTCATACAGCTCGACGTTTTTACCAGTAAGGCCTTCGAAGGAAATCCGCTCGCCGTCTTTCCCGAAGCGGAAGGATTGAGTGACGATGAGATGATGAAGATTGCGCGAGAGATGAATCTCTCGGAGACGGTTTTTGTACTGCCGCCTCGCGACGAGAAGACGTTGAGACATCTACGCATCTTTACTCCCGCGCGCGAGATTCCTTTTGCCGGGCATCCGGTTGTAGGCACCTGGAACGCGCTGGCGCGTGAGGGCGTTGTTCCCCTTCCTGAAGGAGGTAACGGCTGGACGCGTATTCATCATGAGGTTGGCATCGGCGTATTGCCGGTCGATATCGAATTCAAAGATGGCCAGCCGCTGCAAGTTGTGATGACCCAGGGAAAGTTTGAAATCAAAGGCGAGATTGAGGACTCGCAGGAGCAAGCGGAAATCGCTCGCGCCCTCGGCTTGGCAACAGAAGAACTCGATGAGAACCTTCCGATCCAGGTTGTCTCGACCGGCTTGCCCTTTCTTGCTGTGCCGGTTAGATCGCTTGCGGACTTGCGCAAGTGTCGAGTTAATGCGGCGTTGCTTGCGGAAATCTATGAACGCGCGCGTTCGACCGGCTGTTACCCGTTTACACGTGAAACGATTGAGATAGGTGAAGCACGGGCGCACGCACGCCTGTTTGCGCCCGCCGATAACATCGCAGAAGATCCGGCAACGGGAAGCGCAGCCGGCGCGCTCGGAGCTTATTTGGTCCATCACGGCGCTTCAGGCGCTGAGTCGGTTGATGGACGCGTTCGCTTCATTATCGAGCAGGGCGATTTCATGAAACGTCCGAGCAGGATCCACATTGAAGTCCAAGGTAAACCTGTGGCCGTGGAAGAGGTGCGTGTCGGTGGACCCTCGGTGGTGGTTGCGCGCGGCGAAGTGTTCGTCTAAGAAGTGCTTTATAGGGCCTATAAGTCCTATGAATCTTTTATGAATCTGATGAGTGACCCACTCGATCTAATAATCATCGGCGCCGGCCCAGCGGGACTCTCTGCCGCGTACGCTGCCGCGCAGGAGGGCTTACGGTATCTGGTCATTGAAAAAGGCACGATCGCCGACACGATTCGCCAGTATCCCGTCGGACGTACGCTCTTTTCGACCCCAAACGAGTTGGAGATGTTTGCAGGAGCACTAAAGCCTTGTCGCGACAAGCCCACGCGCGAAGAGTTGCTGTCCCATTACATACATTTCGTGCTGGATAATGATCTGAAGTTTAACGACGGCGAAGAGGTTGTTGAGGTTAAGAAACTCGCGGACGGGTTTTTGATTCGCACTGATAAGGACGATTACCAGGCGGCCCGCGTTCTATTTGCGATTGGCGCCATGGCCCATCCGCGCCGGCTAAACATTCCCGGCGAGGAATTACCCAAGGTCCATCATCTCTTTGTCGAACCTTACGCTTACATTCGCAAGGATGCGCTGGTAGTAGGCGGCGGCAATAGCGCCGCTGAAGCCGCGTTGTTCCTTTCGGAGGAAGGCGCGCGCACCACGCTGGCCATCTGGCGCGAAGACTGGGAGAACCGCGATCCCAAAGCCGGTGCGATGAAACACTGGGTGCGCACACCGCTTGACAAGGAAGTTGCAGCGGGGCGACTTCGCGTGATCCTGTACAAAAAAGTTCTCAACATTACCGAGAAGGATGTCACTCTAACCACTGAGAACGGTGAAACCCTCACGATTCCCAATCACGTTGTGTTCGTTTTGATTGGCAGTGATGCCGATCTGACGCTGCTGAAAAAACTCGGCGTGAAAACCGAGACGGGAAAGTTAACCGAAATGCCGGTCTACGATCCGAAGACTTTCGAAACCAACATCAGTGGCGTTTACGTCGTGGGCCACTTCACTCGCGCTCGTCACATTAAGGCTGCTATCGATGTTCCCCGCCGCATTGTGCCGCTAATTGCGAAAAGCCTGCGTCAGGAAGTAAGTTCAAAATAGTTTGCTGTCCACCAAACGTCACGCGGAGCGATCTCATTAGCACCGTGGCTTCAGCCCGGTGATTAAGAATGCAGAGAACTAAAAAGAACCGTTTGAACGGTTTTGTCGGGAATGGATCACAAAAAACCGTTAGCAACGTTCAAGAAACATTTCGGTGGATTTTAATCACCGGGCTGAAGCCACGGTGCTAATGAGATCGCTCGCCGGTTTAAAGACGTACAGCTCCGGACTGGATTCAATGAGAACTCGAATCATAGTCACCGATGTTCCGCTGTTCGAGTCAGGCCGCCTTGACCTCTCTCACCGGCCCTCTTCCCAGATCCTTCATCAACTCTGCGAAGCCAGGCAGATCCAATGACTGTGGTCCATCTGAAAGTGCACGCTCCGGACAAGGATGCACTTCGATCATCAACCCATCCGCGCCCGCGGCAATTGCAGCCCTGGACATCGGCGGGACAAGACTTCGCAAGCCCGTGCCGTGCGACGGATCTGCAATCACCGGCAGGTGAGTCAGTTCTTTCGCCAGCGCGATGGCCGCTAGATCCAAGGTATTCCGCATGGCGGTTTCAAAAGTCTTTATGCCACGTTCGCAAAGGACAACATTGGGATTGCCGCCAGCCAGCAGATACTCCGCAGCGAGTAGCCACTCGTTGATTGTCGCTGACGGACCGCGCTTGAGAAGAATCGGACGCTTCGAACTGGCAAGCTTTCTCAACAGCGAAAAGTTTTGCATGTTACGAGCGCCCACCTGAAGCATATCGGCATACTCCGTTACGATCTCAACGTCAGTCTCGCTCATAACTTCGGTCACTACCGGCAACCCGGTTTCTTCACTTGCCTCGCGCAGTAGACGCAAAGCCTCCACACCCAATCCCTGGAAATCGTAGGGAGAGGTCCTGGGCTTATACGCTCCCCCGCGCAAGAGATTGGCGCCGGCAGCTTTCACTGCTCGCGCAGTTGCCATCAACTGCTCACCCGATTCGACCGAGCAAGGTCCGGCGATGAACGCCAGTTCCCCGCCGCCTATTTTGACTCCGCTGACATCTACAACCGTGCAGCGCTGCCTAAGTTGACGGCTCACAAGCTTGAAGGGATGCGTAATTTGGATAACGTCCTCCACGCCTGGGGCAGCGCGCAATGCTTCAATCTCCGCTCTTCGGCCATTGCTGCCGACGGCGCCGACGACCGTACGTTCTGCGCCCTGGATGACGTGCGCCTGATACCCGCATTCCTGGATTCTGT
>JALYSR010000172.1 GCA_030854715.1 Acidobacteriota bacterium
GCGCTCCCAGTATTTGCGGTCCCAGTATTTGCGGTCCCAGTATTTGCGGTCCCAGTATTTGTGGTCCCAGTATTTGTGGTCCCAGTATTTGCGGTCCCAGTGTTCGCGACTTTCATCAAACCATCGGCTTTGACGACGTTGTAAAGCCGCCAGCCAAACATGCCCGTCACAATGTCTCCGGGTTGAAACTTCGGGGAGCGGGATTCAACTACCTCGCCCACCGCTCCGCTTTGGATCACCTGATCAACTGAAAACGGAGGAACGTAAGAGCGGCCTTCACGCATGCGGCCGCGCAGATAAGGATCCACGGAGATGTATAGAGTGCGCACTAAAACTTCTCCGTCTTTTGGTTGTGGAACTTCGGCATCAACGAAACGGAAGTTGTCGAGAGTGGGCATGCCAACCGGTCGACTGGCGAGTCGGATTTCTTTGTTTTGCATGCTGGGGATGATAAGACCGGGGAAAGCAATCAGCAATCTGTGGTCAGTAGTCAGTGGTCAGTAAACCAAAAGAGAACCCCACAAGCTCAGTGCATTACGCGTCAATTCTCCGGAACCCGGATATAATGGGCATCCTTCTATAGGTAAATGATTTGAACGGGTAGAGAGATACTGATAGGGAGTGTGAAAAATGAGCTGGAACCAACCTTCGTGGAATCAATCTTCAACAAAAGAAGCTGCATTCGTACCGGCAGACGTGCGCGACGAGCGAGTGGGAGCTTTTCTGACCCGGGTCTATGGCTGGATGTTCGTCGGCTTGATGATTACAGCCGTGACAGCCCTTGGGGTGGCGTCATCTCCAGCGTTAATCGAAACCCTGATCCTTAATCGACTGCTGTTTTGGGGTTTGCTTTTCGCTCAGCTGGGACTCGTCTTTTACCTTTCCGCACGCGTTAACAAAGTTGCCCCGACGACCGCTGCTGGTCTCTTCATCCTATACTCGGCGCTTGTCGGAGTCACCTCCTCGGTGATCTTCCTGATCTACACCGGCGCGTCTATTACTCAAACCTTCATTATTACGGCCGGGATGTTTGGCGCCACGGCGGTCTTCGGAACGGTTACTAAAAGAAGTTTGGCTGGGCTGGGCCAATTCTTATTCATGGGCCTGATCGGACTTATCATCGCTATGATCGTTGGTTTCTTCTGGCACAGCGCTGCGCTGCAGTTCGTGATTTCAGTAGTTGGCGTGTTGGTGTTTACTGGCCTGACGGCGTGGGATGCGCAACGCCTGAAGCAGATGGCGGTCGCGCTTCCAGACGGCCGCGTGGGTGCGTTTGCAGTGGTGGGCGCGCTATCGCTCTACCTGGATTTCATCAACCTCTTTTTCTTTCTGCTGCGGTTTACAGGAAACCGAAGGAACTAAGAGGAGGAGCAGGAGGCGGAACAGGAGACAGGAGCAGACGGCAGGAGCACGAAGTCGAAAGAATAGTCGAGAGATCAGCATTCAGCAGTTAGCAATCAGAAAACCGGTAACCGTAACCTGCCGACTGCTCCTGCCGTCTGCTCCTGCCTCCGGCGCCTTCGTTCAGGGAATCAGCAACAATTTGCCCATAGTTTTTCTACCTTCGAGATCGCGGTGGGCCTGTTGAGCTTCAGCCAGCTGATACGCTTTGTGAATGCGGAGTTTCAGATCGCCGCGAACGATCATCTGCAAGACATCGTTCGAACGCTGTTCCAGCTTTTCGCGGCTGGCAATGTAGTGTTGCAGACTGGGACGCGTGACGAAGAGCGAACCTTTCTGTGTGAGCTGCAAGAGATCGAAAGGTGGCACTGCACCACTCGCGCCGCCAAAGAGCACAACGTAACCGCGCGGCCTCATGACGTTCAAATCCTTCTCGAAAGTGTCCTTCCCTACTCCGTCATAAACGACGTCGACGCCTTTTCCTTCGGTTAGCCGTCGCGTTTCGGTTTCAAAGTCCTGCTTCGTGTAGATGATCACATGGTCCGCACCGGCGTCGCGCGCCAGCCGGGCTTTCTCTTCTGAGCCAACAGTTCCAATGACCCGGGCACCCAGCAATTTGCACATCTGCACCAGCAGCAACCCCACGCCACCAGCCGCCGCATGAATCAGTGCTGTCTCGCCGCGTTTAATTGGATAGGTGCGTGCGTGAGATAGTGGGCCGTCATGCCCTGGAGCATGGCAGCCGCAGCCTGATTGAAGTCGAGCTCATCGGGAATCTTAACCAGCCGGTCTGCAGGCACGGCCGCATACTCGGCATAACTTCCGAGACTGCCGGTGTAGGCGACGCGCTCGCGAAGTTTCACACTGGTTACGTCAGGGCCTATGGCTATCACAATGCCTGCGCCTTCCTGGCCAACTACAAAAGGGCGCGGTGCCGGATAGCGGCCTTCGCGAAAATAGACGTCAATGAAATTCACGCCCGCCGCTTTAATCTGCACCACCGCTTCGTTTGGTTTGGGTTCGGGAACGGGTAGCTCGACTAGCGTGAGAACTTCAGGACCACCAATCCGGGAAACTTGGATGGCTTTCATGGCGGAAGCATACAGCAAACAGCAAGCAGCAGGAACGGGAACGGTGAAACGGGAACCGGGAACCGAAATAAGTTAGGCGGTTGGGCCCACTACGCGGACTCCCGGTTCACGGTTTACGCTCATGACCTTCCTTCGTTCTGGCGCTCGATCATCCACTGCGGATAGTGAGGTGCGGGCGCCGTAGTGGCTGAGAGTTGCGCCAGTTCTTCCGCACTCAACTGCAGGTCCGACGCTTTCAGATTGTCCTCTAACTGAGTCATCTTATTTGCGCCGATGATGATTGAGGTAACGCCGAGTTGGGTTAGAAGCCATGCCAGCGCCACCTGCGCCACGGTTGCTCCCTTAGCTTTCGCCACGCGTTCGAGCGCCTCCACGGCATCGGAGCCGCGCGCTTCGTCAATTGGGGGAAATTGAAAGCCGGTGCGCCGCGCGCCTTCGGGATTCGGATCATCACGCCGGTATTTGCCAGAAAGGAATCCTCCCGACAGGGGTGACCAGGGTAAGACGACCAGCAATCGCCAGGATGCTTCTAAGTGCAAACGCCTTCCCGATCTGGCGAAAGCCGAGCGCGATAAAAGGAAGATTGATAACCGGGATAAGGATAGCGAGCTGCCACCCGAGCACATTCGACAGCAGCATGGAAATACCCGTGACGCCGCCGTCGATGAAATGGCTCGACATGAGAAAGCCTTTCAATCCGAGTCCAGCGGAAAGAATGCCCAGGACGATTAGCAAAACGTCCAATGCCCCATGAAGGAACTTTTTCATTGGGTTGATTTTAAGCGGTGTTTAGAATGGTGGGAAGCCCGCATGCTGTATGCCGAACATTGGGGACGACATCAAGTGCTTGTTTAATTTGAACCCACCAGGTCCGTAGGACCGGCAGTTAGTAGCCCCGTCCGTGAGGACGGGGGACTCGATACGTAGATCTCCCGAGGCCCGAAGGGCCGGAACAAATCGTGCCGCACCTTCGGCGCTCAAACAACTACCCTCGCATTACCCGCCCTCACGGACGGGGCTACTAACTGACGGTCTTTCAGACCTACAGCATGCTGGCGATTGAAACTACACCAGCGCCGAAATTAAGTGTCGCTGGCTTCTTCATGGTCGATCTCTTTATCATGCCTTTCGGAAACATATTAAATGCACGCGCTTTACTAGCATCATGATTCGCCTATGAATGACGTCTTGATCATCGGAGCCGGAGCGGCGGGGCTTGCTGCCGCACGGGACATTGCCGTCGCTGGTACGCAGGTAACAGTGCTGGAGGCGCGCGACCGCATAGGCGGGCGTATCTACACGCATCGAGACGATACTTCGTCACTGCCAATCGAGTTGGGCGCAGAATTCGTCCACGGAAAACATCCCGCGCTGATGAAAATATTCGACGAGGCGTCTATTCCATTTTGTGATGTTAGTGACCACCACTGGTATTTCGAGAAGGGGGTTTTAGCCAGGTCGCATGATTTTTGGAACAAACTGCGTGCGCTCATGGACCTGCTGGACTTGAAACAACCCGACCAAACGTTCAGAAAATTTCTGGCGTCACTGCCTGATGATGAGGCGAGCCGGCAAGCGAAGGCGGTTGCAACCAGATACGTCGAAGGGTTTCATGCCGGTAGGATCGATCGCATCGGCGTTCATGGGCTGATCAAAGCAAACGAAGCCGCGGACGAGATTGATGGTGATAGGGCATTTCGCGTCATCGGAGGTTACGATTCGGTAACCCGGCGGCTTCATGACGAGGCTGTGGCCGCCGGCTGCATCTTCCGACTCAACACCGTCGTCAAAGAAATCAACTGGAACGCGCCTGGGGTTGAGGCCACTTGTGTTTCAGGTGATTCATTGGGCGGTTATCCTCAAACTTTTGAGGCGTCACGCCTCTTGATTACCTTACCACTCGGCGTATTGCAAAGTAGTTTTGATGAGATCGGCGCCGTTCGTTTTGTTCCCGACCTTCCCGAAGAGAAACGAAATGCAATTCGCGGGCTGGCTTTGGGTCATGTCGTCCACATTACTCTGCGCTTCAGCGAGCGCTTCTGGGAGGGCCTGCATACCCGCGGGCCATTTGCGGGTGAGGACTTGTCTCAACTGAGTTTTGTTCATTATCCCGAAGCCCCACTGCCGACCTGGTGGAGCTTGCTTCATATTCGGGCACCTGTTTTGGTGGGATGGATCGGGGGAACAAACGCAGAGCGGCTTATGAAACTCAGTGGAAAAACGATGGCGACACGTTTACCTCGCAATTCGCTTCTGGAAGAAGCTTTGAAGTCGCTTCACATGATCTTCGGTATCTCGGAATCGCGACTGCGCAAGCTGCTCGTTTCAACTCACGCTCACGACTGGAATTCAGATCCTTTCTCGCGCGGGGCCTACGCCTATCTCCCAGTCAATGGCCTCGAGGCGCAGCAAACTTTGGCGACCCCGGTCGACAACATCCTCTTCTTCGCTGGCGAAGCGATGAGTGTGGGCCACGTTGGAACGGTGCACGGCGCCATTGAAACCGGCCAACGCGCGGCAAAAGAGATCCTCGGCGGGTCCTAAGTCCAACGTCCAAGGTCCAACGTCAATCTGAACAAGCAATAGCTTGGCTAACTAACCGACCCAGTGAGTTAACCAGGCGGCGAAGGAGAGCCAGACGTGTGTGCCGCCGAGCATCAGGCGTAGTGGCTGTGACGCAACTATCAAGAGGCCGGCCAATGCCGTGGCGCGATGGACACGTCGCAGCGTAACGAGATCATAGGCCACACAGGTCAGGACTAACACGTCAGTCAAACCAAAGAATGCCGGCGGGCCCGCCTTCATAATCGCCAAAGGTAACCGCGCAATCGCCGCGCCCAAAATCGCGATGGTTGCCAGCAGCATCAGCCGTTTGTGCACGTCCGGCCTCCGCCGGTAATAAAAACCTGCTCCTATCAGTATGGAAAACACGAACATGTCGCCGAGGGGAATTACCAGAAATGAAAGTGGCGATACTTCAGGTATTGGCGTTGCTCCCTGCTTCGCCCTGATGATAGCCGTGGTGACGCCGAGCAGGATCATGAGTACCGCAAGCACGCCTCCGACGATTCCCAAACGACGATGAATATCGGTGCGATGCGCGGCGACGAGCGTTGTTTGAGTCACGAACAGCACCAGCCAGGAGGTGAACACCAACCCGTGCAAATGAAGCAGCGGCATCAATGGCGCGGTGTTGAAATAGGGTCTGAGATAGTAGGTAGGAGCGAAGCCGGCGAAGACGGTAATCACGGCGGCCATTGACATGCCGAGGTAAAAGAAACGCTCGCGTCGCCTGCGAGTGATTGCGGGGGTTGCTTGCATGTTCTTGGTCTCCCGGATTGTCGCCAACTGGAACTGGGCAGAACTTGTGCAGCGCTTTTACCATGATTGAGTTGGCACTGTCGATAGTAGAGATCGCGGTGCAGATATCCGCGATGTTACATCCTGGAGCGACCCACCCGCTTATATGTTAACCGCATGCAAGTTAGAAAGTGTTTATCGCCTGTACCGATCGCCGTGGCCACTTCGCCAAGAGTACCGGCGCGCGTGGAAAGCTTGACGCGCAAGGTCAGGCTATAACTATCGCTGGGCGAACGTTCCATAAAACCAGTGAATGGTGAAAAGTAAATCGTAAATCGTGAAACAGGAATCGACAAATGCCAACGGTGTCTTGCACCGCAAAGAGCGCAAAGGGTCCGCAAAGAGCCGCAAAGGCTCTTCTCTTAAGCGCCAAAGGCGGGGACATTTCGCGCCGTTGGCGCTTCAGTTCAAAAGTTTCCGAATCTGCTCCAGCAGTTGCGGGTCCAGCTTGTTCTTTTCTGCCAGCTTCAGCGAGTGGAGGCCAAGGAGTCGATAAACCTCCAAGGCTTCATCGTGTCCATCGCGGGACAACTCGGAAAGAGCGACAAGATGTTTTTTTACCGTGGCAAGATCGCCGCGGGCGAACGTTCCGGTTAACGCCTTAGCTGGATCCGAAACCATTAGGTTATTAACTGTGCTCTCAAGCAACGGCAGCAGCGCCTCGCGCGCCCTTTTCCTGCTGAGTCCGCACGCGGAGAGCATCTCGGTGGCAAGATCGAATAGCGCAATGACATGAGGCGAGGCCATCACCGCCGCCGCATGGTAAAGCGCTTTCCTCTCCGAGGGAATCGAAAAGCCAGTGCCCTCGAGGTCGTGGACAATTAAGCGCGCAACTCGCATCGCTGCCAGCTCGCCCTCCAGACAATAAAACGCTTCGCGCAAAGCCTTCGCTCCCGCGCGAGCCTCGCTCACCGAAACCAGCGGATGCAGGGAGCCCGTATGGAACCCGACTTGTTTAAGAGGAGACAAGACTTCGGAAGAGAGCGCGCCGCTGGTATGGAGCACGGTGCGACGGCGGGTTCTTGCAAGCTTGGTTCGTCCAATTTCTATCGCGGCAAGCCGCCGCGCAGTCTCTTCAATCACATCGTCAGGGGTGGCAATAAGAATGAGGTCAGTTGTGGGAAGTTGTTCAAGCTGGTCCGCACTTAACGCAACCGCCGAGTTGTCCCGTCTTAGTGAAAGCAGACCTTTTCTGGCTTTAGCAGCGCGCCGGGCAACCACGGCCAAAATGGGATAGTCTGCCGACCGTAGGGCTATGGCCAGGGCCTGCCCGAGCCGGCCGAAACCGATTATGGAAACCGAAGGCCTGGTCTTATGGTCTTTTTTCCTGGGCATCAACGGGACACGCAAACCAACAGTTTTGCGTTGCTGCCTTATTTAAGGAAACAAACTCCTGAATTCTTAGGCTTTTTGGAGAGCGGTGCATTACAATGGTGGCCATCCCGCCATCGCCAAAAGCTTCCAGCGTTTGACGACGCGAGACCCGAGATTTGCACTTCTGCATTTCCCTGACGCGCGCAACCATGCGGCTAGAGGCGGGCATCATAGACTGCGCGTTTGAAAATAGCGAAAACAGCTTGAATCGATCTGCGGTTTTCGGGCTAAGCCAGGTTTGGAGTTTTCGCCCACGTAACAACCCTCAATCAGCAGCCTTGGAAAGATTTTCCCCAGAATTCTTTTCAGCAACGCATGTTTTTGAATTTCTGGAGGTTTTTCAAGATGAACAGCTTCTCCCGCATATTCACCGCCCTAATTTTATTGTCTTCCCTGGCTGCAGGTTCCATAGCGAGCTTCGCCCAAACAACCAGTCCTTCCAAGGAGCCGACTTCCAGCAGTACCGCCAGCACTAAAGACACGAAACCAAAGACTCCTGCCACGACTTCCAGCTCGAACAAGACGCTTGCGGTAAACGAAGACCCCAACATGATCGGGAAACGCAACATCAATAAAGGCATCATTGCCAAGATGAGCGGCTCGACAGAGAAGGAAGTCAGACTCGGTCGGGAGTTGGCGGCGGAAGTGGATCGGCAGGCGAAGTTTGTTGACGATCCAGTCATCACTGAGTACGTCAATCGTGTCGGTCAGAACATTGTGCTTCACTCGGATGCGAAGATTCCTTTTACGATTAAGGTGATCGATTCGGACGAGGTCAATGCATTCGCGTTGCCCGGCGGGTTTTTCTATGTCAACAAAGGTTTGCTTTTGGCTGCCGACAATGAAGCTGAGGTAGCGGGGGTGATGGCCCATGAGATCGCTCACGTGGCTGCCCGGCATGCCGTGGAAAACCAAACGAAGGCATCGTTGATGGAATATCTTGCAATAGGTGGCTCGATTTTTCTCGGTGGCATTCCGGGAATGATTTATCAGAACACCGCAGGACTTGGCTTGATGGGCATGTTCATGAAGTTTAGTCGCGGCGCGGAAGAGGAAGCAGACAAGCTTGGGATTCAGTACATGTGGGCAGCAGGCTACGATCCGAGCGCGATGGCCACGATGTTTGAAAAGCTCGAGGCAAAGAACAAGAAGAAGCCCGGGCTTATAGCTCGCGCCTTCGCATCGCATCCGGCGCCTCCAGAACGACGCGCCGCTTCTCAAGCGCTGGCAGCAAGGTTTCCTGAACGCGAAGAGTACATAATCAGCACCTCAGAGTTTCAGCGAGTTAAGTCGCGCTTGCTGCGTCTTTCCAACTCCCGAGCTTCAAGCACGGGCGCGCTGCCTCGAGCAGAGGACGGGGTACCGGGACGGCCGACGCTGAAGAGACGGCAATCAACGCCGGATGATCAGAACACGACCAATCCGGACGGCGCCGAGGCAAAACCGGCTGAAAAGCAGGAAGCCCCCAAGCTGAAAAGGAATGACGGCTCGAAACCTTCACAGCCGTAACCGCAGGAGACAGAAGTCAGAATTCAGGAGACAGAAGTCAGGCAGTTCCTGGCCTCTGTCTCCTGTTTTTCTGTTTTCTGATGATTCCTAACCCCTGCCGCTGTCCCCCGGCTTTACCTCCTCACTTCTGACTTCTGTCTTCGGACTCCTGATTTCTCCCCTCCGAGTCGCAACTTGACACGTTTTGAGGCGTTGGTTATTCTAGCCGTTCGCGTTTTATTCGCTGAAAACAGAGATAGTTAACCATGTCAACATTCTTCCCCAGCGGCAAGGATCTCGCTGGAAAACGCAAATGGTACGTCGTGGATGCAGCCGGTCAAACGGTGGGCCACCTGGCGTCTGAAGTGGCTTCGATTCTGAGTGGGAAACGTAATCCAGCGTGGACTCCCTTCATGGACATGGGCGATCACGTAATCGTGATCAATGCCCGTAAGGCTGTTCTCAAAGGCACCAAGATGGAGCAGAAGTTGTATCGCCACCACACGCTTTATCCGGGCGGCCTGCGCGAAGTCTCGGCCGCGGATATGTTTGCCAAGCGCCCGGACCGGGTGATCACGTTGGCGGTCCAGGGCATGTTGCCCAAATCGAAACTGGGCAAGGCCATGGCCAAGAAATTAAAGGTTTACGCCGATGGCGAACATCGGCACACCGCCCAACGCCCCCAGGCCCACGAACTCACCACCAAGTCAAACCAATCCTAAAAATGCAGAGTTAATAAAGAGGAAGATATAACTGTGGCTGAAATTGAATACTACGGAACAGGACGACGAAAGAGTGCAACTGCCAGAGTTTACCTGCGAGCTGGTGGAGGCGAGTTCAAAATCAATCGCAAGCCATTCGATACGTATTTTCCTAACGAAACATTGCGCATGATCATTCGGCAACCTCTACAGTTGACCGAAACGGGCGCTAAGTTTGACGTCCTGATCAATGTGCGAGGCGGAGGACCGGCGGGCCAAGCAGGCGCTATCCGTCATGGCATTACCCGCGCGTTGCTCGAGTACAATGCGGATCTTCGTCCGGCACTGAAGCAGGCGGGCCTGATAACCCGCGACCCGCGCATCAAGGAACGCAAGAAGTATGGGCAGAAGGGCGCCCGTAAGCGCTTCCAATTCTCGAAGCGATAAGCCGATAGCAAAAACCATTGCCGTAGCTCGGATTGGTTGCTCTTCCAAAGGAGAGCCATGGAGTTATGGTGAGTACATTAAACCAATTCACTGAAAAGGAGATTTAGTTTGGTTCAGGTTACGATGAAAGAACTCCTGGAGGCTGGCGTACACTTCGGCCACCAGGTTCGGCGCTGGAATCCCAAGATGAAGGAATACATCTTCGGCGAGCGCAACGGCATTTACATTATTGATCTTCAGAAAACTCAGCGTATGTTTCGCGATGCGCTCGGGTTTGTCACCAACCAGATCGCCGAAGACAGGGGAAAGACCGTCCTCTTCGTTGGCACGAAGAGACAGGCCCAGGACGCTGTTCGCGAAGAAGCCGAACGCAGTGGCCAATATCATGTTAACCAGCGCTGGCTGGGCGGGCTACTGACAAACTTCCAGACTGTTCAGAAGTCTATCAAGCGTCTCAAAGATCTCGAGGCCATGCAGACCGATGGCCGCTATGAAAAACTGACAAAAAAAGAACGAATCAAGCTCGATCGCGAGCGCGAAGGCTTGAATAAGAACCTGTCGGGAATCAAGTCGATGAGCCGGTTGCCCGATATCGTTTTTATTATTGACGTCAGGAAAGAAGAGATTGCGGTCGCGGAAGCTAACCGCTTAGGTATTCCCATCGTGGCGGTCGTCGACACCAACTGCTCGCCGGAGGGAATTGATTACGTCATTCCCGGCAATGATGACGCCTTGCGCGCGGTGCGCCTCTTCGCTTCGCGAATAGCGGATGCGATTCTTGAAGGTCAGCAGATCGCCACCGAAGGCGGCGTGGCTGCCCAGCAAGGGGAAGATGGGACCGCAGGTGAAGCTGAGGCTGTAGAGTCGGCGGCGCAGGCGGAAATCGCGAAAACACCGCAAACGAATAATGGCAGTGATGCCGGTCAAACTGGTTCTTCCGCTTCAGCCCCGGAAACACCAGCTGCCGAGACGGCGGTAGATGAAGGTGCGGAGTCGGTTGTAGCAGCTAACTGAACCCGAGTATTTCGAGATTCTTAACCATCGGCGAGCGCAGCCTTAAAAGCGGGACTCCCGCCGGGCTGCGCTTTTCATTAAGTAGCGCTCCTGTCAGTACCGCCTGCGGTACTGGCAGGAGACTTCACATCAATCGGAGAGTTTCAGAATCATGGCAGAAGTAACAGCAGGTGCGGTGAAGCAGCTTCGTGAAAAAACGGGCGCGGGAATGATGGAATGTAAGAATGCGCTGGTAGAGGCTGAGGGCAATGAAGAACGCGCTGTTGATATCTTGCGGAAGCGTGGACTTGCCTCCGCCAAGAAGCGAGAAGGGCGCATCGCCGCTGAGGGTATCGTTGGCTCCTACATCCACATGGGTGGTAAAGTTGGCGTTCTGGTCGAAGTGAACTGCGAGACTGACTTTGTCGCCCGTGGCGAAGAGTTTCAGCAACTCGTAAAAGATATTGCGATGCACGTCGCCGCTGCTGAGCCGCGATATGTTTCGCGCGAGGATGTAGCCGCCGCCGATCTCGACAAGGAAAAAGAGATCGCGCGCGCCCAGGCTAAAAACGATCCGAAGAACGCAAGCAAGCCTGATCAGGTGATCGACAAGATTGTTGAGGGGCGCCTCAATAAGTTTTACGAAGAGTCAGTTTTGCTCGACCAGCCTTTTGTTAAGGACCCTGCCAAGACTGTGGCCGAGCTGGTCACCGAAAAGGTGGCAAAAACCGGCGAGAAGATTACAATTCGACGGTTTACGCGCTACAAGATGGGCGAGGGACTTGAGCGACGTGATGAAGACTTCGGCGGCGAAGTAGCCTCGCTGATGAGTTAATTCAGAGTAATTTTTCTGCTGTGCGTGTCTTTGCGAAGCCTTTGCGCCCTTTGCGGTTTAAGTGGTGTAGGGTTTAAGAAATCCAACTGCAAAGAACGCGAAGATGACGCAAAGGGCCGCAAAGTTCCACGCCAATGACCTCTGTAAAATCAAATTTCGACAAAGCTGGACTAGCCTACCGGCGCGTGTTGTTAAAGATTTCCGGCGAAGCCCTGATGGGCGGGCAAAACTATGGGATCGACGTAGACGTCGCTCGCACAGTTGCGGAGGAGCTGAAAGCTGTTCATGAACTTGGTGTACAGGTCGCGGTAGTTGTCGGCGGCGGAAATATCTTTCGCGGTGTCTCGAAGAGCGCCGGCAATATGGATCGATCGTCCGCCGACTACATTGGCATGCTGGCAACTGTCATGAACGCCGTGGTATTGCAGGATGCGTTGGAAAAACTTGAGGTGAACACGCGCGTTATGTCCGCCCTGGACATCCCGCAGCTAGCGGAGCCATTCATTCGCAGGCGTGCTGTGCGCCACCTGGAAAAAGATCGCGTCGTAATCCTGGCGGCAGGCACCGGCAATCCTTACTTCACCACCGACTCTGCGGCTGCGCTGCGGGCGCTCGAAATCAAGGCCGATATTATTCTCAAGGCCACGAAAGTGGACGGAGTGTATTCAGCCGACCCAATGCTCGACTCTTCTGCGACTCGTTATGATTGCATAACCTACCAGGAGGTGCTGGAGCGGCAATTGAAGGTAATGGACGCTTCCGCAATCTCCTTGTGCATGGACAACAACCTGCCGATCATTGTTTTCAACATGCGAGAGGCTGGAAATATCAAGCGTGTGGTGGCGGGCGAAACAGTTGGCACAAAGGTCTGTCTCAATAAGTAGTTGGTGCGGGAGCCAAATAGATGAGCGAGAACGACGTAATCAGAGACACGCGACCGCGCATGGACACGGTCATTGAAGACTTCCGTCGTAAGTTAGCCACGGTGCGCACCGGTCGCGCTGCTGTGACCTTGCTGGACTCAGTCTCGGTTGACTATTACGGCAACATGACTCCGCTGGGCCAGATGGCTTCGGTACATGCCCCCGAACCGCAGATGTTGACGGTACAACCGTGGGATCAGACTCAACTGCCTGCGGTAGAAAAAGCCATACGAGCCGCCGACCTTGGGCTTAATCCTTCAAACGACGGGAAGCTAATACGAATTCCTATTCCGCCGCTTACCGAAGAGCGGCGCAAGCAGCTCGCTAAACAGGTTCACGAGATTGCGGAGGATCACCGCACCGCCGTCCGCAATATCCGTCGGGATGCAAACGAACGTTTGAAGAAGATGCTCAAGGACAAACTGATTTCTGAAGACAACGAACGCGACGGGCTTGAAGAGGTGCAGAAACTCACCAACACCTATATCGGCAGAATTGACGAGCTTTCAAAGTCGAAAGAACACGAGATCACGAGCGTCTAGCACCCGCCGCTTCCGGTAACCTAAATTCAATGGGCTGCTTGCCGTCAATATTCTTTATTGACTCCGGCGACGGGGTTCTCTTATTATCGCCACCTCGCAGCCGCAATTGATTCCTCGATTCACGGTTTACGCTTAACGATTCGGCTGTAAACGGGCTGGACCTCATGGCCCTGCAATCGCGTTTTTTGTCGTTCCAGCCCTCAAGTCTTTCCAGGTAAACATTTAGAACTGCTCTTGCTAAGAGTAACAGCTTTGAATATTCGAGACCTGATTCCATCCGGCAGCCAGTGGAAGCAACTCCAGGATGTCGAGTCGAGTTTGCTGCGACGCAAGCACGTGGGTAATTCCGCCGGCCTCCTCGCCGCTCTGTCGGGCGGGTTGCAACTCGCGCTGGTGCTGTCGACTAAGAATTATCTCGACGCAGTCGGCAATTTTTTTTACAGCCTGGTGCGGTTTCGCTTTAACGAGCTTGCGTTCCTTGAAATAGGCCGCTATCAGGCAATAGGTTGGGTAGTCGTCGTCTCGGCAGGAGTTGTTTACTACACCCTGCGCCGAACTAACCTGCTGATGAAAGAGTCGAAGGAGCCTTTTCGATATACCTTCTGGATCCAACCCTTCAATGTTGTTCAAAACACTCCGTTAACCCGCTGCAAGTTAAAAGGAGATGATCGGTTTCATCTACTGCACCACGACCTCGCGGAACATTTAACGCAGCGTATCAAGCGATTTTCAATCCTCGAAGTACCCAGTGGGGCCGGGGCTGATGGCGAGAAGCCCGTTTGGCTCGGTCGCCAATCTTCTCACATACATGTTTCAGGCAGTGTTGCCGTGCGCGAAGAAGAGGATGGGAAATGGGTGCTTCATGTTATGCCACTGCTGCGCATGGGTCCTGCTCAATTCCCTGCGACCTTGGCTCCTTCCGTCAAGTATCCGCTTAACGCCAAGACCTCCAGCCAACCAGTTGAAATCAAAGAAGGTGGGGAAAAGGAGGCTTACCTGCTCGAGCTGGAGCTAACGGCGGA
>JALYSR010000176.1 GCA_030854715.1 Acidobacteriota bacterium
ACATTGAAGAGGGCGGCTCGCTGACGATCATCGCCACCGCCTTGATCGACACCGGCTCGCGCATGGACGATGTGATTTTTGAAGAGTTCAAAGGTACGGGTAACTCGGAAATTCACCTCGATCGCAGGCTCAGCGACAAGCGACTTTTCCCGGCCATCGATCTGCAACGGTCCGGCACCCGCAAAGAGGAACTGCTGCTCAGCAAGGAAGACCTGAACCGAATCTGGGTTATGCGTCGTGTTTTGAATCCCCTTTCACCGGTCGAGCAGATGGAAGTAGTGCTCGAGCGCCTCGAGAAGGCAAAATCAAACGCAGAATTCCTGGCGTCAATGCAAAGCTAGAAGCAAGGATGAAGGCGGAGGGAGGAAGGATGAATAGTCTTTCCGCCCCGTTCCTTGTGGGATTTGATTTACTTTGGGTCGTCGTTCATCTTTCATCCTTCATCCTTCCGCCTTGATCCTTCGATTTGCGCGCTGATCAATGGTTTCAACTTGATCTCTTCTCCTTCATCCTTCATCCTTCATCCTTCATAATTCATCCTTCTCCTTATGCGCATCGCGGTCCTTTCGTCTGAAGTTGTGCCCTTCGCCAAGACCGGTGGCTTAGCTGACGTTGCCGGGGCGCTGCCCAAGGCGCTTGGCAAACAGAATGTAGATGCGCGCGTCATTCTTCCCCTCTATCAGCAAATCGACAGAACCCTTCTCAAAGATTCTGTTATCAAAGACGTGCCCGTGGAATGGCGCGGCCAGATCAGGCCAACGTCTTTTTATGAGAGCGCCGCCGCCGGGGCCACCGCCTATCTGGTTGATGCGCCGGAGTTCTTTGATAAGCCTTCAATCTACGGCTTCGCCAACGATCAGGAACGGTTTGCGTTTTTCTCGCGAGCAGCGCTGGCTTTAGTCAAACATGTTAACTGGCAACCCGACGTCGTGCATGGCAACGATTGGCCCTGCGGCTTTGCCATGATGGAACTACGCGCGCGTCGTCGTTACCAGGAGTTTTTTCAAAAGACTAAGACGCTTTTCTCCATCCATAATCTTGCCTATCAGGGTGCGTTCGATCCCGGCGACCTTTGGTGGCTGGGTTTTGGCGATTCTCCGGATAAAGATGACTTCATGCTCAAAGGCGTCGCGTCGGCACTTAAAGCAGGGCTGGTCGCTGCGGACGCACTTTCAACCGTTAGCCGCCGGTATGCTGAGGAGATACAGACGCCGGAACACGGCGCCGGCCTCGACTGGATACTTCGCGCGCGCCGCGATCGGCTCGCGGGAATAACAAATGGCGTTGACTACGAACTTTGGAATCCGGATACAGATACGCACATTGCTGCACGCTTCTCGGCGAAAGACCTATCCGGCAAGCGTGAGTGCAAGCGCGACCTGCTGCGTCGATTTGGTTTGCCCGAAGATCTTGATCGTCCAATCATCGCCATCATTTCAAGGTTGGTTTCACAGAAGGGCTACGATTTGATCCGGCAAATCGCTCCGGCGATTCTCCAGACCGGGTCACTTTTCATAGCGCTGGGCGCGGGCGCGAAGGAGTATGAAGATTTTCTGCAGCGATGGCACGACAGCGCGCCGCAACGCGTGGGTATCTACAAGGGCTACGCTGGCGAGCCCCTCGCGCATCAAATCGAGGCCGGAGCAGACATGTTCCTGATGCCGTCGTATTATGAACCCTGCGGACTCAATCAAATGTACAGCATGCGCTACGGCACCGTGCCGATCGTGCGCGCCACCGGCGGGCTCGATGATACGGTCCAGGATTTCGATCCAACACATGGCGCCGGAAATGGTTTCAAGTTTCGTCCATACAATGCGGGCGCGCTGCTTGAAAAAATACGCGAAGCACTTTACTTTTATAGCAAGCCCGAAGTGTGGCAGAAGATAAGACTGAACGGGATGGCAATGGATAACTCCTGGGAAGCGGCCGCGCAGAAATATGTTCAGCTTTATCAGGAAATAATCAAGTTGCCGTAGATTCCTTTGCCAGCATCGACTGCGGTTGGAGTTCGTGAGTTCGATGCAAAGACTCAAGCAAGAAACCCGTCTGAACTGTTTTAGCACCTGGATTTATGGGGGAAAAAGGAGAACGTTAATGAGTGAACTTGTGACTGAAGTTAGTGACAGCAGTTTTGAAAAAGACGTTTTGCAGTCAGACAGGCCCGTGCTGGTAGACTTCTGGGCTGCCTGGTGTGCGCCCTGTCGCATGCTGGCGCCCACTGTTGATGCGGTTGCCGAGAAGTATGTAGCCAGTGCGCGGGTAGTAAAGTTGAATGTTGACGACAATCCATCCATCTCGCAACGTTACGGAATAAAAGGAATTCCAACTCTCATTCTCTTCAAGGCCGGCAAGGAAGAGGAACGCGTCGTCGGGGCAACCTCGAAAGAGGCAATTTCGAAGATGATTGACAAGCACGTGAGCGGCGCGGCCACGGCCTAATTGAAAGCAACCAGTAAACAGCAAACAGCAGACAGCCGGGTTCTGAAAACGTCGCTGCTGTTTGCTGTTTACTGTTTGCTGCATACTTCTTAATTCATGTCCAAAATAATCGTTGTAATAGGCGCTCAGTGGGGCGACGAAGGGAAGGGCAAGATCGTTGACTTGCTCGCGGAGCACTTCGACATTGTGGCGCGCTACCAGGGCGGCCACAACGCCGGGCATTCCGTACAAGTCGGCGACAAATCGTTTGTGCTTCATCTCCTGCCCTCTGGAATTGTTCATAAAGGCAAGACCTGCGTGCTCGGCAACGGCATGGTGATCGATCCGAAGGCGTTTTTTGAAGAAGCCGATCGACTGATGGCCCAGGGCATTGAGGTTTCTCCCGAGCGAGTCAAGATCAGCTCACGCGCTCACCTAATACTTCCCTACCACCGGGCTTTGGATCATACGAGTGAAGAGCGGCTCGGCAACGAGAAGGTGGGCACTACGCTGCGCGGGATTGGCCCCGCTTATGAAGACAAGGCCGGTCGTCGTGGAATTCGCACCGCTGACGCCCTGGTGCCGGAGGTGCTGCGGTCGCGCATTGAAAGAAATCTTGAAGACGCCAACCGAATCATCCAGGCCTATGGCGGCGAGAAGCTGGACGCCGAAGAGATTTTTAAGGAAATGTTGCGTCTGACTGAACGCCTCGGCGCCTTCATTGGCGACACGACCCACTTTTTGAATGTTGCCGCCACCGAAGGAAAATCGATACTACTTGAGGGAGCGCAGGCGACATTGCTCGACGTGGATCATGGCACTTATCCATTCGTAACTTCGTCGAACACCGTCGCGGGCGGAGCCATCATTGGCACAGGCCTGGCGCCGAATCGCCTGACCGGCGTACTGGGAATAGTGCGTACGTACACTACGCGCGTTGGCGAAGGTCCGTTTCCCACTGAGATGGTTGAAGGCGAGGCGGAGATGGGCCAACTGATTCGCGAGCGAGGGCGAGAATACGGAGCATCAACGGGCCGGCCGCGCCGCTGCGGCTGGTTTGACGCCTTCGCTACCCGTTACGCTGCGGAAATCAATGGCTTCTCTTCAGTCGCGCTCACGAAACTCGACGTGCTCGACGCGCTGGAAGAAATAAAGATCTGCACTGGTTATAAACTTGACGGGCGGACGTGCGAATCCCTTCCGGCGGTGTCGCAGGACCTGCGACGCATCGAACCGGTTTATGAAACGTTGCCCGGTTGGCAGACTTCCACCGTGGGAATGACAGAGATGAATTCCCTTCCCACGAACGCGCGTCGTTATGTTGATTTTCTTTCCGAAAAGATTGGCGTTGAGATTGGGCTGGTATCGAC
>JALYSR010000180.1 GCA_030854715.1 Acidobacteriota bacterium
CTCCTGAGTGCGAGGCCCACATTCTCCCCACCGCGTCATAGTCGTAACTGCGATCCAGCGTGTGATCGTAGAGATTGTTGGCGAAGGCCACTCGCCCAGTGTTCTCGTGAATCAGCGGCGTGTCGTAGGCATAGCTCCAGCCCAGCACTCCGGGAATGTCCCAACCCGTCAACCGCAGCCGGTTGTCGTAGCTGAGCGAGAGTGTGCGCCCATTGGCGTAGCTCATCTGCTTCATACCAAAAGCGCGATAGGCAATGTTGTTAACATAGCTGGTGACGCCTGCATAGTTTGAACCGGTCACTGATATTGGTCTGCCCACCGCATCGTAATTGTAGCCCACCACCACGCCAAAAGGGTTGGTCAAGCTCGTCAACTCGCCCGCCAGATTGTAGCCATAACTCAATCTATACGAGCCTACACCGCTGAACGTCCGCGTCTCCGAAGTTATCTGCGAGAGCGTGTTGTAGACATAACTCACGCTGCCCAAACCATCCGCCATGCTGGTGCGATTGCCGGCTTCGTCATATCCAAACACTACGTTTGAAGTCGCCGCAACTCCGGCGGGCACGCCGTAAGCGATATTGGTTACGAGATCGCGATTGTTGTAAGCGAAGGTTGTGGTCGCGCCGCGCGCGTCGGTCATCGTCTGCACTGTGTCGTTCAGAAAATAACTGTAACTGGTCGCACCCTGCTCAGGCGTGTACTTCGCTGACAGGCGGCCATAACCGTCGTAGCTGAAGCTGCGCACCTGTCCGGACTGATTGCTGCTGGTGAGCTGATCGCGCGCGTTGTAGTTGTAGCTGGTGCTGGCGTAAATGCTCTGGTCCCAGTTTAGCTCATCGGCCTGCTTCAGCCGGCCAAGGACATCCTTCGTCAGCCGGCGCCGCCGTCCGCGCTCATCTCTGACGGTGGTCACCTCGCCGCCCGCACAACCACAGCCGCCGTATGAAGCTTCACGTGTCATCCCATCGGGGTTCGTTGTAAGTAAGGCTCGGCCCTTCCAATCATAGGTTTGAAAGGTCCAGGCCCAGCCTGCCGCGTCATCACCAGTGGGTATGCCGCTGGGAGTAATCTCAGCGGGATTCGACTGTTGACTCACCCGACCCATCACATCATAGGCCGTGACTACGGCGCTGTAGCCGCCGCTGCTGCCCGGATGGTTCTGGGACGTAGCGGTGAGCCGGCCACCGCCATCGAAGAACTGCCCTGAATATGCTTCATCCGCAACAGTATTCACACTGGAGAGACTTTGGACGTAGGTTGGGCCATAAATATAGCGCGTGTAGGCACCGGTATTCTGGCTGGTAACTCGATCGATTCGTCCAGCCCAGTCGTAGGTCATTGTTTGCACGGCGCCTTTGGGATCCTGCGTGCGCGTCCCGGCGCCAAAGTCGTAGTTGTACTGTGCTGTTGATGAGAAGCCATCCGGATCAGTCACCGTCGTGGGGAATGCAAACGTGTTGCGGTTTACGCCGTCCGAAAAGGCGTCCGCGTAACTGATGTCGCTGCGGTGCCACATGCCATCTCCGCTGAAGATCACGGAGCCGTTGGTGTCATAGCCGGTCTTGACGCTCAAGACGCGTGTCTGATCATCCGGGTACTGCACGTCGTAACGCTCGACCAACACCAGGTTGGCGCGCCCGTTGACGAAACCCACGCCGTAGTTGGCGTTATCGTGGCCTACGCCTGCTCCCTGGTCTACCAGCCAATACCCGTCCCAGTCTCGATGATAAAGTTGTTTCGATTGCAGAGCACCGCCGCCGTCATATACATACTGGCCAAACACCAAACCGATAATGCGCCGATCCGTGTAAATCGGGTTGAGGTTGTAATCGGTGTGACTGCGCCGCAACAACGTGCTCCCATCAACGGCGTATTCGTAAACATCGCTCGGCAAGCTAAAGGACGACGCCGGGTAGTAATTAATCGTCACGCGCTTGCGATTGCCCTCGGCGTCGTAGATGTTGGTCTCGGTGACGCGCGGGTTCTTTTGATAGGCCAGGGTTTCATCGTCCTGCGTCCAGGCGATGGTGGTCCATTTTTTCTTCACGCCCCCGGACCAGATTTCGCTGCTGGTCGTGAGGCCGCTTTGCCAGCCGCTGGTGGCAAAGAATTCTTTGGAGATGGTGCCGTCGGGCGCCGTCTGCTGCGTCCAGGAGCTGTCACCGGCAACGCTGTAGGTAGTCACAGCTTCTTCATTAGTTGCCGGAACACCGTCGCCGTCTCCATTCCAGTATTCAGCCCAGTCTCGGCGTTCGGTGAAGCGGGGACAGTCAGTTTGTCCGGCACTCGAATCCACATTGTAAGAGACGTAAGCCAGCAGATGCGCGTCGGCAGCATAATGGTTGATGCGATTCACCTGGCCGAAAGCGGCGTTGTAATTGAAAGTAAAATAGGATCCGTCGGCGAGATCGACTCGAGTTAACACGCTTACGTAATTGTTATTCGGCCCGTTGACCAGCAGACTACCACCGAAGCTGGGGGCGACATAGACTTCGCCGTAGGCAAAGGTGGCCCAGTTGTGCGTTGTGCCGCCCCACATCTGCTGGAT
>JALYSR010000184.1 GCA_030854715.1 Acidobacteriota bacterium
CCGGCGCGGCAGCCGCGCTGGGGTGGTCGTGTCGTCGCACTCCAAATTAAGACACTATCCTGCGTCGTGATGACTAGTCTTCTTTTGCTTGCACCTGCTACTGCGCTGGGCCAGCGCCGAAGCCAAACCCGCGGAGCTGACCAACACTATCAAACTGGGATGCAGCTCCTGGAAAGGCAGGAGTTGGACCAGGCAATTGCAGAACTGACGCTGGCAACGAAGCTGAATCCCAGGTTTGCCGCTGCTTATAACGCGCTCGGCATCGCGCTGGCCAGGAAAGGCGAGAGCGTCGCGGCGGGAGAATCATTCCGCAAGGCTATCCAAATCAACCCGCGCCTTTACGAAGCCCACTTGGGACTTGCCTCCGTCCTACAACAAACCGGCGATTTTGACGGAGCGATCGTGGCGTCTAAACAGGCGATCGCGCTCAAACCCGGGGAAGTAGAAGCGCGCCTGTTACAAGGTGCTGCCTATCAAAGCAAGCGAGATCTGGATTCGGCGATCGTTCAGTTTCGCGAAGCCATTCGGCTGAAACCGAATGTCGCCGAAGCTCACTACTACCTTGGGTATGCGCTTGGCGTGAAGGGCCAGCTGAAAGATTCGATCTCGGAACTTGAAACAGCGGTTAGGCTCAAACCTGATTTTGGTCAAGCACAATACTATCTCGGAGCGGCTCGCTGGTTTTCTAATGATTTCGAAGGCGCCATTGTTGCGTTGACAACAGCAGTGAAGCTCATGCCTGACCATGCGGACGCTCACTACTATCTCGGACGGGCCCTGCAAAAGAGCGGCAACCTGGATGACGCCATCAGCGAACTGGGCATAGCTATTAAACTTGCACCCGACATGATCGAAGCTCGCCAGGCGATGGGCCGGGCCCTGCAGAAGATTGATGATGTTGACGGTGCGATAGAAGCCTTTCGGGCAGCCATCAAGCTGAAACCTGATTTCGTCCCGGCTCATAACGACCTTGGCCTGGCGCTGGTCCAGAAGCGCGAACCGGAAGCAGCTATCCAGGAGTTTAATTCTGTTCTCGCACTCGATCCGAATAATCTGGTGGCGCACTACAACCTCGGCATGACGCTAATTCAGAAAGGGGACTACGAGGGTGCGATTACGCAGTATCAGAAGTTGCTAATGCTTGTGCCTGATGACGCCGAAGCGCACTACAATCTCGGCCTCGCTCTAAAGCAAAAGGACGCGCTGGGCGAGGCCATTGCTGAACTGCAAAAGGCCATCGCCGTTAACCCTTCCTTACATGAGGCCCATTACGCGTTGGGTGCGATTCTTCTACAGCAGTCTAAGCTCGGCGAGGCTGAGGCGTCGTTTCGGCGGGCGATTGCGGTGAAGAAGGATTATGCCGAAGCTCACTATGCGCTGGGCTCGACCTTGCAACAGAAGGGTAACTTGAATGGCGCGATATCGGCTTTTCGCGACGCGCTCAAGTTTGCGCCCAACGCGGCCGAGATCCACAACTCACTGGGGAACGCCCTGAGGCAGAAAGGCGACATTGAAGCTGCCCGCGAGGAGTTTCAAGAGGCCGCGCGACTTAACAAGATTAAGACTAACCAGCAGGCTGCCAATTTCGCCACGAATACAGGTCTGGCCCAACTGAAAGAAGGCAACGTGGACGCTGCAGTTGAGAGGTTCCAGGCAGCCGTTAAATTGGATCCTACAAACGCGCAAACTTACTACAATCTTGCCAGGGCCCTGCAGCAAAAGGGTGACACGGAAGCAGCACAGGCCGCGTATCAAAAGGCCAGGGAATTGAATCCGCGAAGGAAAGCTTTGCCGTGACCTATCTGTGGTCGGTCGGTAATTGTAGGGGCGTCACTCCGTGGGCGCCCCTCGGTGGCATAACTGCAATGATTAAAAGCCCTCAACCGGATAGGGAGCATTACGGTCCAGGGACTAAGTACACATCCCACGCCCAGCGTCCTAGCTGAACATCGTGAGTATCCTTCACCTTCGCCCGGTAACGGAACTGGTTACCGTATTGGTCAGTGCGTTTCGATTCTTTGTAATCGAGTTCAATAGTCTTGAGTCCAAGTTCCGGCAAAGTGTGCAGTTCTAATGGCTCAGAGACCCCATTGTGATTTGTATCTTGCCATAGGCGCAACGAGGAAAAAATGCTGTCTGTCTTCTTTATGAGACCATCGCCGTTACCGCCGTTCTCCGGCTTGTCAAACTCGGCTAGAGCCAGGAATCCGTTTCGCAACTCACCTTGTGGTGGATCTGGCTGAGGCGTGCTATCACCAAACAACTCCGCACCGTTATCTATTACACCATTGCCATTACGATCGAGTGCGAGCCAGGCATCATCCGAGTTGGCAGCCGTCCATGACAGCTTTTCCGCCCTGCCATCAACGTTGATGTCAAATTCCACTCCTCCAGCACCATCTGTAAGGTTGAATCCATTTCCCGTTACGTCCACGACGATGGGCGAGCTATAGACGCAGCATCCACAAGAATAGTTAGGGAATGTACCGCCCGGACATCCATAATTATATGGATATAAGCAGGTGTTAATACCGCCAACGCAGTAAAATCCGGTCGGAACATAACCACATCCTCCACTTGGAGGACAAGGTGTTGGGGTTGGTGTTGATGGTGGCGAGTAGTCTCCCGGGCAATAAATTTCGCTTACTTTGAAATTATCACAGGGAAAAGGGCCATGTCGGTTGAAATCTGGGTCAGAATTCGATGGCCCTCCCATAACAGAGATACCAAACTGGTTAGGGTGGTGTAGGTCAAAGGTATGGCCGACCTCATGTGCTGCAACAGCCACGAACCAGGTGCCATATACGATATTCGTCACGTTGGGATTAATTTTTATTCTTGCTGCTCTCACACGGCCACTGGGATAGAGGTGCAGAAAGGCGCCAGCGGTCAGCCCTCCTCCAGGATCATCTTGCAGGCAGTAGATAGTATCGTCAGGCGGGGCCTGCTCGTAGTCTTCGCCTACAAATATTCGAGTATCGTAATTCGAAAAACTAACATGCGAGCAATTATCCGCTGTATTCCATTTACTTATACCTTCATAAATGGCTTCTCTATCGTCGTAGGAATGAGAAGCATCTATTGTGACACTTATTGGCTTTACTTGAGGCCAGCTGAAGTTTTCCCAGCTATCAAGAGGAGGAGTCTTCCGGTATGGTGGCTGTTCACACGGAGCAGAATACACACAAACTGTGGTTTGTGTGAGTATGAGAATGATTAACCAAGAGGTTAAGAGAAGTGCTTGAATCGTGAGATGCTTTGTCTTCTTAGACATTATTACTCCTGAGGAGGGACGGGCTTAGCCAATAAGTCACGTAAGGTACTCAGAAAAGCCGCTTCATCATGACCTCTGAATTCCTTGAATTGCTCCAAATCGTCGAGCGGAGTAACTCGGTTCTCACTTAATTCATAGGCAGTCAAAATCCGGTAGTCTGAGTGGACGTATTCAAGAAAGAATACGTAACGTTTTCCGACGCGAGGCATCCTCTCGCCCGAGAATCGATATAACACTTTCTGCCCATTAGGATATTTAACAAATCCGCCTTGCCTATCTAGAGTTATTAGATTGTCTGGCGGTAGCGAGGTCTGAGTCTTAAGTACCTCGTCGAGGCGAACTGTAAACTCAGAATAGACGTTCTTTTTATTATCTGAGAGGTGAGCTTGTGCATCTAACACGACACCGACAATAATCACGCTACTTTTTGCTAATGGCAGTGCCGGAAGTGGTGGGCCAAAGTCGTCGAGAATGGCAGCTACCTCAGCATCGCCGGGATGAGGTTTTTTGGCGACCGTATGAAAATTATCGTAGCGTTTTTGTTTTTCCTTTCTTAAGGCCCTTTTAACAGGATCTACCGGCTCACGCTCTTCATAATCAGCACTCGGAAAGTGAAGCCTGGACTCTTGCGCTATTGATAGAGAATCTTGCTGCGGCTTAGACAGAGGCTTTGTTTGAGTGACGCTACGAGTCGCAAAGGCAAGAATTGCAGTTACAAGAACAAGAGCAAAAAGGAAATATGTAATCCGATGGATTTGCATAGGGAACCTTCCGTGTCTTTCGTATTCCTCAGGGTCTTTGGAGCTAGGGGGAGAGTAACGTTCAAGCATGGTTAACAGCAGTAAAGCCTTGGAGGAACCTGTTAACCCTTCTTACTTTCTAAGTATCTTCAGCCTAGGCCTACTTTGACTTGCATGTCAATGCAATTTCTATGATGGAAACAATTCGTTTCTAGCAAAAACTCTGGCATCGATCCTTGCGCATCTCTTCAGCTTATTTGTTGGGAGAAGTCTGGTTTTGTTTAGGTAATTTGATTAACCTCTGTAAGTCTCCCTGAAAACAAGACCATTGAAAAGTAGAGGTTTCCGGGCGAGTATGACGCCAGGAGGCCGAAATGCGAAAGAGCAAATACAGCGAACATCAGATCATCGCCATCTTGAAAGCAGTGGAAGCAGGCAAGAAGGTAGCAGACGCCTGTCGCGAGCATGAGATCAGCGACGCGACTTATTACAAATGGAAAGCAAAGTACGGCGGCATGGAAGCCGCTGACATTCGCCGCTTGCGTGAACTGGAAGAAGAAAACCGGCGCTTAAAACACATGTATGCCGAACTGTCTTTGGATCATCGGATCTTGAAAGAGGTGCTGGAAAAAAAGCTGTAAAGCCGGTAGTCAAGAGGAAGTTGATTGCCGGCTTACGAGAGCAGTACCAGTTAAGCGAGCGCCGGGCCTGCGGGATCATTATGCAGCGTCGCTCAGTCTATCGGTTCCAGCCGCAACCCAACCGCGATGGCGAAGTCATCAAGCTGCTCTTGGAACTGGCGCATGGGCGACCGGAGCAGGGCTTTCCGAAGTTGTTCAAGCGCCTGCGACGGCTTGGTTACGGTTGGAACCACAAACGCGTCTATCGCGTGTATTGCGCCCTGAAACTGAACAAACGACGGAAAGGCAAACGGCGGCTGCCAAACAGAAGTCCGGCGCCGCTGCAAGCGAGTCAAACGATGAATGAGTGTTGGTCAGCGGACTTCATGAGCGATGCGTTGTGGGGTGAGCGACGCTTTCGCACTTTTAACGTGGTCGATGATTTCAATCGTGAGCTGCTGGCGATCGAAGTTGACTTCAATCTGCCGGCCGCTCGAGTGGTACGCACGCTTGACCGGATAGCCGCTACTCGCGGCTATCCCCTCAAGCTGAGGTTGGACAATGGACCAGAATTTATTTCCGTGACGCTGGCCGGCTGGGCTGAGCAGCATGGCGTGACTCTCGAGTTCATCAAACCGGGCAAGCCGATGCAGAATGGTTTCATCGAAAGATTCAATCGCAGCTATCGTGAAGCGGTGCTCGACATGTTTGTGTTTCAAAGCTTGGACGAAGTCCGAGAGCAGACTCAGATCTGGTTCAAGGAGTACAACGAGGAACGACCACATGACTCCCTGGGCGACCTGACGCCCAGGGAATATCTCTTAACCCAAATGCCCGAAATCTCTACTTATGACTGGTCCTAAACAGGGGAGACTTACACCTCGGCACCTCACCTTTGGTTTTGTAGACTATCTCCCAACTCTGGTCCCTTCTTTAATGATCAGTATTTGATTCGCCGCGATGTTTTTGAGCGTTTCAGTCTGGCCGCTGGGCCAACGGATCTCTATCACATCCGCCTTTTCATTTTCTCCGAGGCCGAAGTGAAGGCGCTGATCGTTGTGCGAGTAGTAACTGGATTGGCTGGTTACCTCCTGAACTTGCGACCGCGAGCCGGCCCTCAATAGAACTCGCGCTCCTATGGCACTGCGGTTTGACTTCGTGCCCACGAGTTTCAGCGTTAGCCAGTAATTGGGACCAGAACTGTGCCCGTTGATGTATTCATTGCGCAGCAACAGCGGAGGTTCATTCATGTTCATCACCAGCACATCGATGTCCCCGTCATTGTCAAAATCTCCAAAAGCGCAGCCACGACTTGATTTCGGAGACAGGATAGCTGGACCCATCTGGGGTGTTACTTCTTTGAACCTGCCGTTACGGAGATTCTGATATAGCAGGCGCGGGCCACGATGCGGATACTCCTTAAAGATCTTCTCAACCTCCGGATACACATTGCCGGTAGCGATCAGGATGTCGGGCCAGCCATCGTTGTCAAAATCGGCGAGACCGGTGCCCCATTCGACGTAGCGGGTATGGTCGAAACCCGCGGCCCTCGAGGCATCGTCAAAAAAACCTCGGCCACTGTTTTTGTATAGAGCAGGTAAATCGTCGGAGAAGTGGGTCTTGAAAATATCAATCAGGCCGTCGTTGTTGTAATCGCCGGTTGCCACTCCCATACCTGCCTGTGCCTGCCCGTCTTCGTTGTAAGCGCAACCTGCCTCCACCGCCACATCCGTGAATGTGCTATCGCGGTTGTTACGATAAAGTGTGCTGGCCGTTGAATCGCAAGCTACGTAAATGTCTGGCCAGCCGTCATTATTGAAATCGGTCGTGGTTGCCGTCATCGAATAGTGGCCTTGCACCTTTGCGATTCCGGAACTTTCAGACACGTCAGTAAACCTTCCGTTACCATCGTTGTGGTAGAGCAGATTTGTGTCGGTCGGCAATCCTTTGGGACCGCAGTTGACCGCGACTCCCTTCCAGGTGCAATTCGCGCCTTTGCCCGGATCGGGTGTGCTGGCAGTATCGAATTTCAAGTAGTTGGCCACGAAGAGATCAAGTTTTCCATCACGGTCGTAGTCAACAAAAGTGCAGCCCGATCCCCAGCGTGTGCCGGTCGTTGACAAACCGGCCTTTTGCGTCAGATCGGTGAAGGTACCGTTGCCGTTGTTGCGGTAAAGGACGTTCTGACCCCAGTAGGTTATGAAGAGATCGTCATAACCGTCGTTGTCGTAGTCGCCAACGCAAACCGACGATGCCCAACCGTTGCGTCTTAGGCCTGCCTTGTCGGTTACTTCGGTGAATGTGCCGTTGCGGTTGTTTCTATATAACCTGTTGGTTGGCTTCGCACCGTCGAGAGTTTCAAGACGAGTCCCGCTCAAGATGAGAACATCCATCCACCCGTCATTGTCATAATCGAAGAAAGCAACACCGCAGCCATTGGTTTCAATGATGTATCGCTTGCGATCGATGCCGCCATAGATGGTTGGAGTGGAGAGGCCTGCCGCGCCGGCAACATCCGTGAAGGTTACGGGAAAGTCGTTTGCAGCATTGTTTTGAGCTGCTCTTTGTGGAGCGATCTGGCCACGGGCGGGGCAAGCGAAAAAAATCCAACCCGTCAGGCAGATGGTTACGACGAAAGATTGTACGCTAATGGCTTGGCGTTGCTTGATGTTGCTGACTCCGTAAGGGGCAAGCAACTCCTTTGGAGTGCGGCGGCCTGGCGCCGCTTCATTCACAGGCATTCAACCTAACAAAGGTCGTGCTGGCTCAGGTTGGGCCAAAGCGCCGCCTGGCCGGCGCACTCCAAAGAGTTGAATCAAATACATCGCAAACTAACAGTGGCGTTACACATTATTGCTGCTTGTCGGCGCTGGTTCGCAGTTTCTCTGCTATCTCAAACTCTCGCTTCGCTTCTTCCGGTCTGTTCGCGCGCTGCAGAACTTGAGCAAGCAAGTGATGAGCAGAAAAGTTGTTCGGATCCATCTGTGTTGCTCGCCTTAACATGCTCTCTGCATTCGGCAGCTCCTCCTTCTTTAGATAGACTTTTCCCAAAACGATGTAGGGGCCACTGAAATAAGGATTAAGCCAGACTGACTTCTGAAGGGGCGCAATCGCCTCATCCCATTTGAGCTGTCTCGTGTAGGCCTCTCCCAACCAATAGTAAGCGAGGGCAAAGGCGGGATTGATTTCAATCTCTTTTTGCAGCAGCGCGATGCCGCGTTCAGTCTGGGCGTGGAAAATCGCCATCTCGCCAAGGAGGAAGTTAACCTGTGGCAGCTTTGGGTCGAGTGCGAGCGCTTTATTTAACTCGGCCTCTGCCAACTCTTCGAACTGTTGACGCACCAGCATCTGGGCATTGAGTAAATACGCAGCTGCTGAGGACTGTTGTACCTTGAACATTCGCGCAAACGTCTCACGCGATTTATATGGGTTACGCGTCTGAATGTAACAAGTGCCCAATGCATAGGCTATCTCGGCGCTGTCCGGGGTTAGCCGGCTCGCTTTCTCGAGAAAGGGAATCGCCTCCCCATAATGACCCAGTAGATAGTGGGAGATACCGAGTAGCTGAATGGCCTTGCCATAATCCCCCGCGGTTTGAGGCATAGCCGCGATGCTCGCGGACAAGTGCTCAATCGCATGGACATAATCGCCTTTTTGGTGGTAGGCCAGACCAAGAACATAACTGACCTCTGGTCTGCTCGAAGGTTTGGAGGCGTTTGTAAGAAGCTCGATTGCCGCGTCTGCCTTGCCCGCCTCAAGGAGATGCCTGGCATTCTCTATGGTTTGGGCTTCCTGTTCGCTGGAGGTAGTGCGATCTAGCTGCGCCCGGGTGCTCGACACGCCCAGCGTCAAAGAAAGACATACACTCGCCAAAAAAACTGACATTTTGCTCATGATAAAGGAGGCTAACCGATCGAATCGAGCGAAGGCACCGCGCTTGGTTAAGAATATTGGCTGGGGCGGCCAAAGGCAACCAAAGCGCCGGCCATTAACTAAGGCCGCCTGATTTTGAGACTAGCGCAATTAAATATAGAATGGGCGTTGTCTTGATAGCTCTGTGCCGCGGCCGCAGGTAACAATCGGGTAATCGCGGATTTTGACGTTCGTAAGGCTAGTCTCCTTACGACTTTCTCCAGGCCATTTTCATAAGCTCCTTGTTGAGTGCCCCCATGTACGAACCAAAAACTTCTCGCAGCTATGGCCGTTTGATTCAGCGCGCGGGTAAGCCTGTCCTGGTATTCGCCGGCCTCCTACTTCTCGTCTATTGCCTATTGAATATCGTGCGTGCTGTCCATGCCGGGTTTGGCGATAATGCACTGATTAATAGCGAGGTCAAGAGCTACAACGACGAGGTGTCTAAAAATTACGACTTCAAGTTTGGCTCGAACCCCTTTTCCCCGAGCAATGCGACCAGCACAACAGGAAAATTTATCCCAGGTGAGATGTTCATCTCATCAGCTCGCTGTGGAACCTGTCACACAGATGCCCACGCACAATGGCGCCAGTCAGCCCATGGGAATGCTTTTCGTGAACCCTTTTACCAAAAGAACGTCAAGG
>JALYSR010000192.1 GCA_030854715.1 Acidobacteriota bacterium
GTCCAGCAGATCATTTATCAGTCGTTTGAGGCCATAGGCGTTTCGGTTGATGACCGACAAGGCTTTGTGGAATTCGAAATCGGGAAGAATGCCGGTTTCCATCATGTGGACCCAGCCGATAATGGGCGTCAGCGGTGTACGAAGTTCGTGTGAAAGAATGGTGAGAAACTCATCCTTGGCCCGGTTCGCAGCTTCCGCTTCAGATCGCGCTTTTTTTTCCACCTGATAAAGGCGTGCATTTTCAATAGCCAGGGCTATCCGATCGCCTGCCAGTTGCAGCAGCTGTACATTATCGTCCGTGAAACTCGTGAATTTTAGAGTGCCTACATGCAACACTCCGATGGGCCGACCCTCAATCAGCAATGGAACCCCGAGCAGCGACTTGATGCCCTTCTCGAGCAACATGGGATTGAAAACATCGGCCTTGCTTATGTCGTCGATAATTATCGGCCTTACCTCCGCGACCACTTTGCCGGCAAAACCTTTTCCTACCGGAATGCGCACGCCGAGTTTCACTTCTTCTTCCAAACCCTTTGCAGCCCAGGCGACGAGTTCGCTGCCTTCGGTGCGCAGCAGAAGAATGGCCACCGTGTCGACATTCAAAGCCTCGCGGATGCGATCGAGAGATTCAGAGAGCACCTCGTCTACCGACAGGTGGGCCAGCGCGGCGTCTGTCATTCTTTGAAGTGAAGCGAGTTGCTTGTTAAGGGCTTCAGCTTCGAGGCGTGCGTCCTGCTCGCGCGCCAGCGCGCTGCTTCGTTCCATTTCGCCCTTTTTGCGCTCGATAAATTGCCCGATTTGGCTGCCGATTGCCGCGAATGTATTAAGCAGTGACGAATCACACTCCCATCTTTCCTCACTAAAAAGCTCAACCACGCCGAGAACTTCCTCCCCTAACGATATGGGAAAAGCAAAAGCTGTGTGCAGGCGCCCGCGTGCGGCAACGTCCGATCGCGGGAAGGCGTCGTTTACATAATCGGAAGCCCAGAATGGTTCTTTCTTTGCCCACACTTTTCCCGGCAATCCTTCGTTGTGACGAAACCGCAATTTGCAACTGGCTGCTTCAAATTCGGCCAGGTCGTCAGATGACTGGTGCCGCCAGCTGGCCACGCAACACAAATTGTCTTGTTCGGAGTCGACTGACCACAGAGCTGCTACTTGCCAGCCCAGGCGAGTACAAATCGCCTCGAGAAGTTTCGGCGTAGCCTCCTCCAAAGAAGTTGCCAGGGCTAGAATTTCCGTCACCGAATACTGCAGGGTCAAGCGGCGTTCGTCTTGTTTCCGCTTTGTGATGTCCCGTGCAATCCCCGTAAAAAAGCGCTGCCCATCTTTTTGAAATTCTCCAAAAGAGAGTTCAAGCGAAATCGCTTGGCCGTTTTTATGGAGGCCAGGCAGCTCTACAGACTCCCATGGGATATGGTGGATTCCCGTTTCGATATAGTTTTGAAGTCCCAGGCGATGAAGGCTACGTAGGTATTCAGGCATCAGCATGGTGAGCTCCGCGCCCAACATTTCTTCCATCGAGTAGCCGAATATTTTTACCGCGGCGCGATTAACAAATAGGATGGTACTTTGTTCGTTGATGGTGATTATGGCATCGGAGGCAGTTTCCGCGATTATGCGGGAACTCTCAATGATGTCCTCGAAGGCAATACTCGAGGCTCCGCCAGGCTCAGTCAGTTGACCGTCATGTGTCATTTATACCCTGCCTCTTTGTACGATTCGCGGCGCCGGAGCGTGATGTAGAATTAGAGGTTTTGCTTCAGGACCAAAGGAAAACTAAGCTTTAGCGCTTTCGAAGTCAATCTTCCTGGACAGGACTTTGACCAGCGTAAGTTGCGTGGACATCTGCAAGGAGGGTTTGATAGCGTCAAGGCAATGTATCCAGTAGGCAATCTTTTTGTTCCGGTAGAACACGGCCGGCTCGAGGCGATTCTGAAAAGGCCTGCCGGTGGTTCAGTAGCCGGAGTTGCACTCGTGCTTCATCCGCATCCACTCGGCGGCGGCACTATGCACAACAAGGTCGTATATCGCGCGGCCGCCGGGCTTAATGAGGCGGGGATAATTACGTTGCGGATCAACTTCCGCGGCGTGGGTCAAAGTTCAGGACAGCACGATGAAGGACGCGGGGAACTGGAAGATGTTCGCGCGGGCCTGCGGTATCTGGAGAAAACTTTCCCGCAGGAGCCCGTCACTCTGTGTGGGTTTTCATTTGGCGCTCGGGTGGGTCTGGAGATTGGAATATCAGACCCGCACGTGGTCAGTCTCATCAGCATCGGCACACCAGTGGACAAGTATGACTTTAGTTTTCTGGGGGCATGTCGCAAACCAATATTGTTTGTGCATGGAGACCGCGATGAGTTTGGCAGCGTGCCCAAACTGGTGGACTTGGTGAATAAGATCAAACAAGACAACGCGAGTGTTGAACTACACGTAATCAAAGATTCAGGCCATTTCTTCGAAGGCCATCTCGATGAGCTCAAGCAGGTAATAACGGAGTGGACACGACGGCAGCGAACCATTTAGGTTGGCAGCCAGGTTATCAGGATTCGATCTGACTATTAACAGGATGCTGAAATGAACAACTATCGCGACCCAGCCATACGAATAACGCTATTGCCACGCGACACGAATTCGCAAGGCACTGTCTTCGGCGGCGTCATCCTCAGTTACATCGACATGGCGGGAGCAATAGAGGCACATCGCCATACCGGCATGGCCAGATTCGTCACTGTCGCGATGCGCGAAGTCATCTTTCATAAACCGGTATTTGTCGGCGATCTGGTGAGTTTCTACGCGGAAACAGTCTGCATAGGAAACACGTCAATTACTATTCGCGTGATTGTAGAAACCGAGAGAGTTGGAGCATCCACGGAGCAAGTGCGTGTGACCGAAGCGGAAGTGGTTTACGTGGCTGTGGACGAGAACCGGAGGAAGACGAAAATAGTAAACAGCAAACAGTAAACCGCAGATCGGGTCCACCGCTTGGCTGTTCACTGTTTGCTGTTTACTAGTTCAAAAGCGCCTGCATACGGTGAAGCCCGGTGGCCGCTTCAGTAAACCCGGGCTGCTGTTCGAGCGCCTTCCCGTAATGCCTGGCGGCATCTAGATACTTTCGTCGCGTTTCATAAATGCGCCCGAGATTGAAATGTGGAAACGCGTACGATTCATAACGCGGTGCAAACAAAGCGCGTTTGAACCAGCGAACGCTGCTATAAGCGTCGCCCTTGGCCAGAAGATAACTACCGATGTCGTTGTAAGGATTTCCCAGCGTCTCATCAACGCGGATAGCCTCCAGACATTCCTCGATTGCTTCGTCATAACGGTTCTGAAAGCTATAGACCCAGCCGAGAAACGTATGCGCTTCGGCCGTCGGGTAGGCTTCAATCGAACGTTTGTAGAGTTCTATCGCTTCCTCGAAATTCTCAGCAAGCTGCGCCTGATAAGCCTCATGAAACAGCTGTCTGGCTTCATACTTCGCTGCCGGCGAAGAGTCGTCCTCGTAAACTTGATCGCTCATCTTTTAATTGCAATCAGCTCTCGGCTTTTGATTGCTGTCCAAACGCTTGAGGCGCCCGTCCACTTTTGGTGCAATTACCTTTTTCGCCACAATTGCCGCTCGCAACACATCGGCATCAAACTGCGCCTGCTCTCGGGGAATCAGCACTCGCGCATTTTTGAGCATCGCATATCCGTCGCCGCCATCGATCCCCACATAGTCGCTGGTGGCCAAAGTGTATTTTTTCTTCTCGTCCAAAGGCTGGCCCTTGACAGTAAGATCTACTATTCGCGAACCGGGCGGCCGGCGAGTGTCAAACGTAAACCGTACACCGGATACCTGCGGAAAGCGGCCGGGTTCCGCATCTTCGGCGCTGCGAGCCACGCCGTGCTCGAGCGCCTGTCGCAGCACTGCGCCTGTCAGTTCCAGTTTTATTACCTTGTTTTTGAAAGGGAGAATCGATAAGACACTTCTTTCTGTTAGCGCGCCCTGGCTGATCAGCTCGTCCGCACGAATCGATCCGCCATTCATCAAACCTACGTCGGCTCCTGTGGCCGCTCGAAAGGAGTCGGCGATGAAATCTCCAACGTTGGTCTCCTGCGTTCGTCCCATCGCGCTTCTGGCGTCGAGTGGCACGCTGGTGCGACCCACAACCACGGAGAGCTCTTTAAGGAGCGCCCCGTATTTGCGATTGAGGGTTGCGAATCGCGGGTCTTCCTTTGTCTGATCGGTTACAGGAATCACTTTCCAATCGATGCTTTCGACCGCGCCGGTATTCTTTGAAATGTTTAGATCTATTTGTCCCAGTTCGCGGGCGTCAGCGGTCATCTTGAAAATGGGAGCGCCGCCGGAGGCCGATTCCAATAAAGTGTGCTCATGGCCGCCAATGATCACGTCAACGTCGGCGCAGCGTGCAACTTCCTTGTCCTCGCTCATGGAAAGATGCGTTAAGGCGACGACTGTCTTCGCGCCGCCGGCATGAATTTCAGAAACCATTTTCCTGGCCGTCTCACATGGATTAAGAAACTCTACGTCCGGTCCGGGCCTCGATGTGATTTTGGTTTCCTCTAACGTCAGCCCGAATATGCCAACTTTCACGCCATCAAACTCACGAATCACAAATGCTGGCGCATCGCCGAAAGGTTTTCCGGTTTTCTTATCGATCACGTTTGCCGCGATCCACTGGAAATGTGATTCCTTCATGCGCTGTCGCAGTACGTCCGGACCAAAATCGAACTCATGGTTACCGAAAGTGGAGTAGTCAAGACCAGCGGCATTCCAGGCGTCTATCATTTGAGCGCCCTTGTAAGTGATCGATTCAACTGAAGGCGAAATCGTGTCTCCGGCGAGCAGAAAGAGAGTGTGAGGCGACTGCTTTTCAACCTCTTCCTTCAAGGTCAAGACCCGCGCGAGTCCGCCGCGCGCTCCCTGATCGACCGGAGCAAATTGATAGACATCGTTTACTTGCAGCAGAGTTACGCGGACTGTGCAGTCCGCTTTTTGTTGTGCCGACAACGGGAGGATGACGACAAAGACAAGGAGAAGCATGAAGGCCAACCTCTGCTTTGCCTTGCTGTAAATGCTCATCTGGTTTCTTTCCATTTCTGCGCAGTCAACCATTACTTTCAGACGCTGGTTATGGTGTTGTTGAAAGACTGAATTATACTCGGCGAATGAATGCTAAGCGAAAGCGCGCTAAATCGGAACCAGGAGCGGTAGCGACCGGGTCCTGCATTCAACTTGCAAAACGACCTTTTGGTCGTGTGCTTGCAAAAATCTCCAGACGGCGCTGGGCCATCACCCGGTCGCCACTGCTCCCGGTTCTGATTTAGTGTGCTCGAAATGACGTCAAGGTTTTAACACTGTATGTCTGCGGAAGAGACAGTTTTTCTAACAGGATTTCCCGGCTTCATTGCGAGCCGTCTGCTAAGACGTCTGGCAAGGGAAGGCGGCCGCTTCCTGTTGCTGGTTCAGCCGAGTTTCGCCCAGCGCGCGGAAGTGGAGCTGAGAAAAATTGCAGAAGAGACTGGCAAATCCCTTTCAGATTTCGTAATTCTGCCAGGCGACATAACGAGACCTGATCTCGAACTGTCGCCGACGGACCTTCAAACCGCGCGTTCCCAATCCAATGTTCTGTTTCATCTGGCCGCTATCTATGATTTGGCGGTCGCTCGCGACATAGGATTGCGCGTAAATGTCGAGGGCACACGCAACGTCAATCAGTTTGCTCGTTCGCTTACACGTTTACGCCATTACCACTATGTCTCAACGTGTTATGTCGCGGGCAGGCGGACTGGCCGGATTTTGGAGACTGATCTGCGACACGACGCCGGCTTTCGGAATTACTACGAAGAAACGAAGTACCTGGCGGAGATAGAAGTTGAAGCGCTGAAGTCGGAGTTGCCCATCACTATTCATCGACCGGCCGTTGTCTGTGGGGATTCGCGCACCGGTGAAACGGCCAAGTATGACGGCATCTATTATTTGATCCGCTACCTCTTGAAATGGCCTTCAATGTTATCCAATTTCAATATTGGCAACAGCGACGTGAGTCTGAATCTGGTGCCTGTGGATTTCGTGGTAGAAGCAATGTCAGCGCTTGCCCGGGACCCACGTTCGGTTGGGAAGACAGTTCAACTTGCTGACCCCCAACCGTTGACAACGCTCGAGCTTTTCAACGAGGTAGCACGTGCTATTGAGGGCAGGGGATCGCGCATCACTCTTCCAGCCTTCGTCGTGCAAAGTTCGCTTATGCTTCCATTGGCCCCGAGGATTACGGATCTTCCGCACTACGGGGTTCCTTATTTCTTCCTCAAGCAAACCTACGACACGACCCAGGCACTGCAGTTACTGGAACCTCACGGAATTTCCTGCCGGCCTTTTGGGAGTTACGTGAAAATCATCGTCGATTACGCTGCGCGCCACCCAGTCCTAAAAACCGCCTGATCTTCTTACAACCCCCACTTGACAAAGTGTCTTATCTAGAATTAGTCTAAATCCAGTGTACAACACCATGGAAAAGACGGCCACAAACAGCAAAACCGGGAAGAAGCTAACGCGCCAGCGTAACGCGGTTCTCCAGGTAATTCGCGAAAGGGACGACCATCCGACGGCGAATGAGATTTTTCAGGCGGCGCGGCTGCGCCTGCCTACAATTAGTTATGCCACCGTCTACAACTCGCTACGCTTCTTGAAGGAAGCGGGTTTGGTGCATGAAATCAAGTTTGGCGACAGTGCTAGTCGTTACGATCGGGAGACTGATCGACACGATCATGCCATTTGCAACGATTGCGGAAAGTTGGTCGATTTCTACCTGCCGCAGGCAGCCGAGCTTATGCAGGCAGCTGCGCGGAAATCGAAATTTAGAGCCGAGTCGGTTCACCTGACGCTCAGGGGTTTGTGCCCCGACTGCCGCAAGCCGTAACGATCGCAGAGGTTTTAGGTTCGAAAAAAAATAAATTGAAAGTTGGAGGATTCATGACAGCAGCGACAGCAACAGCAACAGAAAAAGCGATGGTGGGCCAGCCAGCGCCCGATTTCGATATGGCCTCAACCAAAAACATCGAGAAGCTAAACGAAAACGTAAAGCTCTCTGATTACGAAGGCAGATGGCTGGTACTATTGTTCTACCCGTTGGACTTCACTTTTGTTTGCCCGACAGAGTTAACCGCGTTCAGCGATCGCTACGAGGACTTCCAGGACATAGGAGCCGATATCATCGGTGTCTCAACTGACTCGGTATATTCGCACCGTGCCTGGATCAAGACTCCACGCGATAAAGGTGGCGTCGAGGGTTTGAAATATCCACTTGCCGCCGACGCAACCAAAACCGTGGCGCGCGATTACGGCGTACTGATCGAGGATCGCGGCATTGCACTGCGCGGGCTTTTCGTTATCGATCCGGCAGGGGCCCTGCGCTACAAGGTCGTTCACGATTTGAACATCGGACGCTCGGCCGAGGAGACGCTTCGCGTGATTCAAGCGTTGCAGACCGGCGGTCTATGTCAGGCTGAATGGAAGCCAGGGCAGAAGACACTTAACGCGTAAACCGGGGAATCGTGAACCGGAAATCGTAAACCGGAAACTGAGAGCGAGAGAATCGTAAGCCAGGAAATCGTCAACTTTCGGCTCACGGTTTCCGGTTCACGGTTAACGAGTAGCTATGGGAATGAGAATTGGGACAGAGATGCCGTCGCTTGATGGCACCACCGAATGGTTTGGCGGAACGCAAGCGCACGCTGAAGCGGAGGCTGCAGGCCACCCGACACTTATCCATTTCTGGTCGATGAGTTGCGGGATGTGCAAAGAGAATCTTCCGCGTATTGCTGAGTGGCGCGACGAGAAGAAGGAACATGGCCTCCGGGTCATAGCAGTGCACATGCCTCGTTACGAGGCAGACACCGATATCGATGGCGTTCGCGAAGCCATTGCGACGTACCAAATCACTGAACCCTGCGCAGTGGATAATGAACACAAACTGCGCGACGCTTTTCAGAACGATCAGGGTTACGTGCCTGCCTATTATCTATTCGATGGCGCGGGGAAGTTGCGTGGTTTTGCCGCAGGTGAACGAGGGTTGGATTTACTGAAGGCCACTCTGGATCGGGTAATGGCCCAGGCGCAACAGCCAGCAAATTCTTAAGAAGCACAAATTCTAGTCTGCGCTGTTACTAAGCCATGACTTTGGAGAATGAGTTTGCGATAAGGAAAAGCAAATAAAGGCTCACGATGGCAGCGCCCACAGCCAGGCCCGCCAGCAAGACAATTATCAATCCCACAAACAACCAGTCACTGAGCTTGCCCTGCCGTGCTTCGCTTGCTGAGACGGTAGCACGCTTGCTCAAAAGCGCGACGTTGCGTTGATTAGATTTCCACCACGCATCGAAAAGGTCTCCGACCAGCGGCAGTGATCCAACCACGTAGTCAATCCCGATATTGAGGCCCATGCGCAGGAGAGTAACCTTGGGCACCCGATACCGAACCGCGGCCGCCAGGATGTAGAACGAGACCAGCGAAGTGGCTGTGTCCCCGACACCTGGAATCAAGCCTACGATTGCATCAAGCCCAACTCGCCAGCCAACAACCGGAATACGAACAAGGTCGTCCATTATCCAGCTCAGGCGCTCGAGGCTCTCATCGATCTTCACGGAGCGTTCCAGTCGCGCCACCGGTTGGCCCGCAAGTTCGTCTTTCGACACTTTATAAGCCTTCATAATTCTTTAGTCGATCGCGGCAAAGCCGTAACTTCTAGTTTCAACGTATTCGAGTCATCTGCTGCCAAAAGAATTTACCCATTCGTGCAAAAGCACTAAGCGGACTGCGACCGCCGCCTTGTTTCTGGCTCGGCTTAGACGGCAATCCAAGCGAGGTTGCCAGTTCCTGATCGGGCCTGGCGATGTCTTCGTCGCCACGCTTGCTCGCCAGCCAACGGTTGAATGTACGCGCAATTGCTCGCCTTTGTTCGATGGGAGCTTCTGCGATAAGCGCGCCGCGCAGGTCGTCCATCTCGGCAATCTCAAGAAGGTTTGCCTTGTAATAATTGCGAAAGGCGGAAAGCAGCTTTTCATCGCCCATAAGATGCTGCAGTTGAACAAACATCAGGGCACCTTTGGTGTTAACTACCGCCGAGTATTGGAATGAGTTTCGATAATCGCGAGCTGGGCGATTTGCATCCATGTCTTCGCCGCCAAGAGTGCGGTACACGCGATAGACGCCCTTCAACTGATCTTCCTGGACCTCCGCTGCTTTTGCTTCGCCGTAGCGGTCCCGGAAATAAAGCAGGGCTGACCAACTGGCCATCGCTTCGTCCAGCGTCGGCTCGCGCGCGGGATTGTTGCCCACGGCCGCACCCCACCACTGGTGAGCCATCAGGTGGGCCACGCTCCATTCCAGGCTTTCCTCGACAGGGGCGCGTTGCTCGCGAATGATCTCGGGAAGGTTACGCGCAGCCGGCGAATCAAAGTCAACGTAAAAGGCGCTCGCAATGATTTCAAAACCTGTAAATTCGGTGCTGCCGAGGCCTGCCACCAGCGGCGCCTCAGCGATATTGATAGTTTTAAAGGGCAATGGTCCAAACTTTGTTTTGAAGATCCTCAACGAATCCTCGGCCATCGCCAGAACTCGTTTTCCAATCCGCTCGTGCTCCGGAAAGAATATCGATCGCAGAGTGGTCTCACCAATTTCGGTTTGCTGGGAGTGAAGGTTGCGGCTGGCGATAATCGCAAAGTCCCGCAGGCCCGTCGCTGAAAAGACCGCGGTCGGTTCGCGGTTAGTCTGGTTCTGAGCTTCGGCGGCTGATGTAAAGAGGTTCACACCTGGCGTCACTTCTATCTTTACTTCGTAATCGGCTGCTTCGTTGAAGATTATGTCGCCCACGCTGGGCTCAAGTTTGCGCATCCATTCGTCGCCATCGTGGACCGCAAGCACGGGGTAAGACGTGCCGAGCAACATTACACCGCGACAGCGGAAATTTATGTCTCGCGAGCGGCGCATTTCGCGCTCGTCTCGCAGCGCCGCGCTGACCTGCTTCACTACGTGCGAGGTGAGTCCGGTTTCATCCGGATCAACCTCGGGCACAGTTCCCCTAAACCCGACGACAAGCTCTGTTGTTTTTCCCGGAGCAACCGGGTCCCGGAGATTCACTCGCAAAGTCGTGCTCTGGTCGTCGATCGAGTAAGGAATCGGCTCATCAGCGACGGAGCGAACTCCGGTAATATCGAGGCGAGGTTCGTCTGTTTCCGTGGCTGCTGTGCCAGGCCCGGCTGATTGATCAGTTCGCAGGTTGGAGTAAAGATGAAAGTAAAGTACCGGCGCCGGGCGGTCGCCATGATTGATCCAGCGCACTCTTTCGGAGCCCGCATAAGTGCGCTCATCGAAGTCGATCTTGAGTTGAATCAGGTAGCGTTGGCGAACAGTTTCGGTCGCGGCGGCAGAAGTATTTTGAGTTTGAGTTTGGGCAAGAACGCCAGGCGGCAGCATCGTCACGAAAAGCAGAAACCAGGTACGCTTGGTACAAATGACTCGCAAGCACGCTTTCACCGGATCTTTAACGCTTTGCATCTGAAATGAATCAAACATGATGGCGGCTTTTCGGCCCAACCCGCGGTCGTTCCGTCACGACTATGCGCGTGATCACGTCACCGCGAGCAATACGGTCAACTACATCCATTCCCGAAGTAACGTTGCCAAATACTGTGTAACCGCCATCGAGATGCGGTTGCGGCGAATGGGTTACAAACCACTGCGACCCGCCCGTGTCTTTACCTGAAAGCGCCATTCCGACTGCGCCGCGTTCGTAAGGCACTTCATTTATCTCGCAACGAATCTGATAACCGGGCCCGCCATTGCCGTCGCCGCGAGGATCGCCGCCCTGGATTACAAAGTTTGGAACGACTCGATGAAAGGTAATCCCGTTAAAGTACCCGCGCTTGGCCAGTTGTATGAAATTGTCAACGTTTAGCGGTGCGTCTTCGGGAAGCATTTCGATGGTAAACGCACCCTTGTTAGTGGTTACTGTCGCGGTTGCCTGCTTCCCGATTCGCGAGATGGCCCTCGCGTAATCTTTTACAGTGTTTTGAGATTGCACCGTACCGATGCGCGCGGAGAAATCACCGGCTCCATTGGCTTTCAACAAACCTACGGCGCGGCGGCGAATGAGATAGTCGGAAGAATTGAGGGCGGTCTTAATCGCTTCGTTGGCAATCGTCGTCTTATATTTGGCCAGCGAGTCGAGAATCGCGAGTGCGGCATCGTTCAGCTCTTTGTCAGCCAAAGCTATGGGCAAAGCATCGCTTAGCGCGCGCGTGTTGATTTCGTCCGGAGGAAGCTCGCCCAACAATTCAGCCGCGGTCGCGCGGATCACCACGTCTGAATCCTTCAGGTGTGCGCGCAACACCGCAGCCAGGTCTTGGGGCTTGAATGCAGCAAGAGCGCGCTGCACATCGGGGATAGCGTATTCAGAGTGCACGGCAACGAGAGTGTTTATCTTGAGGCCGGAGTTGCGGTAGTCCAGCATCGCACGCAACACATTTTGCGCTTGCGTGGCTAGCGCCGTCTTTTCTTTTTCGGATTCTGGGAGGACGGCGATTTCGGCGAGTCCCTGAGCGATGCTTGAACCTACTCGCCAATCCAGCAAAAGCGCCTTCTGTGCATTTGTTTCACCAAGCGAGCCCGATCCAAGCTCGGCCAGATAAGCGGCAGGCGACACACGCACGAAAGCCACGTCCACTTCCGGTGCGCGCTGGCCTGAGGCTTCCCGCGTCTTTTTTAACCAGGCAATAGTCACTGAATCGTTGGAGCCCTGCTTAATTCGACCGAGCGCCGACGCAACTTCAAGCACTTCGCCCGGACCAGCCAACTGCTGGGGGACGTCTCTTGCTTCCCGGGGTAGATTTCCGGTGAGAAGCTGGTCGCCGCGCTTTAGCAGCGCAGCAGTCGCGCGCGTGTCCTTCAGATTTCCCAGCGAGCGTATGGCGCTCACTCGCACGCGCGAATCTCTGTCTCTAAGTGCGCGATCGAGTAGTTGCTCGAAAGAGGCTTTGTCTTCAGTCACACCAAGCACTCGCGCCGCATTGGCGCGCACGATTGGGTCAGGATCGCTTATGAGAAGTTTACGCAGTTGGTCGTTAGCCTCCTTCAGTTTTAGGCGGGCCAATGTGTTGGCAGCGTCAGCGCGAATGCGCGGGTCCGAATAAGTCAGAAATTGGGCAACAGTGGGACCGGCATTTGCGGGCTTGGCGCGAAGCGTGGCAGTAAGTCCAAGCAAAACTGTCAAACGATCTGACGCTGCGCGCCGGCTGAGTTCAAAATTCAAGGCTTCAAGGATCGCGGCGCCTAACTCGCGCGTCCGTGACTCCTGTTCCTTTGGCAGTGCAGCAGCGATTTTTCCGAGAGCTTCAATCGTTCTCGCCCTTATTTCAGGGTCCTTACTATCTTTCAACACAGCCAGGAACGCCTCAGCGCCTGAGAAAGATTCAATTTCGCCAATGGCGAAGGCAGCCATCGCCCGCACCTCTTGTTCATCATCATGCCGAAGCAAATTAACCAGATCGGCGACGGCTTCCTCGTTGCCGATGCGGCCTGCCGCCAGGGCGGCTCGTTTGCGCACGACAGCGCTTCTGGCGGTCAACAAGCCGCGGAGATCGTTGTCCCAACGGCGCTCGTCCTCTGCCCGCACGATTCGAAGCAGCAGATTTTTCGGGACCGAAGTAAAGACAGTGGGATTGTGTAAGACCTGGGTGCGACGTTGCGCGAAAATAGCTGACGCGGCGGGAAAAAATGCGCCAAATACGAGTACGCAGATGGACAATCGGGGGAGCACGAGATTAGTCTTCGAGGTTTGGTGCATTGCAGATTTTCGTCAACAGCCAGAAAGTTGGAGGGGGCGCAAAATTCCAACTAACGGTCGTGTAACTGGGGAAGTGATGTCTAAGTATCGGGGACAGACCTCAATTATGTCATGGTATGAGTGCCAGAAAAAGTGGGGAACTAAAAACAGAAGGCGCCTCACCCTTTTACAGGGCGAAACGCCTTAAAGAACGGTTGTCTGGCAGTGAAGCGTTAGCTCGCGACGCTGGAGACGTTCGAAATTTTCGCTGGGTCACCGGCGACGTCCGAGTTAATCGGTTTCATGCTGGTAGTATCCAGCGGCTGCTCATCACGGCCATTGCTCTTCGTCTTGCCAGCTGCGGCCGTAGCCGTAGCGTTCATCTTGATCATCTTGCAGCTACCCTCGAAGAGCGCGCCCGGTTCGATTGCCAATGAAGCAGTCTGGAGATTTCCATTGATTTTAGCCGCACGGCCGAGTTCGAGACGCTGGGTGGCAATAATGTCACCATTGACGGTGCCGTGAATTATGGCGATGGCTACTTCGATATTGGCATCGACTTTACCGTTAGCGCCCACGATCAAAGTTCCGCTGCTTGAGCTGATGCGGCCCGATAAGTGACCGTCAACCCGCATTAATGCCTTAAAGTTCGCTTCGCCGGTCACGAGCGTGCCGCTGCCAACAAAACCACTAAGATTGCCTTCTTTTATTTCGCGAGCCAGTGATTCACTCTCTGTGAGTGCTCCTCGCTGGGCAGTGGAAACATGTTCAGCCTGCGTTTTCGCTTCAGGAGTGGGAGTCTGATACGAAGTAAAGGTTCGCGGTGTGGTATACGGCGCTGATTCCTGTTTATCGGCTGAGACTTCGTTATCAGCTGATTCTTTGGGGTTCTTTCCTATTCTAAGCATTATTACCTCCGTAGTTTGGGGGCGCGGGATTCAGTCACCATCGGGACGGGAGAAGTAACAAAACTGCGCGCGTGCCTTGTTGTTAGTGGAAATTGCAGCCTTTGCGGCTAGTTCTGAGTGGTCAACCGCCCAGACGGGGCCAAGACATAATAGACAAACAGACCTATCACTGTCTAGCTTGTAATGAAAATATAATCGAGCGAGGATTGTGTAACGATTCGAGCTTCTCTTGATTCATTCCGGTCGGGCGGTTCAGGCAATTAAGCGCCCGCGGCCATTCGCTTTAGCTTTTCCGGTTGTTCCTTCACCGGTTTCTCCGCAACAGTGGGTTCCGGCGATGAAGTAAACCAACAGTCACCATCAAAAATTGCCCCCACTCTAACTGACAGCAAAGGGGTGATGATCTTTCCGGTTACCTGCGCATTGCTATCGAGCAGGACGCGTTCGGCCGCCGTAATATTTCCGGTAACCGAGCCATTGATTACGGCGACGCCAACATTGATATCAGCTTCAATTCTTCCGGTCCTGGTCAAGACGAGCGTGCCTTCAGGCGAACTTATGTTTCCGATTGAATGTCCATTGAAGTGCAACACGCCTTCAAAGGTCACTTCGCAGTCGGAGCCCTGCAAAGATTCCGTGAAAATCCCCGAGCTTCCCTCTGCTTCCTTTTCTTGCGTTTCAGAAGTAGGGTTCTTCGGCCCACCTTGAATATCCTCGAGCCACCGATCGAAGTAGCGTCGCGGATCAAATGCATCCGCAAGCGGTTGATCCACAGCGTTTTGAGGAGACGGCTGGTCCAAAGCATCCTGAAGAGAGGCCCGATCTGAAACATCTTCAAGAGCCGGCTCATCCAGGACTGTGCTGTTGTCTCGCCCGTTAGGAATGCTCATTTAATGTTTAGATCAACCAGAATGCAGAAACGAGCGTGGTTAGCTGTCTAAAAACGAAGAAAACGAAACCGCCTTGTGTGTGGCGCAAGGTATCACACCGCGCACTGCTTCACAAGTTTCTAAAGAGTAAAACTCTTCGATTCTCGAGACTCATCGCCTGGCTATTTGTCATCAGTAAATTAGACATGGCATTCTGATATCGTTAACTGGAATGCAAACGGTAAGGGCGCCCCAACAGGGCTGCTCATTCGAACCTGTTGCACACAAGCTGAAAGTCTTGATGCATCGCAATGTCGATAGAAAATAAAACGTCGATTGAAAATAAAACAAAGACGAGCCTGCTGCGCGGAATGGGCGAGGCGATCTCCGACTTCGGCATGATCGAAGATGGGGATCGCATTATGGTGTGCCTGTCGGGCGGCAAGGACAGCTTCACTATGCTGGAACTGCTCATGGACGTGCAACAAAGGGCTCCGGTGAGGTTCGATCTACTGGCCGTAAATCTTGATCAGAAGCAACCAGGCTTTCTCGGGGATATATTGCCAAAATACCTCGAAAATCGCGGAATTCCGTTCCGCATCGTCGAGCGCGACACCTATTCAATCGTCAAGCGCCTCGTCCCCGAGGGAAAGACCTACTGTTCGGTCTGCTCCCGACTAAGACGCGGAATTCTCTATAACGTGGCCGTCGAAGAAGGTTGTAACAAGATCGCCCTCGGGCACCACGCCGACGACATAATCACTACTTTCCTGCTGAATCTTTTCTTCGTCGGCTCACTCAAGGCGATGCCGCCAATTCTGCGTTCGACGGATGGTCGCAACACCGTCATCAGGCCGCTTGCATACTGTCGCGAGTCTGACATTGCTGCCTTTGCTGAAGCGCGACAGTTTCCGATAATTCCCTGCGATCTCTGTGGCTCGCAGCCAAACCTGCAACGCGCGCGAATCAACCGCTTGATTACGGATCTGGAAAAGGAAATCCCAAACATTCGCAGCTCAATGCTGACAGCGTTCGGTAATGCGAAACCTTCGCACTTGTTGGATCATAAACTTTTCGACTTTAAGAAACTTACCGCAGCGACCGGTGACGTTGAATCAGAACTCGATCTGGCTGTCGGTCACATACATGAAGACTTGCAGCCTGCACTGGTTTCGATTGCGTGAGTCTCGATTACTTGATGCGCCTTCAAGGTTTGCTTGATTCACTATGGCCAGCGCAAAGCAAAAACGTGAACTCGATCTTAGTGCTTTCCCACCTGGTGCTGTTACCGAGTATTCAACGCTTGTTTGTCTCGCTTGTACTTTCGATATTTTCACTCGCCAGTTGGGTATGGCGCCTCGAACGGCGTATTCGGAAATCAAGAAGTATTCACCGACAATTGCCGAGCTGACAGCCCCGAAGGCTGTGCGCCCCTTCTTCGATTCCAATGAGAAACACCCGCATTGCCCGCACTGCAACGCCGCCAAGCGCTGGCACGCAAGGCTGGATACCTATCGCATCGAAGGTGGAAAGACCACCGACACGGCGCGCCACAAAATGATCAAGTCGCTGCCAAAGAAGGATGAGCAGTTTCAGACCATCGAAGCAAAGTCGGACAAGCGAACGATATTTTTCGACTGGCTCGACACTTTGGGCCACAACCTGGACATGGATGACGATGCCTGGTTGATTGAAACCACCCGCGCTTATCTGATGCGCCTCGAACCAAAGACTAATTGGACAGAAGTTTTTGCGGGCTTGCGTGCGGTGCGTCGTTCGCAGCGCCTGCCACAGGGTTGGGAAAAAGAAGGTGCGCGACTCTTTCTGGCGCCGGTAGTTTATGGCGAGGTTCTGATAGTTCAGTATCTGGTCAGTCGATCACACGTGCACGGCGGCCGTACGCTTGAAGGCCGTTTGACCTTGCAGGAGCTAATCCGGCGTTTACGGCACACTGGTTATCTCGATGCGAAGGAAATCTCGCCGGGAGATCAATTTGAGATTCTTGAGCAGTCAATCGAAAAGCTTTCCGGAGGCGCGGGCAAGGTCACGCTCTACCATATCGTTGACAGGCGAGATTTTCTCGAGAAAGTAAAATCGGTTTACGCTCGTTACGCCGGATGAGTTGATGACTGTCAGAACCGGGAGCGACCGAAGGTTCACGCGGATGAACGCGGATAGGAGTTTGGTGCCAACGTTCGCGACAGGACTCGTCCAGTCTTTTCTTACCATTCTGATCTGCGTGAATCTGCGTTAATCCGCGGCTAATAACCTGGCTAGCACTTCAATGAAGGATCGCGACGGTAGTGATGCGTGATCGGGCGCCGGCGTCCTATGCCAATCGCATTGCGCGAGATAATAAGCGTTGGCGGCAACTGACGGCGCTTGAATTCGTTAGCCGGCGACTCCGCCCGGTTAAGAATGTCGTAAACCATATGCGCATCGTTTCCCGCGGCGATGATTTCCTCGGGAGTTGCCTTCTGTTCAAAATACATCTTCAGAATCGGATCCAACTTGTCGTAAGGCGGCAACGATTGATCGTCAAACTGCCCGGGCGCCAACTCCGCCGAAGGCCGTTTCTCGATAATGGATGGTGGAATGATTTCGCTCACCCGGTTGAGATGTCGCGCCAGAGCATAAACCTCAGTCTTCAACACGTCCCCAATCACTGCGAGGCCGCCGTTAGTGTCGCCGTAAAGCGTGCAATAGCCTAACGCTAGTTCCGACTTGTTGCCGGTGGATAGCAGCAACCGTCCTTCAGCGTTGGAAATGGTCATCAGGATATTTCCGCGCAAACGTGACTGGAGGTTTTCGGTCGCGTGTGAGCCGCCGCCGGCAGTCGCCGGAGGAAGATTGAGCTGGCTAACCAAAAGCTGGAAAGCATCGCTGATCGGTCGTTCAATAACCTTCATTCCCAGACGACGTCCCAGCTCCAGAGAATCGTCAATGCTTGAGCGCGAGGAATACGGCGATGGCATCATCACTGACAATACATTCGCTGCGCCCAAAGCTTCGCACGCCAAAGCAGCAACCACTGCGGAATCAATACCACCGGACAAGCCCAAAACCGCCTTTGTAAACCGGTTTTTGCGTGCGTAGTCATGAATGCCGAGAACGAGCGCGCTGCGAATTGTTTCAATGTCGTCCCCCGGCAAACAACGGTCGTCTGCAACTCCGCATTCAAGGTCAACTGTGCCAAAAAATTCTTCGAAGGGCGGCGCTTGTAAAATTATTTCTCCTTCGCAATCGGACACTATGCTGGCGCCGTCGAAAATGATTCCATCGTTGCCGCCAACCAGATTGACGAAGACGATCGGAATGTTTGCCATCTTCGCGCGGTGTGAAACCATGGAACACCGTTGGCCCATCTTTCCTTTGTTGAAGGGCGAGGCGTTTATCGAGATGAGCACTTGCGCGCCCATTTCAATCAGTTCGTCGGCGGGATCGTGTGGGTAAAGCCGGTCTTTCCAGAATGTTTTATCGTTCCAAAAATCTTCGCAGACGGCCACGCCAAGTTTGCAGTCAGCAATCGGAAACAAGTGACGTTCGCGCGCGGGCTCGAAGTAGCGGGGGTCGTCAAAAACATCGTACTCAGGCAGCAGGGTCTTATCGGCAAATCCCACCAGTTTCTTATTGTGAATAATGGCGGCGGAGTTGTAGAGTCTGCGCCCGGTTATCAGATCGGTGGGCCTGATCGTCCCCACTACAGCAGTCAACCCTTCCGTTGCCTGGGTGATTTTTTCCAGTGGTTGCAAAGCGCAGCGGGCCACGTCGCGATCGAGAAACCAATCGAGCGAAGTGTAGCCCTGGATACTCGCCTCAGGCAGTACCACCAGATCCGATCGATCTTTCCGCCCTTGCTCGATCGCACGAATGATCGCAGCGGTGTTGCCTTCGTAATCGCCGTTAGTGGTATTGATTTGGCCGACTGTAACTCGCATCTGGTTTATGCCACGATCTTAGACCTTCGCTCTCGCCATGCGCAAATGCAAGGGTTGCTCATTTCGATGTCGTGGAAGTTGAGAGGTTCGCCGGGCTAAGTTATAGTTTCCAGCGAGCGGAGGGGTCGCATAATTGGTAGTGCAGCGGTCTTGAAAACCGCCGACCGAAAGGTCATGCAGGTTCGAGTCCTGTCCCCTCCGCCATTCTTCTTTCTACAGCTTCCCACCTAACCATCAACAGAGATCCAGAAAACGGCAGACACGAATGTCTATTGCATTCCTAGGGCGTCGCACATTTACTAACCGGCTCCGCGGGCGCTGGTTTATTACATTTATCCGTAGGGTGGACAGTCGACAGACCCAGATGCGACTGAAGCTGGGTAAACGGAATCCATGCGCTTTCGTCTGCTATGCAAGCTTCTTTACTCGTCAGCTTGCAAACATCAATCGCATAAATTGGATGAATCTCCCAGACGGCTATTCGCGCAAAGTCCTGCTGCTTCTTTCCGTTGACGACGAACTCACCCGCCTTACCATTCTTGCAGGCAACGTGACTGCCATCGAAGAAAAGTTGACCGGTGAGCCTGACTGGGTGATTACTGAAAAAACTCGAGTAGTCGGGAGAATCGAATAAATCCCAGGCAGCAGGTCGGTAGTGGGGAATGATCTCAGCGGTTACGCTTTGACAGCTTCTCGGATCAGTCTTAACGCCAGTTAGCTCAATGTGAATATCGTTATATGGGCAGCCCAGAAAATTGCACTGAACACTCTCGCCATTTCCCTTGGTAAACGGCTTCTGGCTATCCACATTCGAATGGCGCGCGTCGAGCACGAAACCCACGAAGGAGACAACGTTGCCCTCGCCGAGTTTGGTGCCGTCTGGCAGCTTGATGTTCTTTAATTTGGTTCTACTGGCCGGTGGAGTTCGTGGCGCAATTCCCGGCATTTTGTTGACTGCGTCTTGCAAGGCTTTCAAGGTTTCGCGAGTAATCGAAACGACCTGGTCAGTTGGGGCGCAGTAATTATTCTTAGCCTGATTCTGCTTATCGTTGGCGTTGTTTTTGTGACAGCCTTTATTGCCGCATCGGAAATCAATGTCCTGCGGATTATTGTCGAGCCCGGCCAATTGCAGCGGAAGTTTTTGCGGGTCGCACTTTTTGAACCTTAGTTGCTGCGCGCTCGCCGTCATGAAGATTGGCGCAACGAAGAGAATCAGGGTGGAAAGATATAAGAATCTTGTCAGGGTATTTAGCTTTTGGCGGTGCATACGTTGGCTCCTGTGAGTTAGGGGTGTGAATCATCTAGAACAGCCCGGCACTCTTTGAGCGTGATGGACAAGAGTGATCAGGTACTCGAGAACGTTGGAATACTATTCCTCACCTGTCGCGATATCAAGGATTTCATAGCGGTGTTCGCCCAGTTGTTTGTTGCGCCTGACCTAAGGCTAGGTTAGGCTAAAGTAACACTGAGTGATTGTTCATTCAGCGGAAAAGTAATTAGCAAACGGCAACAGCAAACAACAGTCAGCACGCGAAAATGCGTTCAGCTCGTACACTTAATTCAGATCGTCCCGTAGTCTCCGACAAGCGCGAAGCAATTCTGCGCGCGGCCATTCGCGTTTTCGCGCACAACGGTTATTTCAATTCCAAAGTCGCCGACATTGCCAGCGAAGCCGGAGTGGCTGACGGCACAGTTTATCTCTACTTCAAAAGCAAAGAAGAAATTCTTCATTCAGTTTTTGACCGCAGCATGGAAGAGGGAATTGCTGCAGGTAAAGAATTATTGGAGCAAACTTCAGACGCCCGCGAGAAGTTGCGCCGCATTGCCCTCTTGCATCTCGAGCGCCTGGGCGCGGACCGCGACCTCGCCGTGGTTTTCCAGGTGGAGTTGCGTGGTTCTACCAAGTTTATGGAAGAATTCTCGGCGGCGGGCTTCGCTGAATATCTCAGTCTTATTCGTTCCACTTTTGAAGAGGGGCAACGGGCCGGCGTGTTTCGTTCAGAACTGAACGCCAAGGTTGTTGCAAAAATACTTTTCGGCGCGCTCGACGAGATGGCTACCAATTGGATTCTTTCAAAACGCCGCTACAAGTTAGCGCCGATGGCGGATCAGGTGCTCGACATTTTCCTCAATGGAGTGGCCGCGAAGTGAATTCCACCACTCAATCCCCTACCGAAGTGAAACTGGAAGACTTTAAGCGTGTTCAGTTGCTTCAAGACGAGCCCACGACGCTGGTGGAAATGTTTGAGTATGTAGCGCGCGTGCATGAGCGCTCCGACACGCTTAACTACAAACACGAGGGCCGCTGGACTCCTATCTCCTCCACGGAATTCCTCGCGCGCGCATGTCACATCGCCGCTGGTCTCTATTCACTGGGAGTGAGAGGCGGGGATCGGGTAGCGATCCTTTCTGAAAGCAGACCTGAATGGACTTTAACTGATGCGGGCTGCATGTTTGCCGGTGCGATCGATGTGCCAATTTATCCGACCCTGACGCCTTCTCAGGTTCGTTATATTTTGAAGGACTCGGGCGCGCGTGTGCTGGTCGTTCAGAACGAAAAAAAGTTCCTGGAAATTCGCGACCTGCTTGCGGAGTGCCCCGCAGTTAAGAACCTAATCTTTTTTGAACAAGTGGCCGGCGCCGTGGCCAAGGGAATTTCATTAGCAGAGCTGGAAAAACGAGGTCAGGCATTTTCAAAACAACAGCCCCAACTGATTAATGGGCTCGCGCACAAAATCAAGGCGGATGATCTGGCCACAATCATTTACACATCCGGCACGACCGGCGAGCCGAAAGGCGTAATGCTGGCGCATTCCAATCTCGTGTCGAACCTCATCGATTCATCGGGGCACCTGTCTTTTGCCAAAGACGACAGCGCGCTATCTGTGTTGCCGCTGTCGCATGTGTTGGAGCGTATGGCAATGTACATGTACCTCTACCACGGCATGGCGGTTTATTTCGGCGAATCGCTGGAACAGATTGGCCCAAATTTACGCGAGGTGCGACCCACGATTTTTGTTGGCGTGCCGCGGATTTTCGAAAAAATCTTCGCCCGGGTAAAAGAGAAATCTGCCGAGAAAGGCCGACTGAATATGGCTCTGCTCAACTGGGCCGTGTCCGTCGGCAAAGACTACGCAAAACTGGCAGTCAGTCATCAGAAAATCCCAGCCTTGCTCAGTTTGAAACACAAGGTGGCTGACAAACTTATTTTCTCCAAAATGCGTAATGCGCTTGGCGGCAGGATTCGTTTGTTGATCTCCGGAGGGGCCGCGCTGCCGGAAGAGCTGAGCTCCATTTACATCGGTGCAGGATTGCCGATTGTGCAAGGCTACGGATTAACTGAAACCTCGCCGGTAATCACGGCGGGAGTGATTGAAGACAATCGCATGGGCACGGTGGGAAAGCCGATCAGAAATGTTCAGGTGCGCCTTGCCTGTGACGGCGAGATTGAAACTCGCGGTCCAAATGTGATGCGCGGCTACTACAACAAGCCCGAAGACACTCAGGCTGTTTTTACGGAAGATGGCTGGTTCAAGACTGGGGACATCGGGACAATTGACGAAGATGGTTTTCTTCGCATCACCGATCGGAAGAAGGAGCTCTTCAAGACTTCAGGTGGCAAGTATATCGCGCCCCAGCCGATTGAGCAGTTGATCAAAGGATCGAGTTTTGTAAATCAGGTTGTGTTGATCGGAAACGGGCGCAAGTTTCCGGCCGCCTTAATCGTGCCTGACTGGGAACGAGTTGAATCGTATGCACAGCTCAAGGGCATCAAGGCTGCTAGTCATGCTGAACTTTGTAAGCACCCCCGGATCATCGATCTTTTCGAACGGCAGATCGCGAGCCTCACTCCTGACCTCGCCCAGTATGAACGCGTAAAGAAGGTCGCCCTGATCGAAAACGAACTAACTATTGAAGGCGGCGAGCTGACGCCAACCCTGAAGGTAAAGCGTCGTGTAATTGATGAGAAGTATCGTGAGTTGATCAACGGGCTCTACGCAGACGCGTAACAAGCTCCGATCCCGTCCAACTTCTGGGAAATCTGTCGCCCGGCAGGTAGATCTTGAAGGCAGACAGGATTCGCTCGGCTGCTTCGCGAGCGGCCTGGTTCAGCCCGGGATCACCATAAATGTCGGCTGTTCTTCGCCTGAGAATACTCCTGTTTCGATTACCCCGATACGTTTGTCCCGATGTGACCAATTTGGCGGTTGCGGGAGCGAAGACTGAATACTCAATCCAGATAGTGTTGGTGGGATTAGCGCCGGGCCCATTGTCAACGCCCGTCATATCCGGTCGAATTTGCATCCAAACAACGTAAGCCTCCTTTTCCGCCTTGGCTCGATCGATTGCCTGACCGCGTCCCATGTCGCGTTGCGCCACCTCGACCTTGACGGACTCGGGATCGTCAAGGCGTTCCGCGCAACTTCGCAAGACTCCGTCGTAAATGGCCGCCGGTACGCTTGCAAAGCTTCCGTACCGATCAATACCCACAATGAATGTCAGGGCCGTCTTCGGCTTTTCCGCAGGCTTGGGCGTCGGTGTCGGTTCAGGAGTTGGGACAGGAACGAGCACCGGTTTCCTTACACGTCTTCCTGATTGTGCCAACGTCGAGCCGCAGACGGTCACGAGTGCTGCGCATAAGCTGACCCGAAGAACGTAGAAGATTTGCGAGCGGTTCAACATCCGGAATCCATACTGACTGAGGCTGATCACTTGTAGGAGCGGTCTGGCGTCGGCCCTTACTGGAATTTGGAAGCATTGTACACCGGGCGCTGAGGAATCGAGTGGTATTTGTTAAACTTTGAAGTGGTCTTATTTTGAAGTCTTCTCCGTGCAACCTTTGTGTCCTCTGTGTCTCCGTGGTGAACAATCGCTCGATAACTCTCACCACCGAGACACAAAGAACACAGAGGTTGCACAGAGAAATCGAATCCAAGACCCCGAAGCTTTGGTGGTAAGAATCAACCGGACCGGGGAGAGAAAGTGCGTTCACTGATCATAACAAAGGTGCGCGACCAGGCGCGCGGGGTAAGGTCATTCGATCTGATGCCCGAGGGTGCGGGCGCTAACCATGGAGTTGCGTTTGCGCCCGGCCAGGTTGCAGTGTTGGCAGTTGAAGGTGAACCACCCGCTTATTTTGCATTTGCGAGTGCGCCGGAAGATCTTGAATTGGAAGTCCTGGTTAAGCAGAAGCAGGGCGTCAGCAATCTAATCTACGACATGGGCGCCGGCGAGCGAATCCAGTTGATGGAAGTTGCCGGACACGGCTTCGCTCTTGACGACCAGAAAGGCAAAGACCTGGTGTTCGTTGCCATGGGTACCGGTGTCGCGCCTTTGCGATCGGCGTTGCGTCATGTGCTGAAACGAAAAGACGAGTTTGGACAGTTGGTTGTGCTCTACGGCGCGCGTACGCCCGATGACTTTTGCTTTCGGGATGAGACAGAGAGTTGGGAGCAGCAGGGAGTCGAGCTGCGTCAGGTCATTTCCCGACCCGACGGGCACGATTGGTCAGGGCCAACGGGTTACGTGCAATCCCTTCTGGACCACGTGCTGCCAAGCCTGGATTCTCCAATCGCACTCATCTGCGGTTCGCCGGAAATGATGGAGCAGACTCGTGACCGTCTCGGGCAAATGGGCTTCAAACCCCACGCGATATTGACCAACTATTAAAGCCACCCAAAGCCTTGCTGAATGAATGCTCATTCAGTATGATAGGCTCGATTTTGCTGGTTATTATGGGTTTTCAAATTAAAGAATGACAAGCAGGAACGCCTGCCCTGCGGAAAAGATGAGTATCGAAAAAGCAGCTGTTTTGGGAGCGGGAACTATGGGGGCGCAGATTGCTGCGCATTTGGCTAATGCTGGCGTGCCGACCATCTTGCTCGACATCGCGCCGCGTGAGTTGACGGCGGAAGAACAGGCCAGGGGGCTGGCGCTGGAATCGAAGGGAGTTCGTAATCGGATCGTGCTAGCTGGATTCGAGGCGGCGAAGAAGGCAAAGCCGGCGGCGTTTTTCACGCCTGACAAAGCTTCGCTCGTGAGCATCGGCAATTTCGAAGATGACCTTTCGAAACTAAAAGACGTCGATCTGATCATCGAGGCAGTCGTTGAGAATCTCGAAATCAAACGCAGTCTGTATGAAAGGGTTGAGACCCACCGGCGGCCCGGTACCATCATTGGCTCTAATACGAGCGGTATTCCTATTCGTCAGTTGGCCGAAGGTCGTTCCGAAGATTTCAAAGCTCACTTTCTTGGCGTCCACTTTTTCAATCCTCCTCGTTACCTTCATCTCGTCGAAATAGTTCGTACAGAGTGGACCAAGCCGGAAGTGTCGTGCTTCCTCTACGGCTTTCTTGAGCAACGACTCGGCAAAGGAGTTGTTCCGGCGAAGGACTGCCCAAACTTTATCGCGAATCGCATTGGCACCTTCGGCTCAATGGTCACGATTAAAACCATGTTGGACGATGGTTACTCCATTGAAGAGATCGACAAGATCACCGGTCAGGCTGTGGGCCGGCCCAAGAGCGCTACCTTCCGTACTCTTGATCTAGTCGGGCTCGACGTCGGTGGTCACGTCATCAAGAACCTATACGAAAACCTGCCGGATGATGATGAGCGCGAGGTTTTTACAGCTCCCGAATTTCTAAGCGCAATGATCGGTAAGGGTATTCTCGGTAACAAGACGAAGGGTGGTTTCTACCGCCGGCAGCCGGGAGAAGGAGGTAAGAAGGAGATTTGGACGATCGACCATGCCACGCTCGATTATCGCCCGGCTCAGAAAGTAAAATTGCCCGCGCTCGACATGGCGAAGAACATCGAAGACTTGCCCGAGCGCATCAAGGCTCTTGTCTGGGGCAAGGATCGCGTAGGCGCGTTTCTCTGGAAGACGATGTCGCGCACCTTCCGTTACACGGCCAACCGCATCCCGGAGATAGCCGACACGATTGTCGAAGTGGATCGCGCCATGCGGTGGGGTTACAACTGGGAGTTGGGCATTTTCGAAACATGGGACGCGATCGGCGTTGAAAAGTCTGTATCGCGGATGAAGGAAGATGGACAACCGATCCCGGTGAACGTGCAGAAGCTGCTCGATGCCGGCGCGAGGTCTTTTTACAAGAAGCACGACGGACAACAGTTTTATTTCGACTTTGCCACGGAGCAATACCTGCCGCTCGCTGATCAGCCCGGCGTGACCATTCTCAAGGCCGTGAAGGACCGCACGGGCGTGATCAAGAAAAACTCCGGCGCTTCCCTTATCGATATCGGCGACGGGGTCGCCTGTCTTGAGTTTCACTCGAAGATGAATGCGATCGGCGGCGACACGTTGCAGATGCTCAAGCAGTCGCTGGCCGAAGTAGAGAAAAATTTCGTTGGCTTGGTGGTAGGAAACCAGGGAACGAACTTCTGCGTGGGCGCCAACATCATGCTGATGCTGATGGAGGCGCAGGAGGAAAACTGGGAAGAGCTCGACATGATGGGGCGGGCCTTCCAGGCAGCAACGATGAGCTTGCGCTATTCGCCCAAGCCCGTGGTGGTGGCGCCTTTCAACCTCGTCTTCGGCGGTGGCTGCGAGATGGTTTTG
>JALYSR010000239.1 GCA_030854715.1 Acidobacteriota bacterium
CAATTGGGGTCATCACAGTAGTTCTACTGGTTTGGTTGGCATCGAGAATCTATCGCATCGGTATGCTGATGTATGGCAAGAAGGCCACCATTCCGGAAGTGCTGCGCTGGGTAAGGCAAGCGTAGACTGAGTAAACAGTGAATACTGAACAGTGAATAGTGAAGAGTGAACCTCTGATGCATCCCCGCTCAGGGTTGCTGACCACCTTCAACCGACAGTCATCACTTGCCCCGCTGATCACGACAAAGTAAAGTCTGTCGGATTCCCAATGCCGATTGAAATTGAAAAGAAGTATCGCCTTACTAGGAAGCAACGCGAAGAAGTCTTGCGCCGTTTGCCAAAAATCGGAGCCAAACGAAAAGGCGAAGAATTTGAAGTGAACACTCTCTACGCCGGTGAAACTCTCGACCAGGATCGCTCGGTTTTACGCCTGCGGCGCGTAAACAAGCGCGCGACGCTTACCTACAAAGAACGCTTTCCTACCCGCTCTGCTGTGAAACAGCAACGCGAAGACGAAACTCCCATCGACGATCCCGCCGCAATGGAGGCGATTTTGGATGCCTTGGGATTTACACCGGTGCTGGTCTACGAGAAGCGCCGCGAAACCTGGACGCTCAGTAAAACCGAAATTGTGATCGATGAATTGCCTTTTGGGTTGTTCATGGAAATCGAAGGAACAGAGAAGAATATCCTGGCCGTCGAAAATAAGCTCGCAATCAAAGGTTTGAAAGCTGAAACCGCAACCTACCCGCAACTAGCTCGAAAGCACGGAAAAGATTATGGCGGGCTTGTTGAGTCGCGCTTTCCCAACCAGAAACAAAAAAAGCGGCCACGCCCATCTCGAGCGAAGCCGCTTGTTTGAACCTACTTGAACAGGAGATTCGCTTACATCCCCATTCCACTCATGCCGCCCATGCCACCCGGCATCGCGGGACTTCCCTTGTCATCATCAGGGATCTCGGAAACCATGGCCTCCGTTGTAAGCATGAGTCCGGCGATTGAAGCTGCATTCTGCAATGCAGTTCGAGTTACCTTCGCAGGATCGATCACACCTGCCTTAACAAGGTCCTCATAGACTTCGGTTTGGGCGTTGAAACCAAAGCTGTCGTTTTTCTCCGCCCGAACACGCTCGACTACGACCGCGCCTTCTTTACCGGCGTTCTGAACGATCTGACGAAGAGGCTCCTCAAGTGCTCTGCGAACAATGTTTACTCCAATCTGTTCGTCCGAATCGCCCTCGCCTTCGTTGTTGATCTGGAACTTCTCGAGCACCTTCGCCGCGCGAACCAGCGCCACGCCGCCGCCTGGAACAATGCCTTCCTCGACAGCCGCGCGCGTAGCATGCATTGCATCTTCAACTCGCGCCTTTTTCTCCTTCATCTCTGTCTCGGTGGCTGCGCCTACCTTGATCACCGCAACGCCGCCAACTAGTTTCGCGAGCCGCTCTTGCAGTTTCTCGCGGTCGTAGTCAGAAGACGTTTCATCAATCTGCGCACGCAAGGTTTTTACACGTCCCTCGATGTCAGACTGTTTGCCGTTACCTTCGACAATGGTCGTATTGTCTTTGTCGATTGTGATCTTCTTGGCGCGACCCAGATCCTCCAGCTTGACGTTCTCGAGCTTGATTCCGAGGTCTTCGCTGATGACTTTGCCGCCAGTGAGAATCGCAATGTCTTCGAGCATCGCTTTGCGACGATCACCAAAGCCCGGAGCCTTAACGGCTGCAATATTCAAAGTGCCGCGGAGCTTGTTAACAACTAACGTCGCCAGCGCCTCGCCTTCAACATCTTCGGCGATGATCAGCATAGGCTTGCCCATCTTAGCTACCTGCTCGAGCAGCGGAAGAAGATCTTTCATCGAACTGATCTTCTTTTCGTGGATCAGAATCAGCGGATTCTCAAGCACGACTTCCATGCGCTCTGGATCGGTAACGAAGTAAGGACTGAGATAGCCGCGATCAAACTGCATTCCTTCGACAACCTCGAGCGAAGTGTCCATCGTCTTCGACTCTTCGACTGTGATAACGCCGTCTTTGCCAACCTTGTTCATTGCCTCAGCAATAATGTTTCCGATCGTCGAATCACCGTTTGCCGAAACGGTTCCGACCTGCGCGATCGCATCGCCTTTAACCGGCTTTGCCAAACGCTTGATCTCTTCTGTCGCGCGCTCGACCGCTTTGTCAATGCCGCGCTTAAGGGCCATTGGATTAGCGCCGGCGGCTACGGTCTTTACACCCTCGCGGAAGATTGCCTGCGCGAGCACGGTTGCGGTAGTGGTGCCGTCGCCTGCTACATCCGAAGTCTTGGAGGCAACTTCGCGGACCATCTGGGCGCCCATATTCTCGAGCGAGTCTTTGAGTTCAATTTCCTTCGCGACGGTAACTCCGTCCTTAGTGATGGTCGGTGAACCAAATTTCTTGTCAATTACCACGTTGCGCCCCTTGGGGCCGAGCGTGATCTTCACTGCGTCGGCGAGCTGATTGATTCCGCGCAAAATCGCCGCGCGTGACTCCTCGCCATGAACTACTTGCTTTGCCATTTCTGTCATCTCTCCTGAAATTTTTGAATTGGTCTAGAAACAAAAAAGCGGCTGAGTCTGATGTGACTACTTGCCGCTCTTCTTGCTGCCGGTGGCTGCGCCTGCACGCTCGATGATCCCGAGGATTTCATCTTCGCGCATAATCAGCAGCTCTTCTCCGTCAATCTTGATTTCAGAACCACTGTATTTGCCAAACAGAACTCGATCACCCTTTTTGACATCAAGCGGCTGTCTCGTTCCATCTTCTCTGTATTTGCCCTGGCCGGCGGCGACGATTTCGCCTTCCTGCGGCTTTTCCTTGGCTGTATCGGGAATGATAATTCCTCCCCGAACCTGTTCTCCCTCTTCAATTCGCCGCACGATAACGCGGTCATGGAGAGGTGTTATATTTGTCGACATTCTCTGGGGTTCTCCTTTCAGTTTTCCTTATAAAATTACGTACTGCATTAGAATTATGACTCCGGCCCACACCTCGAATTAGCACTCTGTGTAGACGAGTGCTAAGAATAATTCGCCCTGACATGATTGTCAACCAAAGGGGCGGTCAAAGTGGTGGTAGTTAGAGGTCCAAAAGGCGTGCAAAACTAGCGAACTCCACCCTTGGCCGCGCGCGTGAGGGGTCGTTGCTGTCGCTGGTAGTGGGCAACGCGTTTGGAGATGGTGTTCCGGTGAATTCCCAGGGCCTTGGCGGTCCTGGACAGATGTTCTTTGTTTCGGGCGAGGGCCTTCTTGATGTACAGCTTTTCGAATTCCTCAAGGGCTTCGGCAAGCAGAATTTGTCCGTCCAGCATTTCTTCAATCAGCGTTTCGAGTCGAGCGCGCATAATGTCCCTTTGAGTCCCAGGGTGGGCGATGTGTGGGACAGAAATTCAGAGGTCTTCGCCGGTCAGCAGTCGATAAGCGTCGAGATATCTAGCCGTCGTGGCTTTAGCTACCGCCTCGGGAAGCGTTGGAGCCGGAGGCCGTTTGTCCCACTCCAGAGTTTCCAAATAGTCACGAACAAATTGCTTATCAAATGATGGTTGAGATTTCCCTGGGCTGTAACTCTCTAATGGCCAAAAGCGAGAAGAATCCGGAGTCAGAGCTTCATCAATGAGGATTATCTCGCCATTGTTGTCCCTGCCAAATTCAAACTTAGTGTCAGCAATGATGATTCCCCGGCCGCGGGCATAGTCTCGCGCTTCCATATAAAGACGCAACGAAGTTTCGCGTAGATAATTTGCTGTGTCTGCGCCCAGTAAGCCTCGTACATGTTCTTCGCTAATGTTCTCGTCATGACCTTCTTCTGCTTTGGTCGACGGAGTGAAGATTGGCTCTTGTAGCTCAGCTGACTCAGGGAGATTGTCCGGTAGTTTATGGCCGCATACTTCGCCACTGCGGAGATAATCTTTCCAGCCTGAGCCGACCAGGTAGCCTCTTACCACACATTCCACAGGAAAAACTTCAGTTCTGCGCACAAGCATTGAGCGGCCCCGTATATCAGACGCTCGATGAACAGCAGGCGGCATTTGTTCGAGATCAGTTGTAACGAGGTGGTTAGGAATGATGTGCGCAAGTTTCCGGAACCAAAACTCTGAAAGGGCAGTGAGCACTTCGCCCTTGCGAGCAATAGCTGTAGGCAAAACGCAATCAAAAGCGGAGATCCGATCGGTTGCCACGATCAGCAATTGCTCGTCGTCGACGGCGTAAACATCCCGCACTTTTCCGCGTCTTATTAATTCCAACTCAGGAAGGGATGACTGTAGGAGAGCGGCGGCGTTCATAAACGTGGCTGGATCCACCAAGTTGGGAAAAATTATTTCGAGAAACGGCGAGCGAGATTCTGCTCGCGGCGGGAAGCTTTGTCAAGAAGTCTACAGTTTTAAGTTCGACATTCAACCAATGGTTGCGAAGATGAACTCGGCTTCGTCTTTGCACTATGCGTGGTGCCGGCCCTTTCGCGAAGTTGCTTGCCCGTGTGACAATAAGTGCGACTGTTCCACAACCAATCGAGGTGATTTCCTGCTCGTTACCTTTTGCCTGTCGAAGCAGCATTTTAAACCATCTATTTCGTGAGGAGTATCGTTTATGCGTCCACGGGTCTTCCGCCGTAACCCCTCCGCTCTTTCTCTAATCCTGGTAATTGTCTTAGCGCCAACTTCATTTGGACGGCCTGCACCAGATTTTAATGAATCTTCTCAAGTCCAGCGGCAGGGGCGATCGTTTCCTCCGACTCAATACATTCCAAGTCATGATTACGATACGAAGCACATCGCGCTTGATCTGCGATTTGATTGGGAGAAGCAACAAGCTATCGGGACCGAGACGATTGATTTGTCTCCCCTGGCCAGGAATTTGAAGCACGTCCTGCTCGATGCCGCCTTCATGAATTTTGCATCTATCAAATTGCCGAGCGGCACTTCGCTGCAATACAAATTCGATGAAATGAACCAGAAACTGGACATTTCCCTGGATCGGGCTTATCAACCGGATGATGAGATACGGCTGGTTATCAGCTATAACACCGTCCAGCCCCCATCGGGAACGCGCAGCCTAAACGGGGGCGGCGGCCTGAACTTCATCAAGCCCACCCCGGAAGATCCCACGCGGCCCAGACAAATCTGGTCGCAAGGCGAGTCGGAATATAACCATTACTGGTTTCCTTGCTTCGATCATCCTAATGATTTTTTCACATCTGAAGTGTATGCCACTGTGGAAAAACCTCTCTCGGTAGTTTCCAACGGCAAGCTTCTCGACACCCGGGAAAACGCGGATGGAACCCGCACCTTTCACTGGAAGATTGCAGCGCCACATGCCGCTTATCTTTCGTCCATCATAGTTGGAGACTACGCGCCCGTAGTTGGCGAATACGACGGTATTCCTGTAATCACCAATGTTTATCCCAACGAGCTCGAGCAAGGAAAGATTACGGCCAAGCGCCTTCCTGACATGGTCAAATTCTTTTCCGAAAAGACCGGAGTCAAATATCCTTACGAGAAATACGCGCAGACGGTGGCGCGAGATTTCAACGGCGGTATGGAAAACATTTCCGCTACCACTCAGTACGATTTGATGATCCATGACGCGCGCACAGAAATCGACCAGACCAGCGACAGCATTCAATCTCACGAATTGGCACACCAATGGTTCGGAGACTACCTGACTTGTCGCAACTGGTCCGATATCTGGCTCAATGAAAGTTTTGCTACTTACTTCCAGGCCATGTGGGACGAACAAAGTCTGGGCCACGATGATTTTCTCTATCTCGATGTGAAGGGCAACCAGGACCAGTATTACGGCACCTGGGCCCAGGGGCGTCGCCGGCCTATTGTGACCAGGAATTATGCAAACCCCGACGCCGTGTTCGACACCTACGCCTACCCGCGAGGCGGTGCCGTGCTGCACATGCTGCGCACTTACCTGGGCGAAGACAACTGGTGGCGGGCGATTAACCACTATTTGACCAAGTATGCGCACCAGCCGGTTGAGACCGCAGAGTTTCGGATTGCGATTGAAGAGGCGACCGGCCAACCGATGGACTGGTTCTTCGACGAGTGGTTGTACAAGATGGGCCATCCGGTGTTTCGTGTGACCCAGAATTACGACGCAGCAACGAAGGCCTTGAAGCTCTCGGTCAAGCAGGAACAGAAGCCCGATCCGGATTCGCAGTATCCGCAGGTCGCCTTCTTTGAAACGCCGGTCGACATAGAAATCGGAACTGCATCAGGCGCGCGCGTCGAGCGAATTCGAATCGAGCCGCAGGAGGAGCAGAGCTTTAATTTCCCCGTTGATTCCCAACCACTTCTCGTCAACTTCGATTACGGCGACACCTTGATTAAGGAGTTGCACTTCGAGAAGACGATCGAACAGCTCGCTTACCAACTTGCGCGCGACACGGACGTCCTGGGCCGGGTGTGGGCACTCGAAGAATTAACCGCGAAGGTGAAAGACAAGTCTAGTTCTGACGCTGACAAGCAACACATCGCGGGCCAGTTAGCTTCCGCTTTAACTAGCGACAAATTTTGGGGTGTGCGTTTGGAAGCGGCGACGGCCTTGAATAACACTCCCGGTGACGCGGTACGGACGGCATTACTGGCTGCGACAAAAGATCCGAAACCGCGGGTTCGAGCTCGCGTTATCAAGTCGCTTGCCTCAACGAAAGATACCTCGCTCGCCAGCGTCTACCTGCCGTTTCTCAACGATCAGAGCTACGCTGTCATCGCCGAAGCCGCGCGCGCTCTAGGTCAAACCAAAAGCCCCGTGGCTTATGACGCATTGGTAAAATTGGTGGACACGCCGTCATGGCGCGACAACATCCGGGCAGCCGCGCTTACCGGCTTAGCTGCGACTGGGGACAAGCGCGCACTGGAGTTGGGTTTTCGTTACGTGGCGGTCGGGAATTCGCAGGCTGTGCGGGCGGCAGCTCTCGGTATTTTGGGCGCAACCGGAAAGGACGACCCACGAACGTTTCCTTTGTTGAGCGACATGTTCAAGCAGGCGTTTGCCAGAGGCCAGTTCGGCTTGATCTTCGCAGCTGCGGAAGCGCTCGTAACCTTAGGCGATCAACGCGGCCTGGCGGCTTTTGAGGAGGTCGGGAAACAGGCGGGTAATCCGCAAATTCAGGGCTTCCTGATGCAGTTTGCCGGACGCTTGCGACAGGCGGCAGTCCCGACTCCCAGCCCAACTCCGCAGCCATAGTCAGGAGTTTTAGGAGGTCACAGTTCTGAGCGGGACTGCCAACTCCGGAGCCGGCCACGCGCCGCATGGTAAAATTGTCACAAACTGGAATACGTTTGCGGGCCTGCACCTTTCTGGAGTTGACGTTTGTCGGCTCCATTTTCGCGGCCTTTCCGGGCCTTTGCCGTTGAGCCTGCAAAACTTAGGGCTTGAGTTTGGAAAGTTTGTCCTGTACTATCCCTATCGCCCGAGTGGCGTCCTCCCCAAAGGCGCCAAACCCTCTTTGTCTCCTGCTTGTCAGTTCTAACGAGTCATTTCTATGACAACTACAGCTACTGACAGACAGAAACTTTCCAAGGAAAATAATCAGCGGGTCGAACCGATCGAGCGCAAGATTTCACTGCTCGTCGTTGAAGACGACGAAAACATTTCGAGCGCTATTAGCGAGTATTTCTCCCGCGCAGGTTACAACGTGAAAACCGCCGAAGATGGCTTGATGGGTGTCAAGACAGCACTGGATGATCCCCCTGACGCTGTCGTCCTTGATCTCATGCTGCCAAAAATGGATGGCTTAGCCGTTTGCAGAGAGCTTCGGGAAAAAGTGGGTTATCTACCGATTCTCATGCTCACCGCCAAGGACGATGTGGTCGACAAGGTGCTTGGCCTGGAGATGGGTGCTGATGATTACATCACCAAACCCTTCAGCCTGCGCGAACTGGAAGCCCGCATAAAGTCAGTGCTCCGTCGTGCCAGGACTCCTGCAAGCGCTGACGGCGCCAAAGACGAAGCCCCGATCATTCGCGGCAGGCTGCGTATCGATCCGGCAAAACGTGAAGTTACTATCGGAGAGCGTCAGGTGGATTTAACTCCAAAAGAGTTTGACCTCCTCCGACTCTTCGCAGCGAACCCGGGCAGGGTCTTCCCACGCAAGTACCTGCTTGAAAAGATCTGGGACTACTCCTATGAAGGCTACGATCGGACTATTGATTCACACATCAACCGGTTGCGAGCCAAGATCGAAGAGAACCCGGAAAACCCTCAGATGGTGCTGACCGTTTGGGGAATTGGCTACAAATTCAGCGACGAACAATAAGTCTCCGATTTCGTCGTCTCGCCCTTAGGTGAACGGCAGTCTTCACCGACAGACCGCTAACCCAACTTTCTTTTCTGGTCCGGCAGGGCCCAAACCAAGCCTAAAAACTCACGGACCCCTTCGATATGAAGTACTTTTTCAATCTAAAACGCGTAAGTTCTGTCGAAATAGCCGGCACAATGCCGTTGGTATTCCGGCTGGTTACTGCTTTGTCGATGTTCTTTGCTATCACAGTCGCTCCCGTGTTTGTTTCCCAGGCTCAAAAGTTGGACGTGCCTGCTAAAGTCTCAAATGTTACAGCCCAACCTTCGTCCACAGGAACAGTAGTGTCGATAGCAGCCGACAGCTCACTAGGGAGGGCCCAGACCTGGCAGGACAGCGAGGGGTACCATGTGGTTCTGCCTAACGCCATTCCCACCGCTTCGCTGAAGGCAACTCGCGGAGTAAAAGTTCGACGGGTGGGGCACTCGCTGGAAGTACTGTTACAGACAAAGCCCGGCGCTCGAGTAAGCATGCAGTCCGCTAACAACCAGCTTCATGTTGCAATCGACAGCAAACTGGAACCAAAATCCGCCGATTACGATGCTCACGGTGAGTCACCTATAGCCAATGAACGTCGACTTTTTGAAGATCCTGAATCCCCGGCTCCGAGACGACAGCAAAGTGCGCCGTTCAAGCTTTCCACCCCCGTCCAGAATTTAAGCCCGAGTTCGCGTCCTCTCGAAACCTCCAGCACTCCCGCGGTTTTATCGTCCAGCAATGCGACTAGTTCAGCCCCGCCGGTCATTAGTTCTAATCAGATCACGCAGCGAGATACCCCGGCAATTCCGGAAACACCGGTATCCGAAATAACCGTGCAGCCGGAGGACGACGGTTTTCTGGCCTCAGTTTTTTCCGGAACCAGTGTACTAGTCGTTATGGCGCTCGGTTTGTTTGGCCTGATGGTTTCGCGAACACTTCGCTCGCGCCAGGATCTTTCGCCAGCTACTGAGCCGCCCCTTTCGGAAGACGACGAATGTGTTGAAGATCAAATTGCCGCAGGAACAAATATCCAGGGACGGAACGCTGCCGGAGACGTTAGCACGAGTCTAGTCAGATCTGGCGGATCAGCCAACGGAACGTCACGCGCGGCGATCGCCCGTATGCCGGTTTCCGGTCCAGCTTCTTTGTATGGTGCCTATCGCATTGATCAGGAAGTCAGCAAACTAATTCTTGGTCAGCCTCACCGAATAGACGTGCTTGCATCTCGCGCGATTGATGACCGACGCGCCATCGAGACTTCGCTCATTAAAGGCGTGAATTCCCCGGCGGACGACGATGCCCGCCGCAGGGCTCGCGAAGCGCTGAACGAATACGGGTTCGTGGCGCGCCAATGTGCAGCCTTGCTGCTCGCCACCGACGCTTTCGACCGCACCACTGCGGCGCGATCTCTTGGCGAGATAAAATCGCCGGCGGCCTTGCCATTCCTGCTGGAAGCCCTCTACGACTCGGAATCGATCGTTCGTAACCAGGCGGTGGTGAGCATTGGTGAACTGAAACTCCCGGCCGCCATCGGCGCATTGCTGGACATGGCCAGAAAACATCCCGACGTCCCCAGCGCATTGTTGAGCCGCACGTTGAGTGCCTGCTCGGTTGAAGGGCTGGATTTCTTCGACACCGTGCTGGCAGAACCGTCGCAGCTTGGAGCGGGGGCCGTAAACATAGTCGATGAGATAGCTCATCTCGAACCAACTTCCGCCGTCGAAGACTTACCCGCAAACTCCGGTGATCCTCAGTTAACGAAGGCGCTGGAATCATTGAACAGCGACGATGCGGAGGAGCGGTCTGAAGCACTGAAGACTCTGGGCCAGTTTCGAGTTCAGAGTTCGGTTAAAGCGCTGGCCCAGTTCGCGCGTTATGATTCTGAACCCGGCATTCGTTCGCTGGCGATTGCAGGTCTTGGCTCAATCAATCACGAATCAGTGTTCCCAGCCGTATTGATTGGCATGGCTGACGAAACGCGGGAAGTCAGGGCGTCCGCCGCACGTTCACTCAATCGCTTGAGTTTCGATCGCGCCGACGCTTACGTCCGAGTGATCGAAACCAGCGATGACGAAACAATTCTCAACGTCGCCAAGGCTTGCATACAAGCGGGAATCGTGTCTCAAAACCTGGATCGACTTGCCAACAGTGACCACCGCCAGGCTTACGAAACCTTCTCGCTAATCTGCCTCTTAGCTAAAGCCAAAATGAACGAGCCGGTTTTGGATGCAATTGCCGACCATCGAAACACGGACGTCCGTCTCAAGGCCGTGCATTTGCTAGCCTGTGCGCGTGAACCGGAAACATTTGAGCAATTAAGACAGCTCGCCATTAGAGATGGAATAGGTGAAGAGGTGAAGACGGCGCTGCTGGAAGCAATGTATAAGTTAGATCAGGCTAGACTTAAGGACGACGAGGCTGTGGGAGTTTTGGCCGTCGATAGTCAGTGTGAGTTGGAGGCATCTGAAGAGGAAGCCGGGTATCGACCCTTCCAGTCGCAGAGCGAGCCGGCCTTCGAGACTGAAGTCCCGCCAAGTCTCGAAGAATTTGGATTATGATCGTCTGGACTGCAGGCGTTCGGGATCGGATAATGTCAGCGGCAGTCTCCCTTTTCATTGCCCCGATGAAATACAACTTCCTCAGGTCGATAGTTCATAGAAACGGATGGCGTTGCGGCCTCGTGTTGTTCGCTGTCCTGGGCTTGATTGGTACCGGATTAACGCACGGTACGGCCCAATCAAAAAATCACAAGCGCGTGACTTCAGTGCGGCTTGGTGAAAGCGCCGAGGGAGCGCGCGTAACGGTGGTTTCGGATTCGCCTTTGAGTGACTATGAAGCCTTCCGTCGCGGCGATCGATTTTACATTAAGATTCCGCTTGCCAGCTTTGCTACGTCACAGCCTCACTTCCGCGGCGACGGATTTGACGATATCCAGGTCCAGACAGTCGCAGACAGCGTTATCATCTCTTTCAAGTTGCAGCCAGGGGCGACTGCCCGCGTCGATCAACACTCTAACCGGCTGGACGTGATTTTTTCCGCCGTCAACAGGGTTGCTCGCAACAACACTTCGAGTTCTGTTTTCAATCGCGTGTCATCGAGCGCGACAAGCGGAATCAATCGCCTGAACAGCGCTATAAACACGCAAGGCCCAAGGGCCAACACGGCCGGTCCGATACCGTCCCGCTCATATCAAGCTGAACGCAAACGAATGG
>JALYSR010000253.1 GCA_030854715.1 Acidobacteriota bacterium
GAGTGTAGTCGCAGTTGCTGAGGAAGCGCGGTGAACGAAGCGAGAGCTGCCTTAACATCTTCGAGATCAGCCGTCTGCGCTAGTTGCACACGTACTGCCGCCAAATGGCCGTCTGAAACGTTGACGCGATTACATTGCGCGCTGACGTTCATAGTTGCATCTTCGATTCGCTCGCCGTTGGCCCGGCCAAGAATCTTGAGCGTCTCCTGCTCTATTTTCTCTTCCTCACCATCGATGAAAGGCAACACATTATCGCTGATGGCGAGCGATGCGACACCGGGATAACCTGCGCCGGATAAAGCCTGCATCGTAGTCGCGATCACGCTCTTCACACCAAATTTTGAATGAAGCGGAGCGAGTGCTAAAGCCAGCATGATGGTCGAGCAATTTGGATTCGTAACAATGAATCCCTGTTGCCCGTTTCCACTTTTTCGTTGACCATCCAATAATGCGAGGTGCTCATGATTCACTTCGGGAATCAGCAACGGTACGTCGGCGTCCATGCGGTACGCCGAAGAGTTGCTTATCACCGGATAACCCGCCGCTGCAAAACTTCCTTCACTCGCGCGCGCAATATCGCCCGGCAAACTTGAGAAGACAAGATCACAGTCGAGCGGCGGTTCGGGCGCGGCGACCACCATCGATCTAACGAAGTTGGGCATCTCTCCGGCCAGGCGCCAGATGCAGGCCTCCTGAAAACTCTTGCCTTGAGATCGATCCGAGGCAGCCAGCGCTGTAATTTCAAACTGCGGATGGTTTTCCAGCAGTTGAATAAAACGCTGCCCGACCATGCCGGTAGCGCCGAGTATTCCAACACGAAGTTTTTTTGTCATTCTTATTGCCGCTCTGGCGCGTTACTTTCTCAAACTTCCCAGCGCCGTCCGCATCCGCGCCACGCCTTCAGTCAATACAGGCAAATCCGCACAAAACGAAACGCGCAAAAAGCCTTCGCTTTCGCTGCCAAAAGCGCTGCCCGGAACTGTTACCACGCCGGAGTCCAACATAGCCTCCGCCACCTCAACGGACGATCCATAATTACCGACGTCCACCATCGTATAGAACGCGCCCTCGGGAGTAATGCAACGCAATCCCACGCTGCGCAGCAATGCCAGCAGGTGGTCGCGTCTTCGGTGGAACGTGTCGCGAATGTTCGAACGCGCTTCAGCCGCTTCATCACTCCACGCGGCCAGCGCCGCCTTCTGCGAGATTGTTGAAGCGCAGGTTGTCACATAGCCATGTAGCAAATGAGCGGCACGGATCATAGCTTCGTTGCCGAGGATCCAACCAAGTCGCCAGCCCGTCATGCTCATCGCTTTCGAAAGCCCGCTGATCACAACAGTGTTCGGATAGAACTCCGAAATTGAACTGGGGCGTTGTCCGGTGTAGTAAAGATCGCGATAGATTTCGTCGCTGATGATAAATGCGCTGGAGCCGCTCTCCACGACGGCTTGGGCCATCGCGCGCAACTCGTCGCTGGTCAAAGTGCGACCTGTTGGATTCGACGGACTGGTGCAAACTACGACTTTCGTCTTCGAGCTGAGCTGTCGTTTGAAATCATCCAAATCAAAACTGAAATCGCTGCTGGCCGGGAGTTGATAGAATGTTGGACGTCCACTCGCCATGCGGGTAATCGTCGGATAAGCGACAAAGCCCGGATTAGGAATCAACACCTCATCTCCTGCTTCAACCAGCGTCATCAAGGCAAGATACATTGCTTCCTGTGAGCCGGCGGTGATTATCACCTGGTCAGTCGAGAGTTTCAGGTGCGGATAATCCCCGGCAACACGTTCACGCAAAGCCTGCAATCCTGCCTGCAGCGTGTAGCCGTTCCGCTCCTCCTGAATGACGCGTATCGCCTCCCTGCGAACCACCTCGGGAGTTGGAAGATCCGGTTCGCCCAGTCCGAAACTAATGTCGCCCGGCTTCGCGCGATCAGTGATCTGACGAATCGGGCTCTTTTCGATTCCGCGCAGAAACGCGGGTGGCTGAAATTCTTTCAAATTGAAGGAAACCCTCCCCGCGCATCTTGCGGCGGAGCCGTGAAGCTAATCGCGTGGCTCACCGTAGGTAGTCTTCCAATTGCACCGCTCGTTCAGTTTTCTCATCGCGATACTTCACGATCACTGGTGCATAGAGTGAGAGTCCCCAGGCGCGTCCACACTCACCGCGAACATCGCGTGAGCCGGGTACGACGACCGCCCCGGCAGGTATTTCGAGTGGCGCGTCCGGTGTTCGCTGATAAATTTTCTCACGCGCGAGATCGTAAACCGGAGTGGAACCCGTCAGGATCGTTCCCGCCGCCAGCACTGCGCGTTCATGCACAATCGTTCCTTCGTAAACTCCGCAGCCGCCACCCACCAAAACATCATCTTCGATAATCACCGGCACCGCGCCAACCGGTTCGAGCACGCCGCCAATTTGCGCTGCGGCTGAAAGGTGAACGCGCTTGCCAATCTGCGCGCATGAGCCGACCAGCGCGTGGCTGTCAATCATTGTTCCCTCGTCGACGTAGGCGCCAACGTTAACGTACATCGGTGGCATGCAAACTACACCCGGCGCAATGTAGGCGCCGTCGCGTATGCTCGAGCCACCGGGCACAATGCGCACATTGTCCGATACGGCCGTGGGCCGCGCCGGGTAAGTGTCTTTGTCGAAGAAGCGCAACGTGGGCGAGCAGGACATATCCACCAGTCGGCCCATGCGAAAGCCAAGCAGAATTCCCTGCTTCACCCAGGAGTTGACGCTCCAGGTCGCGTCCGCATTTCGTTCGGCAGCTCGAATTTCACCTTTGTTGAGAGCCGTTTTAAACTCGTCAAAGAGGGTTCGATCCTGCGTCGTAAACTCGCTTCCCTTTCGGGAGCTGAGAGCTTCGATCTGTTCACGTAGTGGCATGCGACGCTTCCTTCAGCAAGCCAAGGTCTGACAGCACCGCTCGCAATCGCGTGCGGCTGCTTTCCTGGATCGGTACCAGTGGCAGCCGGTAATTTTCTCCAATGAGGTTCATCATTGCCAAGCCGGCTTTCACCGGACCGGGACTCGACTCGATGAAGTTGACTTCCATTAAGGGCAACAGGCGGTAGTGGAGTTCACGGGCTTCATTCCATTTCTCATCAAGCGCGAGATTCACCATTCGAGCCATTAACTCGGGAGCTTCATTCGAGGCCACCGAAATCAAACCATCGCCTCCAAGCGCGATCATAGGGAATGTTAAGGAGTCGTCACCGGAGAGCACGCGAAAATTGTCGGGCCGATCGCGCAGGATTTCCATAATCTGCGACAGATTACCCGACGCCTCTTTGACGGCGACGATGTTCTTGCAGTCGTGAGCAAGTTTTAGCGTTGTCTCCGCGGAGATGTTGCAGGATGTGCGGCCCGGGACGTTGTAGATCACAATGGGAAGAGAAACAGATTCGGCGACCGCGCGGAAGTGCGCATAAAGACCATGCTGAGTGGGCTTGTTGTAATAAGGCGCGACTACCAGGGCCGCATCGGCGCCGAGATCTTGCGCGATTCTGGAATTCTCAATCGTCGTCGCGGTTGAGTTACTTCCCGTCCCGGCAATGACATGTGCGCGGCCTTGCGCGAGTTTGATCGTACGTTTGATGACCTGCTGATCTTCCTCTTCGGTCATCGTTGCGCTCTCGCCCGTCGTGCCACAGGGAACAAGTAGCTTCACGCCGCCGGCCAACTGGTATTCGATCAACCGCGTTAGGGCGGCTTCGTCTACCGCGCCATCGGTAGTAAAGGGCGTCACCAGTGCGGTAGCGCAACCACGGAGCCAATCGATCTTTTGAGTCATATCAGCCTCCCATTGAGTGATAGGTCCGATAAGTCCTATAGGTCCTATCAGAACTCGGTACCCATTAATTCGTCGATCACCTGCGAAAATTCAAATACACCCTTGCGGCCCACAATCCAGCGCGCTGCCATCAACGCTCCGGCGGCGAAACCTTCACGCGAGCGCGCCATGTGTGTCAGCACGATTTGATCGGCGGCGGAATCGAATCCCACTCGGTGGGTTCCGGGAATATGTCCAGCACGCGTTGACGCAATCGAAATAGGGCCTTTGCTATGTTCGGCTATCAAGCTTCTTAGTTTTAGTGCCGTACCCGAGGGAGCATCAAGCTTTCGTGAGTGATGCTGCTCTTCAATAAACGCTTCGTATTGATCAAGATCTGAAAAAAGCTTCGCCGCTTGTTCGACGATCCGGTAAAAAACATTCACGCCGATGGAAAAGTTGGCTCCGTACACCATGGCGGCCCCGTGTTCTCCGACAATTCGCCGCGCGTCAGCCTCGTGGTCCTTCCACCCGGTCGTTCCCTGAACCAGTGGCACGCCCGCGCGCGCACATGCTTCGATATGCGCAACGGCGGCGGCGCCGGTTGAGAAATCGATTGCGACGTCATGACCGCGCAGAACGGCAACGGTATCGTCGAGGCTGCGGGAAGAATCTTTCGACGTTAGCGTCGCTCCAATCTCGTCGCCGGCAGCGAGCGCCAGGCGGGCCACGAGTTGGCCCATCGCTCCATAACCAATCAGCGCCAGCTTCATCTGTGCGCTCCTTCAGCCTCGCTCAATTCGCGCTCGCCGGCGGTCGCAAGCAGCGCGCGCACTAACTGGCTATAAAGATCCACAGCTCGCTCTAGTTCCTGTTTACCAACCGACTCGTGCTCCGTATGAGCGTTGAGAATCGAACCGGGACCCAGCAAGAGCGGTCTACCCCAATTTGAAAGGTAAGGTATGTCGGTAGTGAACCGCACCACCGTTTGATCGAATCCGTCGACCTTCAGCAAGTGCACCGGATCATGTGCCGACAAATACTCGATCTCAGCGCGGCCAGCGACTGCTGCTTCCAGGATTTCCTTCACGCCATCTGCCTTGCTGACCAGGCGAAGCTGCAAATCAGCGAAGGCCCCGGCAGGAATAACATTGGCTCGAGTGCCGCCACCAACCACACCGATGTTGGATGTCGTCTCACCCAGCAGTTTGTCCGCGGGCCATTTACAGTTGCGTATGTCCTGGAGGATGTCGAGCAGCTTCTCAATCGCCGACTCGCCCTGCTCCGGATAAGCCGAATGAGAGGCGCGTCCGCTCGTCCTAATCGTTAGCCTTAGGGAGCCCTTAGTGGCGATGGCTAACATATTGTCCGTCGGTTCACCATTAATGAGGTAGTTGCGTTGCCGGGCGGGTTTGCTCAAATTCGCAACCTTTGCGCCGGCGCTTCCCATTTCTTCATCGACCGTAAGCAACAAGCCGATGTCGGTTATCCCTTCGTTGCGTAAACGCTGCGCCGCCATAATCTGCGCGGCAATGATCCCTTTGGCATCACATGCGCCGCGGCCGAAGATCCGTTTTTCGTCCTCACTGGAACCGATATAGGGCGGCACGGTATCCATGTGCGTCGAAAGTACGACCTGAGGCGGCTTATCAGTCGTGGCGATCACATTGAAACGATCTCTTTCGACTTCCTGCATCTCGACGGAATAACCCAAACTCTCAAGATGAGATTTCAGAAACATCCCGACGCTTTTCTCATCGCCAGTCACCGACGGAATGTCGATTAGCTTGCGCGTTAACTCGAAAAGGTTCATCTGACTATTCCAACATCCGATGAATATTGACGTTCAACGTCGGTATTGATTCCGGTCGCAACTGACTCTTCCCGATCTGCATTCTCGAAAAACTCTCGATGAAGCCTGGTCACAGCTTCTCGGGCCCGTGACTCTTCAACTGCGAAGGTCAGATTAATTCTCGATGCGCCCTGGGAGATCAACGAGACGTTAATGTCACTGATCGTCGAGAAGATCCGCGCAGCAATGCCCGGAGTACTGCGCAATCCTTCGCCTACGATGCACAGTATCGCCCTCTTTTCCTCCACACTCACGGAGCCAAGTTTTTCTAAATCCCCCACGATGGATGGTAAGGCGCTGGTGTCGTCAAGCGATAACGAGACACTGACTTCCGAGGTGGTAACAACGTCCACCGCGGTGCGATGTTGGTCAAACACTTCGAACAGAGCGCGCAGGAATCCGTAAGCGCCGAGCATGCGTGCCGACGTCACCTGGACCGTGGTAACTCCGGTTTTATGCGCGATAGCCTTTACTGTTTGCGGCGACTTTTCCGTCTCCGCCACGACCAGCGTGCTTCCGCTCTCCTGAGCGCGCGAGTTGCAGATGCGCACCGGAATGTTGCGCTCGATTGCCGGTTGCAGAGTTTTCGGATGAAGCACTTTGGCGCCGAAGTAGGCCAGCTCGGCTGCCTCTTCGAACGATAGTTTAGGAACGGTGCGGGCCTTTGGCGCCACGCGCGGATCTGCCGTCAACACGCCCGGCACGTCAGTCCATATTTGGATTTCCTCGGCATCCAGGGCGGCTCCCACCAGCGCAGCAGTGTAGTCTGAGCCGCCACGTCCCAAGGTCGTCGTCTCCCCCGAGGCGGTAGAGCCAATAAAGCCACCCAGCACCGGAATAGCTGTCGACTCGATTAAGGGCAGGAGTTCGGCTTGGGTACTTTTGAAAGTTTCCTTGAGCAACGGCGTTGCACAACCGTATTCGTCGTCGGTGATGATGCACCTCCGGGCATCAACATCGGTAGCTGACACTTTGTTATCTGTCAGCACGGCCGCCAGCAAAGCTGCCGATAGTCGTTCACCATGAGAAGCGACTGCATCGGCCAACAGTTTGCGGCGCTTACGGCTCTGATTCGCTTCGGTCTGATTACCTTCGGCCTGATCCGCTTCGGCTGCCACTGCCTGCAACAGGTCGCTGATCTCAACGCGACTTTGATCCACGCGCTGACGCATTCGTGGGGCCTCGTTGCTAAGGAGCGCGTCGATTACCCTCAGGTGACGATTGAAGTGCTTCTCAAGCGTAGCGGCCGCTGTGGCCGCGTCGGCGTTCAACGCTTGTTGCACACTGCCAAGTAACGTATCCGTAAAGCGGGCCATGGCTGAGACGACTACAACCGGTCGCAGAGTCTGACGTTCAGCAACAATGCGAGCGGCATTCTGAAACGCGGTAGCGCCTTCCAAAGACGTGCCGCCAAATTTCATGATCGTTGGCTTCATGATAATCCGCTCAGTCTAGCATTTTGCCTGAGGCAAGCTCATCAAAACATCAAATAAAAACCGCAAAGGATGCAGAGTTTTCCTTTGCGCCCTCCGCGGTTTTTCCGCCGACGACCTGGTCTGCTCAACTTCGCATATTTTATTTCGCCTGGAGGTGGGCTAATCGCGATCCCAGGTTCACACTGCCTTTGTCTTCCACTTTCCCCGGCGAAAAACCAACGCACTTACAATGGCTAAGGTGGAAAAGGCGATCGTTATCGCGAGAAAAACGCCTCGTGGTCCAAAGCCAAGAACTATGGCCAGCACGTATGCGAGCGGAAGTTCCCAAAGCCAGAAGACAAACAGGTTAATGATGGTTGGGGTCCAGGTGTCGCCGGCGCCATTGAACGATTGAGTAATCACCATTCCCCAGGCGTAGAAGAGAAAACCGGAAGCGACAATGCGCAAACAATCCACACCGTAAGGGACCACATTCGGATCAGTCGTAAATAATCCAATTATCTGTCGGGCCAGAACGACAAATATCAGGCCAACGCAGCCCAGAAAGATCATGTTGTAGAAGCCCGCCTTCCACACGGCGCGCTCGGCGCGCTCGGGATTCTTCGCTCCCAAAGCCTGACCAACCATAGTTGCCGCTGCATTGGACATGCCCCACGACGGCAATAGTGCGAAAAGAATGACGCGAATGCCCACGATGTAGCCGGCAACCACGTCCGTTCCAAAACTTGAGATCGTTCGAACAAGCCCGATCCAGCTAGCCATGCCGATAAAGACCTGGAAAGTTCCGGTTGCGGAGAGTCGTACCAGGCGTGCCATGATTGCGGGCTCGAGTCGGAAATGATCGCGCCTTATTTCAAATCGTCCGCCCTTTCGAATTAACCGGCTGAAGGCGTAAAGCGCGCCAGTGCCACGGCCAATGTTTGTTGCTACCGCCGCACCCACAATGCCCAGTTTTGGAAAGGGACCAAGACCAAATATGAAACAGGGACCGAGCACGATGTTGATGGCATTTGCCAGCCACAAGACGCGCATTGCGATTGCAGCATCGCCGGCCCCGCGAAATATCGCGTTGATCATGAACAGCATCATGATCGTCACGTTGCCGGCAAGCATGATGGTCGTAAATCCCCAGCCGTGCGCCACCACCTCAGCTGAAGCGCCCATCAGTGACAGGAGCTTCGGCGCTAATGGTGCGCCAATGAGGGCAATGATCGTCGATACAATCAGGCCCAAGGCGAGGGCTTGAATGGCCGCGCGCGCCGCCCCATCCGGATTGTGTTCACCAATTCGCCGCGCGACCGTCGCGGTGGCGCCAATACTGAGCCCGATGGCGATTGCGTACATCAGGGTCAGCAATGACTCGGTGAGACCGACTGTCGCCATCGCATCGGGGCCGAGATAAGAAACCCACTTGATGTCAACAACGGCGAAGATGCTCTCCATACACATCTCTAGCACCATCGGGATGGCAAGCATGATGATTGACCGGCCGATTGGTCCAACCGTGTAGTCGCGGTGAGAGCCGCGCAGTGACTCGCGGATCGCCGACCAAAGGCGCTGCTGGTCGGGCGCGGGTGCGACTGCGGCAGAGCGTGGGCTGCTTCCCTCCAAAGGTTGATCTGTGGTCTGAGCTTTAGAGTCTGACATCATTCGTCGTCACGGTTCATTTCTGACCAATATGACAAGAGTTTGGCATTACGCAGAAATTCCCTTGAAGGTTTTACCGCAAGTGCCAGAACCTTCCGCTCATTGGACGGCAGAGCCGCGCCGATTACAAATCCACTCGTTAGATTGATCTTTCGATCTTTGTTGGTCGCGGAACGAATCTTCAGGTGGGCCAATTCTGCAGGAAGCATGTCATTCGCGTCTGGCGAGTAGCGCTCATTAGCTGTCACTTATCAGACACCCTGCCAAAATCATCCTGCAAGCGGACAATATCGTCTTCACCCAGATAGTTGCCTCGCTGCACTTCTATGAAAACAAGTAGTTCCCGACCGGGATTCTCCACCCGATGCGCCGAGCCAATGGCGATGTCCACCGCATGTCCCGTCTCCACAATGATCTCGCGGTCGTCAAGCGTAACCTTGGCAGTTCCATTTACGACGACCCAGTGCTCGGCGCGTTGCGCGTGCTTCTGATAACTCAATCGTTTACCGGGCAACACTTCGATCCGTTTGACTTTAAAACCATCACCCTCATCGAGCACCGTGAAAGTTCCCCACGGTCTGCGATCAAAACGAGGCGAGTTGTCAGAATCCTTTTCACCCATTCTTGTTCTCCAGGGCCGGGAAGTTAGTGGCGTTTGAAATACTGCACTGCTCGCTCGTGTTTCTCAGCTGCCGCCCGCGTATCAAACGTCCCCAGGTTTCTGCGCTTCCCGGTCTTAGGATCCTTTTTCCTGGAGTAAAGCCGATACTTTCCCGACTTCAGTTTTCGAATCATGATGCGAATGTCATTTTCTATTTTATCGGTTTCCGGAAGCTCTCGGGATGCGAATGGCTAACCTGCTGCCGCAGCGCGCCTGACTTTTGCCGGCTGACTCTTCTTCCTTCTCTTGCCGGGGACAGGTGCATAGCGGCCGGTGCGCTCAAGATCGTAGATTGTATAACCGGTGTCGAACATGTCACCCAACGGATTGGCGCTGACAACGCTGTAGTCAAAAATTCTGCCATCGCTGCGCACATAGATTGAACCTCGCTTGCCGCTCAGATACTGTTCGCTCGTGAGTAAGGCATACAAGTGCTGATGAGCTCCAAGGGTGCCGCTGGGACGACTGGGAATGAACTCTTGACCATTTGGAAGCCGGTAAACATTTAGTTCCAGCAGAACGCTTCTTCCAAGACGCTGCAATCGCGGCACAAACCCTTCCGGCAACCCAAATCTCTGTTTGCCTGGCGGACCAGAATTACGATTCCTCGACCTGGTGACCGCCACCTCACGCGGGCTGCCCGCGCGGGGACCCCGGCTCCTTTTTGGCCGGACACGCTTGCGTGCCCTGGCGGTCGAGATAGTTGAACTTTCTTGTTGGTTGGGTTCGACGGGAAGATTCTCAAAAGATGGACTGGTATGACTCAGGAATTCCTGGCAGGCATTGCGCAGTTTTTCGGAACCATCAAGCAACCCTTCACTCATTTGCTTTAGCGTCGCATGCCCTTTAAAGACAGCATCAACCTTCTGGCCCTCGGTCATCTCGGCCCACAACTGATCGCCGATGATCCGCTTCGACATTTCACAGTGAAGTTTACTTGAATCCCAGAAGCTTGCAAGAAAGTTTTGGGCGTTCAAGCCCGCTGGTCGGAGGCCAGACGATGAAGGGGGGGCTCGGTCGGGTAACAAACAACCCTTATTCAATCAGGCCCATCAGGCTGGTCACGTTTCGTTTTGATTTGATTACGCTGCTGCTTCTGTCGTGTCGCGCGGCCGCCACATCGCGAGGATCGCGCCGGCAATAGCGCATCCCACGAATTGGTAAGCGACGTTGATCAAGAACAGACCGAAACTCCTATGTTCGAATAGCACTAGGGGCACGTGAGTGGTCACGATAAAGCCAAGCCATAACCAAAAGGCCGTCTGAATTCCTCCAATCGCGCTTGTGGCTTTCGTGTATTGAACGAAGTGAGCGAGGATGTAAACCAGTATGAACGACATTACAAACGCAATCACTAGCTCCTTCACGTGGCTCTGGGTTTGCACTTGCCGAAGTTCTTCAGGAGACCAATTGATGAGCTGGATAAACTTTTTTTCGAAAAGCAATGGAGAATACCAAAGGCCGCCCAGTAGAAAATGTGCGAGCGTGGCCACGATCACGGCAGGGTACTTTATCTTCATGTTTGTCTTCTCCTTCTTGGGGGTTATGGAAAGTTGAAGCTCCGCTGTAGGCCTGGCTTCCCGAAACAGTAACGCCCGGTAGGGATCTACTGCTTCTCGAAAGTTGCTAAACGACTTCGGATCGTTGGATAGGGTTGTCGAACTTATGTTGAATCGTGGCGGATTCTATTACCTTTCTTGTTTATTGGATAGGTGCAAGGGTCAGTGAAAGTCGTGTGAAGCGGCGGCGGCCACTTTGAATGACAAAGGTTTTACGCTCTTCGCTTTAATTGAAATAACGTTGTCCTGATTCTGCAGTGTGCCGGTGATCAGAAGAAATGGATGGTCAACTAACACCAGACGATATTTGTCGAAGAGTTGTGGCGTGATAATTACGTTTGCCACTCCCGTTTCATCTTCCATAGTCAAAAACACAAAACCTTTCGCAGTGCCGGGACGCTGCCTGACAATTACCCAGCCGCCAACACTAATCCTGCTGCCATTGCGCATTTGCTGCATATCGATTGCGCGGCAGGCGCCGAGCTTATTAAGCTCCGATCGATGATAGGCAACCGGATGTCGGCCAATCGTTAGCCCGGTGCCGCGAAAGTCGGCGTCCATCCTTTCTGCCCGCGTCATGGGCGTCAATGGCGAGTTTCCATCCTGCTCGTGGAGCTCGGTATAAAGTTCCCCCGCTGGCCGTGCCACTCTTTCAACCTGCCATAGCGCATCGCGGCGATTCGTACCTTTGTCCAAAGTCGCAGGAAAGTCCAAAGTCCAATGTCCAAAGTCCAAAGTCTGTCCATCCACCTTGGTTTTTGACTTTGGACGTTGGATCTTGGACTTTGGACTAATGTTTTGGATGAAATTCAACGCCCCTATCGCCGCCAGCTTTCTTAACTCATCCTTCCGCAACTCAGGCACGCGGTTGTGTAAATCATCGATGCTTAGAAACGGACTCTCCTCGCGCGCACGAACAATTGCTTGTCCGGATTGCTCGCTAAGACCCCTCACATATCTAAAACCGAGACGCAGAACTAGTTTGTCCAAAGCCCATTGTCCAATGTCCTTTTGTTGGTCCAAAGTCCCATGTCCAATGTCCAAAGTCTGTTCTTCTGCTTTGGTTTTCGACTTTGGACATTGGACCTGGAACTTTGGACTTCCTTCTTCTTCTTCCTCAATCGTGCACAACCAATCCGATTGCGTCACATCAACTGGCCTGACTGTCAATCCATGCCGCTGCGCATCCTTGACGAGTGTAAATGGTTGATAGAAACCCATCGGTTGGTTGTTAAGAATTGCCGCGGTAAACGCGGCGAGGTAGTGACATTTCAAATAAGCACTGGCATAAGCAATCAAAGCGAAGCTGGCTGCATGCGATTCTGGAAAACCATAAAGCGCAAAGGACGTAATCGCCTGTATGATTTCTTCCTGTGCCTTTTGAGTAATCCCTTTGCGGGCCATGCCGCGGCGTAGTTTTATTTCTATTTCCTTCATGCGTGCTTCGGATCGTTTGAATCCAAAGGCTCGCCGCAGCTCCTCAGCCTCACCGCCGGAAAAGTCTGCGCAGATCATCGCCATCTTGAGTAGTTGCTCCTGGAAGAGAGGCACGCCCAGCGTTCGCCGGAGGACTGGTTCCAGCAAAGGATGCGCATAAACGACCGGCTCGCGGCCCTGCCGTCGTTTCAAATAGGGATGGACCATGTTGCCGACAATCGGGCCGGGGCGAATGATCGCCACCTGCACCACGATGTCGTAAAACTTTTGCGGCCGCAGACGCGGCAGGCAAGACATTTGCGCGCGACTCTCAACCTGAAACATTCCAATCGTGTCGGCCTTTTGTAAAGCCCGGTAAACAGCGTCGTCATCCTGGGGGAGATGGGCCAGATCGACTTCTTCTTTGTAAGAGTCGCGGATCAATTCAATCGAGTCTTCCAGCACCGCCATCATTCCCAAGCCAAGCAGATCGACTTTGATAAGACCCAGGTCGGCGCAGTCTTCCTTGTCCCACTGCACCACGACGCGGCCGGGCATGGCCGCCGGCTCGAGCGGCACAACGGAATCGAGCTGCCCCTGGCAAATAACCATGCCACCGGAGTGTTGGCCCAGGTGCCGCGGTAGGTCCTGCACCATCTCGTAAAGTTGAAAGAATTTTTTAATGCGTGGGTTTCGCAGGTCGAGTCCGGCATCGCGAAACTGGCGCGCGGTTGAATCCTTTGGATCTTTCCATTCCCAGGTGTGCACCAGTCCCGCAAGTCGTCCCAGCGTTTCGTCATCAAACCCAAGCGCCTTGCCAACCTCGCGCGCAGCCGAGCGGCCACGATAAGTGATTACGTTTGCAGTCATCGCGGCGCCTAGCTTGCCGTAGCGCTCATAAACATACTGTATCGCGCGCTCGCGCTGGTCGCCGCTCGGTAGATCGAGATCAATGTCCGGCCACTCGCCGCGCTCTTCAGAAAGAAAACGTTCAAACAACAACTCCATGCCCACCGGATCGACGGCGGTAATTCCCAGGCTATAACAGACGGCGCTGTTTGCCGCTGAACCGCGTCCCTGGATTAGAATTCCCTGCTGGTTGCAAAACTGAACTATGTCCCAGACGATCAGGAAGTAGCCTTCGAGTTTGAGCTTTTCGATCAGCTTGAGCTCGCGCTCAATCTGCGTTCGCGCTTGCTCGTACCGGGGCTTACCGGGCTGACCCGTATAGCGCAAACGCGCACCTTCTTCCGTGCGCCGCCGCAAAAACGAGGTCATTGTTTCGCCAGCGGGAACCGGGTATTTCGGAAACTCATAACCAAGATCTTCGAGGGTAAACCGGAGACGTGACGACAACTCGACGGTGTTGTGAATAGCTTCAGGTAGATCGGCAAAGAGCTGCTGCATTTTGTTAGCAGATTTCAGATACGCTTCGGAATTTCTGGCGAGTAGTTGGCCGGCAGTTTCCAGTCGCACGTGATTTCGAATGCAGGTGAAGACGTCCGTCACTTCGCGCCGCGCGGGGCTGGCATGACAAACGCCATTGGTGGCCAGCAAAGGAAGATCAAATCGTCGCGCAATTGCCGTTACTGCCTGATTGCGTGCTTCTTGTTCGCGGTTGAAATGACGCTGCAGCTCGGCATAGACATTCCCCTTGCCAAACACATCGACCAGCCACTCGGCTCTTCTCTGTGCTACCTCTGTGTTCTCTGTGTCTCTGTGGTTAAATGCTTTCGCCAAGGGCCCATCGTCCGTACCTGTCAAACAAATCATTCCTTCCGCATATTCCGCCAACTCATCAGGTGTGACGCCACACTCCCCCGGCTTCGCATGTTTCGGCACACGCAACTTCATCAACGTGATCAGCCGGCAAAGATTTTGATAACCGGTACGGTTGCGCACGAGGACGGGAATTGAAAAGGTTTCCTTCGGTGTGGCTGAGTGTTTTTGTCCAAAGTCCAAAGTCCAAAGTCCAACGTCCGCTTCCCTGTCTTGTTTTTGACTTTGGACTTTGGACTTTGGACTTTGGACTTGACTGGGACTTTGGACGACGGATATTTCCGCCCCGATATGCGCCTTGATTTCATTTTTCTTTGCTGCCAGGTGAAAACGTGGGCTGCCATAAACACCGTCGCGATCCAGCAAGGCCATAGCCGGCATCTCGTGGGCCTTGCAAGCTGCTATTAATTCTTCAGGGACCGATGCACCCTCAAGAAAACTGAATGCCGACCGCGCATGTAGTTCTATGTAGTGCCGAGTCATTCTTAAAGAATCCGTTTCAACTATTTGTTGACCTCACCCCTCCGCTTTACTGGGCCCGCTCTTTACTGGGACCGCGGGCGTCTCGCCCGCCCTCGTGGAATGCCACTTAGCTGAGGTGTCAGATTCAACCGTGCCTGGAGTGAACTCGTTGCTTATGCGGGCGAAACGCCCGCCGTCCCAGTAAGAGCGGGCTCAATATTTCTCCAATGTTAAGACAGCGACATCGCGTGTCAGTCATAAATCCCTTCAACAAACCACGAACCACTACTAAGCTCGCGATAAATGCGATAAAGAACGTGTTGAGGCGATCTCTGATCTCTGACCTCTGACCTCTGACCTTTGGACTCCACTGCCACATCCCATTCATCCCGTGCCCATGTGTCCAAGCGCCACCAGTCTCCGGAGGTGCGCCATGGTCCAGCCAGACAAACCACTTTTCCATAAACACTCTTGTTTTTGTTCCAGGCGCTAATCTCTGTGGGATGTCCCCGCTCAGCTCGCACCAGCGCCCGTAATGGCGGCCGAAACCTGCGAAACCCCAGCACCGATTTCAGATTGCCGATTGCTATTTGCTGATTGCTATTTGCTGATTGCTGTTTGCTTCTTTTCCGCTTCGTCTCTTTCAACTCAAACCTCTTCACCCGAAAGGCATCCGGTCGATGTGTGTCCAGCAACTCAGGCGAGCCGAGATTGTCCGCACCCACCAGTTTGACGAGTCGCGCCAGCGTTAGTTCCAGCTTTTCGGGCTCGGGCGCAAGCGGAATAAAGAGCCCTGTCTGTAATAAGCGCGGCTTCACGGGCTCACAATTTATCAAGACTGCAGCAACTGCCGACGGTGGCGGATGCACTTCCGTGTCCAGCAATAAAAGTTTGAGAAACACTTTGTGATCGCGCATTGGATAAGGGAGGTTCAATTTAAGTTCATGTGAAGCGCCTGTTTCTAATTTCATTTGAACTTGTAAAGCATTCGTGGCGAGTGCGTAGGCATTGAGACTCGCGCAGATCTGATTGAGGAGCCGCGCAAATATGAAGGAGAGAGGTTCCAATTCTGCGATTGGATACTCGAGTTCGATTGAGTTTTTAAAAACAGGTGTGGCCTGCTTGAGTCTTAAATGCCGATTGGTTTTTCCGCTCGCCAGCTCTCGCAACTTTAAGCCGTCTTGACCAAGTCGCTCGGAAACTCCAGCCCGTGGTAGTTCGGCAAATTCTTGAAAGGTGTGCACGCCCCACAGCTTCAGAGTTTCGAGAATTTCTGTGGCGCGCGCTTCCTCAATCCCGACCAGCGACCATTGCAGCGCGTTTAATGGGAGACTACCCAGGCAGGTGAGTTCTTCCCCGGGAGCAGTAAAAGTTACCCCCGGGCAAAACTTCGCTGCGTGTATGGCGGCATCCGGGTTGGCAGCCAGGGCAACATTCACCTTGCAGCCTAATCCCCCGGGTGCTTTCGATTTCGATTGTTTCGCTATCTGATTGACAAGTTCGTAGTCAGACCCAAACCATAAAGCGCAGCCTTCGACGTCTATCACCACCAAGTTGAACTCAGTCTCTTCCACAAGGGGGGAAAACGAGTAGGCAAACTCCTCCAAAGACAGTTCATCCGGGATATGCTGACCATAAATGCTCGCAAACATCGCACGCCTTCAGGCTTTTGAATTTTGATAACCGTGAGCGAAGATTAGCGAAAATTAGCGAATATTGTCAAGGCTGGGCAAGGTGGAATCTCACTATCTAGCAGCAACTGTGACTAAAAAATCTTCGTCTCTTCGGATAAGGTGTAATGGGCGCTGGCAGTTAACCTGAAAATGCAGACCCTGCATCAAGTTGGTCTGAGGCAGTGAAATCGAATTTAGCGCGCGAGTATTTACACTCCTGAAAGACAACGGTACCCGAGTATCTTTCTGGGGAAATCTAAACTCAGACACTTTTAATGTTTCGGGGTTTGCCGACCACAAACAAGTATCTCCTCTTAACTCTAATGCCAGGGTTGCGCACGATCGCACGCAGCTCTCTTCCGCGATTACAACCAGCGCGGTTGGGGTAGCTTCCAGGGTGCGACGAAAGCGATACCACCAGGACGAAATTATCCGTTTCGCATTTTTGGCGGGCACGTCTCCCAGATCTAATACGACCAGCCCAAAGCCGCCGCCCTGTAACAATAGGTCCGTAGCTTTAAAGGCGTGCTCCAAATTGTTGGCGCAACGTATCCAGAGCAAGCGCTCAAAATTGATCTGCGCCTCTGCCGCTGATTTAGGGTCGAACGCATTGTCTGTATCTACGAGGGCGCAAACTTCATCGTGGTTTGTTGCATGGGCCAGGGAAGAAAGCATACAGCTCGTCCGACCCGAGGACGCCGGTCCAAAAACCTCCGTCACCGCTCCGCGTGGGAGTCCGCCAAATGTAAACGAATCGATTTGTGGGATACCGGTGGAAATTACTTCCGCGGGCCTTTTTTCCTGTAGTTTAAAGGCGGAACCGAAGCGGGAGGCTATTTCAGATTCTATTTCGGCTTTTGAAAACGCAGCTCTCATGATTTATAACCACCTGACAGCGCTCGCCAGTTTGCTTATCAGAACCGGAAGCAGTAGCGACCGGGTCGAGTGACAAATGGCTCGTTTGAAATGGAAACAGACCCGGTCGCTACCGCTCCCGGTTCTGATTTACACCCATGCCACGCAAACGTTCACAAGGTTCCGCTGAAGAATTCTTTCCTGACAAACTAACCCTGCCTTCTCTGCGCGAGGCCGCCGCTGATTGCAAAGCTTGCGACCTTTGGGAACTAGGCACCCAAACCGTTTTCGGCGAAGGCAGTCGCCGCGCGATAGTAATGTTCATTGGCGAACAACCCGGCAATGAAGAAGACCTCAAGGGCAAACCGTTTGTCGGTCCCGCCGGACGGCTATTTGATAGCGCGCTCGACGAGGCTGGTATTGATCGCTCGCAAACCTACGTTACGAATGTTGTCAAACATTTTAAGTGGGAACCGCGCGGCAAACGGCGCATTCACAAGAAACCCAACGCCCAGGAAATCGCTGCTTGTCGTCCCTGGCTCGAGGCTGAAATTTCCGTAGTTAAGCCGAAGGTGATTGTGGCCCTCGGCGCCACCGCTGCTCAGTCGCTGCTTGGCCCGAAGTTTCGCGTCACCAAACAACGGGGAGATTTCATTGAATCCACCCTCGCTCCTTACGTGATGGCCACAGTCCATCCCTCTTCCATTCTGCGAGCACCTGATGACGAAACTCGCCGCCTCGAACATCGTCGCTTCGTCGATGACCTCAAAAAACTCGCCCGCGTGATTAAGTAATCTTTGGAAGTGCGCTGACCTGTCAGCGCTTTGGCCTGCTGTCAGTCCCAGAGCAACAGGCGAATAAAGTCGCACCCGACCAAAGCGGCGACAGGTCGCCGCACTCCAAATTCCGCTTGACGCAACCTCCCATCTTCGATAATATTCGCCTGATTTTCGCTTCGAGCCGAAAATATCACAATATCGCAGTTTGAGGCAAGATTTTTTCAATGGGGAAGGGATTAAGATGGCCGTAACAGCACGTCAAAAACAAGTCTACAAGTTTATCTGCCGCTACATGGAAGCCGAGCGACAACCTCCCACCATCGCCGAAATCGGCAAGCAATTTCAGATGAGTTCGTCAGCAAGTGTGCACAGCATCTTGTCCGCTCTCGAGCGTGAAGGGCTCATCAAACGCATTCCCAACGTCAGCCGGGGAATTGAGCTCATCAAACAGGAAAGCCAGGACGACGATTATGAGATCCCTTTGTTGGGCCTGGTGGCTGCCGGCCAACCGATAGAGGCGATCCTGGCCCACGAAACCGTTCAGGCTCCGAAGAACATGATGGGCCGCGGCCGCATGTTTGCGCTGCGCGTGCGCGGCGATTCGATGATTGAAGAGAACATTCAGGACAACGACATCATCATCGTGTCGTCTCAGGAAACGGCTGAGAATGGCCAGATGGTGGTCGCGTTGATCGACGGCAACTACGCCACGGTGAAAAAGTTTTATCGTGAGCCCGACTTTATTCGTTTGGAGCCCGCGAATCCGCAGTTCAAACCAATATTCATCAAGACGCCCGGCAGGCTTCAGCTCCAGGGCGTGGTGCGCGGACTTATTCGCAACTATTCAAACCCCATTTGAGAACTATGATTTGAAATCCTGATCAAATCTGTCACCAGTTTAGGAGCCATTGTGATAGCGGGAGTCTATGAAGAATTCGATGTTAAGAGAAACGTCGCAGACATAACTCTCTGCGCCTTCGCTCTGACGGACTGCGTCATCGAGATTGAATCTCATTCAGCGAAATATCTGCGCGCAGTTCACCGGACGGCTCTTGAGCTCGCGGTCCCAAATCTTTTTGGTTCGGAGATTGGTGGGTTCTGGTTGAAGCAGGCGCAGGTCGATCAGTTACGAAAACTTCCGGATTGCTACCCTGCGAATGAGATTGATTTTGTAAGTCGCGCAGTTGAGGCTTACCTGCTCGCGCAAGCTGAAGAGCTTGAGTGGCTTCAAGTATGAGACGCCTGGAGACTACCCAGTCGAAATCAATTTCGACTCTGGTTTCCGGCTACTGCGCGTAACTATCAACCCAATTCCCGAGATGATCATTGCGCCGCCAAACAGTGTGCGCCAGTGCAGTTCCTCCTTCAGTATGAGCACACCGAGAATGACTGCGCCGACCGGCGTAACGAGAGCTATCAACATGGTCTTGGTCACATCCATGTTGTGCACGAGCCAGTAGTAGAGAAGAAACGCGATGACGGTGCCCACGATGGCCAGGTAGAAGAGCGAGATCACCGCCATTGCCGTCCAATGGTAATGTAACGGATTTCCTTCGAGAGGAATTCCGATCAGCAACAGCGGCACCAAGCCAAAAACCATCTGCCCGGCCGCAAGTACTGAAGGCTGCAAATTCAAGCCATAAGTTTTCACGAGCACGTTTGCGTAAGCAGCACAAAAGGCGCTGAGCACTAGCGCCGCACTGCCCGACAGCGCTCGCGGCCCGGCAACCTGTAGCTGGTTTGAGAAGATCACGCCCACGCCAAATACTCCCAACAGCACGCCAGCGATTCTTGGCAACGTCATCCGTTCGCCGGGAAGATAATAGTGCGCAATGATCAAGCCAAAAGCCGGCAGCGTTGACTGTAACAGTGCCGCCAGACCGGAAGTTATGTACTGCTCTCCCCAGAAAACCAAACCGTAATTCAGACTGAACGACAGAACGCCGGTCAAGGCGAGCAACAGCAGGTCGCGACGTTTGTTCGGGAGGGGAACGCGGCGGACTGCGATGATCACGAAAAGAATGATGGCGGCAATAACAAAACGGATACCGGCAAATGTCAGTGGCGGAAGATCTTTGAGGCCTAGTTTGATGAAGAGCCAGGTCGAGCCCCAGATGAGACATAGTAGAAGCCAGACGAGGCGCGGTTTCATGATTATTGTTTGGGGATTGCCCTAGGAACAGCGCCTACAAGAACGGCAAGCAGCAGCGAGCGAATGCCGATACTCAACTCAAACCTCTTCACGTCAAATCACGTCCAGCTAAGACTTGAGTATCGGTGTCCGCTCCCCCCGCTTGCGGGTTTTTTCCGCGGTGCTTCCGAAGTAACCCTCACAAAGAAATCAAGCCGATGCAGGCTCAGTCTTTATAAATGCGAAGGCCGCACCTTGCGGATCCTGAAGGATCGCGAAACGACCTACGCCAGGAATGTCATCAGCCGGCTTGATTATGGTAGCTCCCATCTCCGAAGCTTTTTTCACCTTTGCATCGCAGTCGTCGACGGCGAAATACACCAGCCAAAACGACGGGACGCCTGCCATCTCGGGGGTCAACTGGAACATTCCACCAGCGCCTCTGTCGCCATTTTGAAAAATCGTATAGTTCGTAGACCCAAAGGTTTTAGCGTCAATTCCCCAGCCAAATAAGCCGCTATAAAAGTCGCCGGCTCTGGCGGTATCCCTGGTAGTGAGTTCATTCCAAACGAACGCGCCCGGCACGTTTACAATTCCCGCACCCTTATGTTTTTTGCCCTGCCAAATGGCGAAGACGGCGCCGGTGGGATCCTGGATAACTGACATCCGACCGATGTCCATGACGTCGAAAGGTTCTTTCGTCACGTTAGCGCCCAACGATTTTGCCTTCGCCGCGGTTTCATCGGCGTTGGTGACTGCCGCGTACGACAGCCAATTTGGCGGAATGCCTTGCGACGTCATTTCGCTCGGCATTTGATACAACGCGCCGACGTCTTTGCCTTCCAACTTCAGCATAGTGTAGACCATGCCGGGTCCGACGGGGCTGTCAGTAAAGGTCCAGCCAAATAGCTCGGTGTAAAACTTTTTCGCCCCTTCGCCGTCGGTAGTGCCCAACTCAACCCAGCAAAAAGTTCCCGGCTTGTACTCTGGAGTCTCCTGCATTCTCGCTTCGGTCATTGATTTATCTCCTTTGAAAGGGGCGCGCAGGAATCAAAGGGAGACAAAAGCTTCTGCGCGGCATTGAAAGTAAATTGGATTTTAGGAGTCCATAATAGACCGTTTTGGCTTCCTCTCCAAAGGTCAAGCAAGGTCGCCAAAAACGGAAAACGCTACCTCCGGCAAGCCGAAAGTAGCGCAATCCGTTTCCTAATAATCGCCGAAGCTTTTAAAAGGATGGCAGCTTCGCATGTACACTCTAGGCTGCCGGTTTTGTATCCCGAAGACCAACTGTCGGTCAGCTAATCCTCGGTCAGCACGCGAACCGCTTTCGCGATTCTCGCGTTCTTTCGAACGCGGTGCCTTTAGGTTTTTGTTTTGGTGGCTTTTCCTCCACCTTCGGTTACGATCCGACAACGTTGGCTCAACTTTCGCCGAGCTGTTCGCCCCCTTCAGCGGGTCCTGTCTAAAGGGTGCCACTCGTTTTTATCCGAATGGCTTGAGAAGACCTCTCAGCCTTCTCTAGCAAAGCCTTTCGGCTTCGGCCCAGGGCGTCAATAGAATCAACTGACCGTTGCTGATTCCCTCTTCCGTGTGTCACCACATCGGTTGCCGATCCCTTGGTCGGTCTCGAAGGCCGTGACCTTCGTGACGAGGAGGTTTATACGCGAATGAACTATTAAGATCAAATTTCTATGTGTTTTATTTTTCGGTTAACTGATGAATTTTTTTATTTGACTAAAACAAGCCGTTTTCAGGGAACAAACCCTGAGAGGATCTTAATTGCAGCGAACTTTTCGCATTTGAAACTCTTCGCGCTCCTTTTTTCCTTTGAAAATCCCTTCAATGCCCGTTAAAAGCAACCCCGGTCCCTTTCGCTCGTAAATCACTCGCTGGGGGAAGTCGTGTTCCTTATTCTCAAAAGTCGCTTTTCCTTCAAGAAACTCTTTAAGCGGAAAAGGAACGCGCGTGCCACCCTGGGGTTGAGGTAGAAAAACAAAACTTCCATTCTCCTCCCGAATCTGCATGAATTCGAAAGGAGACAGTGCGATTTTCCTTGACGGTGCGACCCAGCCCCAGCATGGACATGCCTCCGGGTTTCGACCAGATCTCCTCGATCACGGCGTCGCGCACGCGTCCTTCCCAGCATCCGCTTAGCCAGCCAAGATCATCGAGCGAGGGCTTCGTTTGAGCCAGGCTTGTACTAGCAAGCGCCAGAACCATTACTGCTAGAGGCACCATTCGTTGTCGTACCATTGGGGGTTCTCCTGTTCTCAGCCTCTTTGAATTTGCGCAATTGCCGATTTTATGAGCTTCTGAACTTCGACTATCTCCTCTTCGTTTCCATACTTGTTGCGCGGCCAGAAAAAGCCTTTCAGCCCATCTTTACGCTTCCGGGGCACCACGTGCACATGCAAATGAGGAACGCTCTGGCTCACGCGGTTGTTCATCGCCACAAAAGATCCTTCAGCTTCGAGCGCAGCTTCCACGGCCCGCGTTAATAGCTGCACATTTTTGAAAAAAGGGCCAACCAGATTCTCCGGCAAATCGCTCAGAGTTTCGTAGTGAATTTTCGGGATGAGCAAACAATGCCCGCGGAACAATGGGCGATGATCGAGAAACGCGAGCGAAGTTTCGTCTTCAAATACGAACGAAGCGTTTACTTCACCATTAACGATTCCGCAGAACAGACAGGTCATCTTAGCCTATTATCAACAGTAGAAATGCTACGCAGGACGCACAGCCTTAGCAAAAGCCTTCGGTCCAAGTGCATTTAGAACCTCGCGTTTCGTCAGCCACCCCCGCCTGGCAATTCCCACGCCATATTTCAGATTATCAAGCGCGCCCGTCGAATGAGCATCAACTGAAATCACAAACTTGATTCTTCGTTTCCGGGCCGCGCGAATCCAACGCGGCTCCATGTCCAGCCGCCACGGATCGCCATTGACTTCTATTGCCGCGCGCGATTCGGCAATCACATCAAGAATTCGCTCGACATCACACTCAAACGGCGGCCGGCGTTCAATTAAACGACCTAGTGCATGCCCCCAAATCTTGAAAACAGGTTGACGCATAGCCGTTACGATGCGTTTGGTCATCTTCGCGGAATCCATCTTGTACCGGGAATGAATGCTGGCAACGATCACATCAAACTGTTCGAGAATTTTGTCCGGATAATCCAGATGGCCGTCTGCAATGATGTCTGATTCCGTACCCCGGAGGATTTTAATCCTGACACTCTCCTGCACCTCATCAATTTCATTCCATTGTCGCTTTAAACGATCGAGAGTGACGCCGCCGGCGTAGAAGGCGGTCGGTGAATGATCCGTAATCGTCAGGTACTGCATACCCATCGCTTCGGCCGCGCGAGCCATTTCTTCAATCGTGTGCTTGCCATCCGAATAGATAGTGTGGCAGTGGACCATTCCGCGAATGTCTTCAACTGTGACCAAGTCTTCGGATAACTTCTCTGCAAGCGCCGCTTCAATCTCGCCTTCATCTTCACGCAGTTCCGGCGGAATGTACTGCATCCCCAGTTGCCTATAAATATCCTCTTCGTTTTTCAGTTCAGTTGATCGGGCTGAAGGCGAAGAGGCAGTCTTTGCTCGCCTGCCCTGGGCCTGCGGCGGTTTGCTGCTGGCGATCTCCTGAAGCTTGCTGACGTGCGGTTGTGATCCGGTTTCGGTCAACAAGGCCAGGGCAAACTCAGCCGGACGAGCGACTACGAGCGACACTCGCGCGCCCTCGGCGAGTCGGACCACGCAGGCTTCTTTCATCTGCTCTTCTACCTGGACAATCAACGGAAAGCGCATGAAATATTCGATCAACGCCGCGGGTCGTTTGGATTTTGCAACCAGACGAATTGTGCCAACCGTTTCCTTCCAGCGCCGCAGCGAGCCCGCCACACTTAATTCGACGAGGTCAGGAGCTGTTTGAAGATAATTGGTAATCTGTTCCGACGTTTGTAGCGCCCGGTGAAGATGCAGCCGCTCCTGTGTTTTCGCGCGGCGGCGGTGAGTGGCGAGCGTCTCGAGCAGGGTCTGCTCACTTTTCGCGCCAAAACCTTTGATCTCTTTTATTTTGCCTGCTTCCGCGGCTGCTCTCAGTTCTGCTACCGACGTGATCCCCAAAGCTTCATGAAGGGTTTTGATCTTGCTAGTGGAAAGGCCCGGCACTCCGGAAAGCTCGATGATGCCTGGCGGAAATTCCTGCCTCAGACCTCGCAGCACCGAAGACTCGCCGGTGAGGTTAAGTTGTTTGATTTGCGAAGCGAGTGCCTCGCCAATGCCGCGCATTGAAGTTAGCCGGTCCTCCTTAACCACGGCGTCAATGTCTTCGCTCATTCCGGAAACGACTCGCGCACCACGCTGATAAGCGCGAGCTTTGAAGCGATCCTTCCCGCCTTTCAGCTCGAGCAGAGCGGCAATCTCCTGAAGTGCCGCGGCGATACCGAATTTGTCTAAATGCTTGCGCTTAGCCATGACGAGCCAGAATACAAGAATTCCTTCTCAATTCAATCGCAGAACATGGAGAACACAAAGATTGCACAGAGAATAGTGAATTTGGTCCTATAATATTTTCACCGAGAAAATACTAATCCGAGGATCAAGCAATGCCAATCGCATCAGTTAATCCGACTACAGGTGAAACTCTAAAGACTTTTGAGCCACTTACAGAAGCAGAAATTAACGAAAAGTTGGAGCAAGCCTCACAGGCTTTCCGCTCCTATCGTCAAACTTCCCTGGCTGACCGGGAACGATGGATGCTTCGCGCGGCGGAGATTCTGGAAACCGAGAAACAAAGCTTTGCCCGGTTGATGACGACAGAGATGGGCAAACCAATTAAAGGCGCCGTCGGCGAAACAGAAAAGTGCGCCTGGGTTTGTCGTTACTATGCAGAGGCCGCAAAGCATCATCTGGCCGACAAGGTAATCGAAACAAATGCTTCAAGAAGCTACGTGCGCTTTCAGCCCCTTGGGCCGGTGCTGGCAGTCATGCCGTGGAATTTTCCTTTTTGGCAAGTCTTTCGCTTTGCCGCTCCCGCGTTGATGGCTGGCAATGTTGGTCTGCTCAAGCATGCTTCAAATGTGCCGCAATGCGCATTAGCCATCGAAGACATTTTTCGTCGCGCTGGCTTTCCCAATGGTGCCTTCCAAACTTTGCTGGTCGGTTCCGACGTGGTTAAGCGGATACTGACAGACAGCCGAGTCGTGGCAGCGACACTGACAGGAAGTGAACCGGCGGGCCGGAGCGTCGCCAGCGTCGCGGGGAAGGAGATCAAGAAGACGGTGTTGGAACTCGGCGGCAGCGATCCTTTTATCGTCATGCCGTCGGCCCATTTGGAGGAGGCTGTGACTACGGCAGTGAAAGCGCGCACGATTAACAATGGGCAGTCGTGCATCGCAGCGAAACGTTTCATTGTTGCGGCCGATATTTACGATGAGTTTGAGCGCAGGTTTGTGGAGCAGATGAGGGCTCTCCGCGTGGGAAACCCGCTCGATGAAGCCACCGAAATCGGCCCACTGGCAGCGGAGCAAATCCTGAAGGATGTAGACGAGCAGGTGAAAACTTCCGTTGCTGCCGGCGCGCTAATCCTGACGGGCGGAAAGAAACTTGACCGTGCGGGTAACTACTATGAACCCACGGTCCTGGTTAACGTTCCTCCAGACTCTCCCGCTTCGTGCGAGGAGATCTTTGGTCCCGTGGCTATGCTTTTCCGTGTCAAGAATATTGATGAAGCCATTGATCTCGCTAATGCAACCAGCTTCGGCCTCGGCGCCGCGGCCTGGACCAACGAGCAAAATGAACAGGAACGGTTCAGTGACGAACTCGAAGCCGGCAGCGTTTTCATCAATGGCATGGTGGCCTCCGATCCACGACTTCCGTTTGGCGGAATTAAAAACTCCGGGTATGGGCGGGAGTTGGGCGAATTCGGCATCCGGGAATTCGTGAACGTGAAAACTGTCTGGGTTAAATAGGTCCGAGTCCTTGTAGACTTTTGAAACGGTCCCCAAGGCAACTGGACACGCCCGCCGGTGGATACCTTTGCAATATTGAGTAAATCCGGGCTTAGAACTGCCCGCAACCCATCTCAAAAAGAGGTTTACATATTCCCACACGCCCGGTATACAATATTGCCAGCAGCGGCATCAAAGGTGTTTCTGCATCCCCCATTTTTTAGGATTCCCCCAAATTAACTGAACAGTCTCGGACTGTGCTAAAGGCGTCTTTGGCGGGCGCTGAATGAATCTTGCCAGGCCTCTGGCCGGTTTTTGCCAACCTCTCTCCGCGGATTCTTGAGCTAACCTGGGAAGGAAACTAATGCGAACTCAAACCCTGACAACAGATACCCTAAACACCAAGCTGCTATTAAAAACCCTCGTCGCGTTTAAGAAGGGCGATTTCTCCGTGCGTTTGCCAGGTGAATGGACCGGCGAAGCGGGAAAAATTGCTGACACGCTCAACGACATCATCGAGTTGAGCGATAAGACCGCAAAGGAAGTGGAGCGAGTAAGCCGCGTGGTCGGAAAAGAGGGAAAGATAATGCATCGCGCGGCTGTGCCGGCAGCCTCCGGTTCCTGGCTTCGGTTGGTCGATTCCACCAACTTACTAATTGATGACATGGCCCGCCCGACCAGCGAAATGGCCCGCGTAATTGGAGCGGTAGCTAACGGCGATCTCTCAGAACGCATGGCGCTGCAAGTTGATGAGCGCCCACTGAAGGGCGAATTTCTGCGAACGGTGAAGATCGTGAATTCGATGGTGGATCAGTTGAGTTCGTTCGCGTCGGAAGTTACGCGCGTCGCTCGCGAGGTGGGTACTGAGGGGAAACTCGGCGGCGAGGCGAAGGTCAAGGGAGTCGCGGGCACCTGGAAAGACCTTACCGACAGCGTCAACTCGATGGCCAGCAATCTCACCAGTCAGGTGCGCAACATCGCGGAAGTTACCACCGCGGTCGCCAACGGTGACCTCTCCAAGAAAATCACAGTCGACGTTAAAGGTGAGATCCTCGAACTCAAGAACACCATCAACACCATGGTGGACCAGTTGAACTCCTTCGCTTCGGAAGTGACGCGCGTGGCGCGTGAAGTAGGTACTGAAGGCAAACTGGGTGGTCAGGCTGATGTGCGCGGCGTGGCCGGAACCTGGAAAGACCTCACCGACAATGTAAATTCAATGGCCAGCAACCTCACCGGCCAGGTGCGCAACATTGCCGACGTAACCACGGCGGTGGCCAACGGCGACCTCTCCAAAAAAATCACAGTCGACGTTAAAGGCGAGATTCTCGAACTGAAGAACACCATCAACACGA
>JALYSR010000277.1 GCA_030854715.1 Acidobacteriota bacterium
GCAGGCGAAAGCGGCGCCCAGGGCGGCCGCACTCCAAATCAGAAGGGGCACGGCATGCCGTGCCCCCTGTGCAATTGATGTTGAGTTGGACAGACTTTCCCGTCTGTTCCGATGTTCAAAGTAGGACAGGCAGGAATGCTCTACTTTTTAGAAGTTCAGTTTCAAGCCAAACTGAAATTGTCGCGGATCGAAGGCCGCGGTCGGGCGGCTGTAATAACGTCCCGAACCGTCTCGCTTATTAAAAGCATTTACGTCAGCAAAGAAAGACGAGGCGGCTGCTTCGTTGAAGCGATTGAACATATTGAAGCCTTCAGCGATCAGGTCCAACCGAAAACGTTCGCCTAACCGAATCGCGCGCATCACGCGCAAATCGAGCGAAGCGTATCCATGCGTAATGCCTCGATTGCGACCCATGTCGCCAAGTGTGAAAGCGGTCGTCGGAATAAACAGTGTTCCGTCCGAAGCGATGCTGGGACGATCGGTCGAACCTTGTAGATCGCCGTTGGAGTCGGTTCCCGTCAAGATGTTGAAGGGACGACCCGAGGAGATTTCCAGGATCGGCGCAATCGTAAAATCTGACAGGAATCGTCGCGCAGCGCTGGACGAATTACGCCATTCTGCCGGTGAGCTTATCGCGCCGCTGAAGACGAAGCGATGGCGCTGATCAAACAGTGAAACAGCACGCTCAGCAGCGAAGTTACGATTGTCCTGCGGCTTGAGGAGCGTTTGCAGGTCCGACGAATCGTCAGTGGAATGTGAAAAAGTATAGGACGCCAGGAATTGGAAGTTGTTTGAGAAGCGTCTCTTCAATTCCAGGTTCAGCGCATTGTACTTGGAGTTACCATCGGAAAGTTGAGCGTCAACTTCACCGAAGGGCGAGAGCAGACCGGGCGTGCGCAAACTGTTTGCTATCCCCAGTGCCCCATCGAAAACTGCTTTGGTTACTGCACCACCAGTTATTGAGTTAATGAAGAAATAATTTGGCGCGTTGGGACGGAAGAAATTGGCGGCAATTGGGTTGACCACACCCTGGCCCAAACCGTTGCGGCCGAGTAGGCCTCGGATTATGACGGTGAACCCAGGCGGGCATCCCGTCCCCGGACAAGCATTTGGTATTGAAAACAGGTAGGCCTCGCCGTTGCTGGTGGGATTGCGGCCCGCGAAGCGGCGAAAATTTTCAATCAACTGATCTTGCCGCGGCGAGTTGATGTCCTCGGGATGCGGCAGATGGTGCGCGCCCACGAAGATGTAACTCGCCGAAAAGGCCATGTTCCTGGTTATCTCGTGCTCAATCGTCACGTTGGCCTGGTTGGCGTAGGCATACTGAAAATCTTTGGCGACGGCCAATGTGAATGGGAATATTGGACCGAAGCCAACAAAGGTTTGGTCGTTGAAGCGGACACGTCCTGGCAGGTATTGCGCGCTTGTGGCGAGACCTGGGTTGGTGAAACCTGCCGGTAGTGCTGCGCACAAAGGATTGGTAGTTGCTGCGGAGCAAACAGTGCCCTGAAATATTTGTGCCTGATTGAAGAGCGTGGTGGGGTTAGGACTACCAGGCAAGACATTAAAGTATTGCTGCTGCTGCGCGGCATCGGCGATGTCCGAGTTGAAAGCGACCGCCAGCAGCGGGTGGTCGTAAAAGAGACCGTAAGCGGCGCGGAAGACGGTCTTGCCGTCGTTGTTAATGTCCCAGGCCACTCCTACGCGAGGCGCGAAATTGTTCGTGTCGCGCGGGAATCCCTGCTGCACACCCAGCGAGTCCTGGGCAGTTAAAAAATCCGCGGCGGACATTTGTACGCCGGTTAGTGGGTCCTTGAACGGCACGGGCGCGATAGTATCCGTTAACTCCACATCATAACGAATGCCGTAATTCAGGGTGACGTTGGGCCTGACTTTCCAGGAGTCCTGCGCAAAGAAGGCGAGCGGGCGATTCTTGATTGTGCTATTCGGATTCCCGAAGCCCTGAATGAACGCCGAGGGAAAGCCAAAGCCGTAAGACTGGACAGGGGCTATATCAGGCGGCGTGCAGAAGGCCGGAGCGGGCGTTGCAGCACAAGCCGCAACTGTCGCGCCAGACCCGTCCAGTAACCTTGAGACAATCGCGCCGGCTACTCCCCCAAAGTTAAAGAGTCCGGGAAAGTTCAGTTCAAAACGTGCCGCGACGTCGAGAAAGTTGACGTCGCCGCCAAACTTGAATGTGTGAGTGCCGTGAATAAGATTTAGGTTATCAGCGATTTGATAACGCTTCTCCGAGCGATTAACGGGTGAGAACGGATTCGAGCCCATGTAAGCGGCGCCGGGAATTTGAATGGCAGTGCCGGGAATTTGTGAATCGAAAGTCGCCTTGCGGCGTCCGAAGTTGAAGCGCGCCTCGTTGACGATTGTGTTCGAAAGAGTCGATGCAACTGAGACGGCGAATGAGAGGTCGCGCAAAGTTTGAAGTCCAGTACGCGAGAAGTCGTTTTGTCCCAGCGTTTGGTTTTGAGATTCGTCCTGAATGCCAGTTAGGTCACTCGGGTTATAGCCGAAGCGCACGGTCATATTGTTTTTGTTATTAAATTGATGATCGCCGCGCACTGAAAAGAAAGTTGTCGCTTCGGAAATCGGGAAAATACGCAGAAGACTTCTTAGCGGGCGAAAGGCGATCGGCTGGCCCGCGGCATTTACTGTAACGAAGTTTGGCACCGCACCGTTGTTGGCCAACGACGGAACAGGCGTTCCGGTAGCAAAGAAGCGCCCACCGATAATTTGTCCCGCGGGGATGGCCCCACCCGGACTGCGAAGCGTGCTAACACCATTAAGACCAATTTGGCCGCCCGATGAGGCGAAATAGGCGTAAGTAACCGCGCGGTTAATACGAGCGGCGTCGCCGCTGGCCAGTTCGCCTCCAATGTAAGCAAGTTGCGCCGAGGTGAGATTCGTGAACGTTTGCGGGCCGATACCAGGCAACGGTATCGTGATGCTGTTATTTAAACCCGCTGCCACATCGGCCGTAAAAAATCCTGATTCCTGGCGCCTGCGTTGCTCGAAGCTAGCGAAGAAGAAGGTGCGATCTTTTTTGATTGGACCACCAAACGTCGCGCCATACTGCACCCGCGTAAACGGCGGTTTCTTATTTGGATCGTTGTCGATGAGAGGCGCCAGGGCGTTTCTGGATTGAATAGACTTGTGTCGAAGAAACCCAAAGATGTTGCCTCGAAAGTCATTCGTGCCGCTCTTCGTGACTATGTTGACGATTCCACCAGTGGCCCGGCCAAACTCCGGGGCGTAAGAATTCGTAGCGATCTGATATTCCTGCACAGCCTCCTGGCTCACGGTCGAGCGCGCGGCGTTTATTGAATTGTCCGTGAAGTCAGCGCCATCCACCTGCACCAGCGTTGAACGTCCCCGCTGGCCACCAATGTTCAGCCCCGACGTAGGGGCCGGTCCGATTGGCCGCCCGTTGTCGCGCCCGACTGTGGACAGCGTCAATGCGAACCCAGTCGCGCTGCGTTCGTTGATTGGCAAATCATTAATACGCTTTTGATCGATTGTGTTTGAAACCGTCGTGCTCGAGGACTCGACCAGCGACACTTCGGCAGTAGAAATATCAACCGTGGCGCCAACAGCGCCGAGCGTAAGGGGTATGTTGAGATCAGCGCGCTGGCCCACGGTCAAGGTCACATTCGGGACTCTACCCTTGGAGAAGCCGGCCGCTTCTACCGTTACCTCGTAGTCTCCGGGGGGCAGATTAGTGATCTGGTAGTAACCTTCATCGTTGGTTGTCGTACCACGTGAAAAGCCGGTCGCAGGATTGTGCGCAGTCACAGTAGCGCCAACAACCACCGCCCCCTGCGGATCGCGCACGACTCCTTGAAGATCGGCAGCATTGGATTGCGCCTGACCAAAAGCGACGCCAGATGTCATTAAGAGACAGGCGACCGTGAGAACCAAAAGAGCACTTAATCGGATCGAAACACTGAGCCACTGCGTAGGGGACGCAAACATAGTTAATTCTCCTTAGCTAGTTTTTTGGAACTCGGCCGACCAGGTAAGAACGGGCTCTTCTTAATTGGTAATTTAATGGCGACGCTTCTTAGATTGTGACAATGCAAAGTTTCCGATTGTCCACGGCATGTCCGGGAGCGATTCGGTCGCTTGCCATATCGCGACCCTTTGAGAAAGGCGCGCCGGGGAGCACTAAGACAAGAACGCTCCGCCTTTTTACTCCAAAAGTCACCTTCTGGCAAGCATTTATGTCCTTACATGAAGGAAGGATGGAATAACGAGCAATAATTACAGTTTGGTTGATTAGCTTATCGAAGCTCCTGGTTTACGCGTTACGGATGGACGCGTAGCGCGCGCAAGTTTGCGGCGTAGATGAGAGCTTGTGCCGCAAAGAAGTATTGCCATTTCAACCAGTGGTGGAACAAATGCTGCGCGCCGGAGCAAGCCTGAGACGCGCAAACGCGAGTGGAACCTTTCCAGGTATTCCTTGGTGTAATCGTCCGCGAGAGAGTCGAAGGAGTCACTCTTCCGAAGTCTGGAGAGATGACGACTAATAACTGCCGCAGCCACATCGCCGCCTTCCAACGCCATCAACATTCCGCTGCCTGTAAAAGGATCGATGAAAGCGGCTGCATCGCCGATCGATAGCAACCCGCTGGCCGGCGTTGGCGTTCTGCGTCCGAAGCCTTCCAACGAAACACTGAGCCACGGCGTATGGGCGCTCGCGCGGGCCAGGGTGTAATTAGCGCGCGCATTCTTCATGACCACCTCGCGCATTACGATTTCGGGATCGGACCCATAATGGCGCACGTGTTGCGCCGATACGATAAAGCACAGGTTGCTGAGACCGCCTTCGACACCGCTCAATCCTCCGTAACCGCCAGAATAGAAATAGATTTCGCAGGCGCCGGGGCTGACGCTGGCGTTTTCCAGGTGGGCCTTGAAAGCTACGAGCGCGGGGCGGGGCCGGATCTTGCTGCCAGGCTTTTCTCGATCGAGTTGCCGCGCCAGGGCACGCGTTCTGCCGGTTGCATCTATTGTTACAAGGGCTCGGTAATCTGCGATTTGGTCGCCAGCTTTGACGCGAATACCGCGCACCTGCTCTCCATCGCGAATCAATCCACAGGCATGCGCTTCTTCGAGAACTTCCACTCCTGCTTCTTTAGCACGCTCGATCAGTTTGCAGTCCATCTCACTGCGGCTCAAACCGAGGGCATTTGTGCCGGACTTAAACCATTCGCTGGGTACTGCAACGCTGTGGCCCAGACGTGAATAGAAAACTGTTTCCGAGAGCGAGGCGCCACCGGCGGAGATCATCTGATCAATAACGCCCAGCCGTTTGAAATGATTGAGACATTCCGGAGAGATGAATTCCCCGCACAGTTTTGCGCGCGGAAACTTCTTCTCTTCAATTAGCAGCACGCGCGCCCCGCTGGTTGCGAGATGGATGGCGGCACTCGTGCCTGCCGGGCCGCCGCCGGCGATTACCACATCGAATGTGTTTGAAGAAGCCATCATCAACTCTCTACTTAAACTGGGGTCGCGGTCCCAGTAAGAGCTAGCCCGAACTCGCAAGCACCAGGCGATACGGAAAGTGCCGCCCGACTCGCGGGCTCTCCAACCCGGCGCGGCGCGCCAAATCCAGTAATTCCTCGGGCGTAAAACTTCGCAGGATCGAAAGGGCGCCATCCTCGCGAATCAAGCGATTGTGCAGAAACAACCGGCCGATAGTTGTGTAAAAGTAATAGGCAACAGGATGACGATGAAGATCTATCACAAAAACCCCGCGAGCTGAGACTCGGCTGAGCTCGCGCAGAATCGCAGCCACGTCCTTGTTCTTGAAATGATGAGTAAAAAGTGAGCAGAATGCGTAATCGAATTCACTATCAGCAAAGGGAAGCTGAAACGCGTCGCCGCGAACCGCAGCAATTTCCGGAAAGTTTGGCGTCCGCTCGGCTATTGCTCTCGCCGATCTCGCATTTAGCTCAACGCCTGTAAGCTGCGTCTTTCGACCACTCCTTCGCCCCCAGTCGGCAATCATCCGCAAGAGCTCTCCTGAACCTGCTCCGACATCGACAACCGAAAAGCTGCGCAAGTCCAGTTTCTCAATCTCTCGCAAAAGGGAATTTCTCAGGGCGCTCGCGTCACCCAACCAACGATTGACCCTCTGCAACTCGACGATGCAACCTTCATATTCCTCGGCTGTGTAGTCACCTTTGTCGAGGTGCTCAAGCTCCAAACTGCGCTGGCGAAATTCATCGAACATGACAGTGAATACAATAATAACAGCCCGTTAGCGCGGCCTTAAATCATCATGCTACATTTGTCGCGAGCACTACGTCTGGAATCACTCTATGCAACTTTATTCAGGGCCGGCAGCCGAAGTCTTTCTAAACCCTCAAAACGTTGGTGACGCCGCTGAGCCGAATTTTATTGGCCGGTCGGCGTCCTTAAAGTGTGGCGCCGCGTTGCGCGTTTCGTTGCAAATCGACGAGTCGCAGCGAATCACGGAGGCAAAATTCAGAGCAGCAGGCTGTAGCGTGTTAGTGGCTTCGGCATCGCTGTTGATTGATCAGATCGTGGGCATGACGACCGCCGAAGCCGCAGCGCTGGGCCAGAATGCCGGCTCAATAATCCAACAGCTCGGGACAATTGAAGCAGGGCGAATATTTTGTCCGGCGTTAGCGCGTGAAGCTTTGGTCGCCGCGATTCAAGAGTACAGCGGCGCGGCCAGAGACGAGTGGGAAGGTGATGAGGCGCTCATCTGCACTTGCTTCGGTGTCTCGGAAAAAGTGATCGAGCGTGAGGTCCGTGCTCGTTCGCTGGTGTCAATCGAAGATGTTACGCGAGTTTGCAACGCCGGTGCGGGCTGTCGCTCGTGCTATCCGCTGATTCAGGACATCCTCGATGATTACGAGCGGGAAAACAGCATGGCGGTTTAAGGAGATCCGGGGCCAGCTCGACTTCCATTTCAGGGCTAGCCTAAAGGAACTTTATAGATCGTAATGTTCGCATAGCGATGGTCGGTATCGTCAAAAACCTTCTGAAAATGTTCCTGATAAACCCGCTCGTTTAGTTTTTCCAAAGCTTTATTCTCGCGAACGCCGTCATCAATACCTACGTAGGCTATCTTGTGGCGATTCAGTAGTCGAACTAATTCCGCTACGTCCTGCTCCTGAAACATTTGCCGGTATATTTCTTCTCTGGCACTTACTTTGTAGCCGGCGGTCCATGCGAATAATGTGTAACCCAGAAAGATCTTGCGGCCGGTGAACAAGATGGGATGGGTGAGCAGGGTTTGCGTGAGAAAGATGTCTGAAGGCTGAGTATTATTCAATAGCCATTCTGTCAGGCGATCGTTTTTGTAGGGGACAACCAGAAGAGGATCGTTATGGACCGGAAAAAGGTCAATCACTCCTTCAGCGATCGTCAGGACAGTGAGCACAACAGCCAGGGCTACGCCAACTGTTTTAATCTTCGATATTCGCCACAGCGCGTATGCCGCGTAGACACTGGCCAAAATGCCCCAGACATTCAAGAGCTTATGATTATTGAAGACGTCGGTGCTCAGTTGAAATAGAAAGACGACGGCCAGCAGACTTGAAAACGCCAGGAACAGTCGCCGATGGAAACCGGAAAGGAAAGCTAACGCAACAAGAATCAGAAGCCATTTAAAACCAAACGTCCAACCGAGGTATTTCACGACCGTGAACACACTGGGGTGTTCCAAAGTGTATCCCCAATGAAAAATTGATTGTCCCGGAGCTGCGACACTTCCCGCACGTAACAACCAAACCTGGGGCAATCCGATAAGGACCGCAACGCCGATCAGGCAGGCTAAATAAATTCTCTGCGGTAAGAGGAAAAGGAAACAGCCGAGAACGATCAGGGCGGCAACGAAGATGGCGCTATTCCAATAAGGAAGGCAGCCAATCAAAATTCCGGAGAAGAGGAAGGACTTCAGCGCCGGGAGGTTCTCTTTTGACAGGATGTTTCGATTCCAGGCGGTGTCAGTAGTCTGTGGCTTCTCGTCGCTTTCGTTCTTCGAGGGCGCAACGCTGGTCCGATTCTGTTTGTAGAAATCAATCAGAAAAATGAGCACAACAAAAAATATTCCCCCGCCGCTAATCAAATGCCGTTGATTCGCAAACACGTCGACAGTGAGCGCTCCCCAGTCTTCGCCACGGTAAGGGTAGCCCGAATTCAGGAATTCAGTTCGGTGTAAAATAGCGGTTGCCGCCTGCCGCAGACCGTGCTGTGAACGCAGAAAAGGAAGGAAGGAAAGCGCGCTGGAGAAGAAAAAGAGGAAGGCAGCAACACGCGCGACAACTCGCGACTCAAACAAAACCTCGGCGAAGGTCATGATCAGGAGCAGCAGCGCTAACAGCGAGAGTATGCTGAGCAGATTGACGCTCCAAACCAGATTAAGACCGAGAAACTCCAGGTTAGCTGCCTGAAACCAGAAGAGAAAGTGATACTTGATTAGTTGGCCCGGAAAAAAAGGATGTTCGGGCGGGAAGTTGTGGCCCAATGCAAAACTTTGCGATAGAGACAAGTTGGCGCCAAAGTCCGACCAGGCTTTGAAGGCGATTTGAAAGCTTCCGTCCTTGAAGCCGAGAGTTGCAAATATTAGCCAACAGGCAAAGATGAAAAACCCGGCCATGCAGATCCAATCCCAACGTTCCGATCCATCAGGTCGAGGGCGTGCGAAATTAAGAGAGCTTGATGCCGGGTGGCGCGGCAGTTTATACACTGTGATAACCAAAACAATCAGGAAGACGACGTTGCCCATGATTAGCGGTTGGGCCATTCGAGCGAAGGCCAGGGCGCCAAGGTAAGTAATCAGGGTGCTCAGGAGCAGGCCGACGAGGAATGAGGTTGCGAGTCGGTGCTGGATTGAGGTAAATCGATAGAAGGAGCGGCTGACCCGATCGCCAAAGTATGTCATGGCCGCTAAGTAGAGTAACGCCAGCATCACAACTCCTAACAACCTTATTTTTTGCCGATCTCGCGCGGTTTCAGAGTATAACAAGTCACACTGCAGGACGATCCAAAAATGATCTATCTCGATAACAATGCAACCACGCGCGTCGCGCCCGAAGTTTTTGCAGCGATGCAGCCATTCTTAACAGAAGCTTACGGCAATCCTTCGTCCGCACACTCCCTGGGCCGGCGAATGAAGGCGGCAGTGGAACGGGCGCGCGAGCAAGTGGCCCAACTAGTCGGGGCGGCGGATGTCAACGAGATTGTTTTCACATCGTGCGGCTCAGAGTCGGACAACTGGGCCATCGGCGGCTTTCTGGAACAAAACCCGACCCGGCGTCACATCATTACCACGCGAGTCGAGCACGAGGCAGTGAGAAATCTGTGTGAGCATCTGGAGAAAATTGGTTGCGAAGTAACCTGGCTTGAAGTGAATGAAAGCGGCGAACTGAATCTGGACGATCTTCGCCAGGCGCTGCGTCACGACACCGGAATTATTTCGGTGATGCTGGCAAACAACGAAACGGGCGTGCTCTTTCCTATAAAGGACATTGGGAATATTGTTCGTGAGAATTCTGATGCAGTCTTTCACGTCGACGGCGTACAGGCTGTCGGGAAGATTCCTTTCAAGCTAAAGGAACTCGAGGTTGATCTGTTTGCGCTGTCGGGTCACAAGCTGCATGCCCCGCAAGGCGTCGGCGCGCTCTATATTCGCAAGGGCGTGAAGTTGCCGCCGTTCATCATCGGCGGCAGCCAGGAAGGTGGCCGGCGTGGGGGCACTTCCGCGGTGCCAAATATTGTAGGGTTGGGCGCGGCTTGTGAGTTGGCCAGAACATTCGATGAGCATGAACGAATAGAAAGACTTCGCAACAAACTGGAAGACGAAATATTGAAACGGATATCCAACGCTCGGCTAAATGGAACACCAGACCGCTCGAAGCGGTTGCGGAACACTGCCAACATCTCTTTTGAGTACGTTGAAGGCGAGAACATTTTGGTACATCTCGATAGCGTAGGCATATGCGTATCCACGGGCTCCGCCTGTCATTCAACCACTAAAGAATCCTCGCCCACACTACGCGCGATGAACGTGCCTTATACTGCTGCACAGGGTTCAATTCGCTTCTCTCTTGGTCGTTATAACACCGAAGCAGAGATCGATGAGACGCTGAAGGTCTTGCCGGAGATTATTGGGAAGCTGATAGAAATGTCACCCTATGACAAGGAGCTAAAGGCGCTTTCGATGAAACACTCAAGTCAATCTTTTTAAGAATGAGCGGTAGCTAGCGCTTCCCAGCCTTGAGCTATTCAATTTTTTGGGTTAGCCCCACTCTGGTCGTTTAGCCTGATGACCTAGAAATCAAACCCCTTGTTTCGTTCTCCGCTATAGAGCCACTTTTCAGCGTAACCTGCGGGAGTTCCTACATATATCTTGAAGTAGTTGCCCGGTCCCACGATTGGACTTAGCCAGTAGGCTTTTCCGACGCAGTTGTTGCAGACCAGAACTCCATTACGCCGGACATCGAAAAGTCCGCTAATGCTGTCGACATCGCTGCCGGTTGTTTTGACGAGCATGAAATCGTAGTTGAGCGTCGCAGAGACCTTGCCGTGCGCGTGCGCATAAGCCCTGATTGTCGCTTGGGTCCAGGCAAAGATCGCATCACCTTTTTCAAAGGTTTTGTATTCGACATTCTTCTCGTCGTCTCTGATGAGTAGCGGTTTGTCTGACCAAACGCTGTGGCTGTTTTGGCCGATTGCGGGCGCTGAAAACATGGCTGCGATTGCTAAGATCAGAAGGAAGCGGGCAGGTAGGCAACTCATTTTGTCCTCCGATGGAGTGGGGTTGGTATGTCTAAAAGGCGAGGTCACGCCACTATATCACCGGGGGATATGGCGACCAACAATTGTTCGGCCTCAGGAACGCGGCGACCAGACGGTGTATCTAGAAGACTTACGGCGAAGTTCTTTAGACAGCTGCGAACTTCCGTCTTTTGGTCGTCGCGGCTTTACTGGTAGAATTGCTTTGGATTTAGATACGTCTCCGCTACCACTCCAATCGGTTTTCCGGAGTAATCATTCGATGCCAAGTGAGCAGCCAGCCGCGAGTGAGATGCCTTCTGTCGCCATAGGCAAAACCGCGTCGTCTCGTAAGGCGCGGCAGGATAGCGTAAGCTCAATGGAGACGGACGACTATGTCTGTATTGCTCCCGACACGCCGCTCTCCAAAGCAATCGAGGCAATGAAACAGGATGAAGGCGGATGTGCGATTGTTTGTGACCAGGCAGGCAAGGTCATTGGCATTTTCACCGAACGAGATCTGCTGACGAAGATCGTGGGCCTGGAGACGGATCAGAATGCCCCGGTGAGCGATTGGATGTCGCCAGTGGTTGCGACTTTGACTACCGATGCAACGATTGGAGAGGCTGTGGCCATCATGAATGAGAAGGGTTACCGGAACATCCCACTCGTGAAGGACGACAAGCTGGTTGGCTCAATCTCAGTATTTGACGTAATTCGTTATCTGGCTGAAAGCTACCCGAAAACTACGATGAACCTGCCACCGAATCCGGACCAGGTGATGGACAGCACTGATGGAGGGTAAAAACATTTTCGATTTTCGATTTCCAATTGCCAATTTCAGAACGATCTGGTCACCTGAGCGGAAATTGGCAATTGGTAATCGGCAATTCTAAGCAAAGAGGGCATGATCAAACACATATGAGCACTGTTATCGAACCGCCTATCGAACGTGAGGAAAAGCTGCTCGAAGAAGTTGAAACCGTAACCATCCGTTTCGCGGGGGACTCCGGCGACGGCATGCAGTTAACGGGCACCCAGTTTACAAATACGTCTGCCGTGGCCGGCAATGATATTTCCACCCTGCCTGACTTTCCGGCCGAGATTCGCGCCCCCGCGGGTAGTTTGCCAGGCGTCAGCGGTTTTCAGTTGAACTTTTCCAGCCAGGACATCAAGACACCGGGCGATCAGCCGAGCGTTTTAGTAGCAATGAATCCGGCGGCCTTGAAGGTAAACCTCGCCGACCTGGAAGACGGCGGCACGATCATCATTAACACCGACGGGTTCACGCCCGAGAATTTGAAGTATGCGAATTACGCTTCAAACCCGCTCGAGGATGGAACCCTGGCTGGATATCGCGTGCACAAGCTGCCTGTCACAACGCTTAACATGAACGCGTTGAAGGGCAATGTTGAGCTTTCGCGCAAAGAGATCGATCGCTGCAAAAACTTCTTCGCCCTGGGCGTCCTCTACTGGCTCTACGATCGGCGGATGGAAGGCACGCTTGCATGGATTACCAGCAAGTTTGGCAAGAATCCCGAGCTGGCAAAGGCAAACGAAATTGCCTTGAGGACGGGCTACAATTTCGCCGACACCACCGAGGTTTTCACCACTCACTACACAATCAAGAAGGCGAAGATTGCGCCCGGTAAGTATCGAAAGATTACCGGCAATGAAGCGACGGCGATCGGTTTCGTGGCCGCCTCACAGCTTGCAGGCAGGCCGCTGTTTTATGGGTCTTATCCGATCACTCCGGCGTCTGACATTCTTCATGAACTTGCTCGCCACAAGAGTTTTGGTGTGAAAACTTTTCAGGCTGAAGACGAGATCGCCGCCGTTTGCTCGGCCATCGGCGCCAGCTTTGCCGGCCACATTGGATTGACGGGAACATCGGGTCCGGGCGTGGCGCTGAAACAGGAAGCGATTGGGCTGGCAGTGATGACCGAACTGCCGCTGGTAATAATCAACGTCCAGCGAGGTGGTCCATCAACAGGCTTGCCGACGAAGACGGAGCAGGCGGATTTGTTCCAGGCTGTCTGGGGACGAAACGGTGAATGTCCGGCGATCGTAATCGCTCCTTCAACGCCTGCGGATTGTTTCCACATGGCCATCGAGGCTGTGCGTCTTGCGTTCAAGTATATGACCCCAGTGTTCTATCTCTCGGACGGCTATCTCGCCAACGGCGCCGAGCCGTGGGCCATTCCCGCGATCAATGAGCTTCCAAAGATTGACGTCGACTTTGCCACGGATCCGGCGAACTTCATGCCTTACTCGCGGGACCCGGAAACGCTCGCCAGACCGTATGCGATTCCCGGGACGCCAGGGCTGGAGCATCGCATCGGCGGCATCGAAAAGCAGCACATTACCGGCAACGTCAACTACGATCCCGAGAACCACCATCTGATGGTGAAGCTGCGGCAGGAAAAAATCGATCGGGCCGCGAATGACATTCCTCTGGTGGAAGTGTTCGGCGAAAAGACGGGCAAGGTGCTGGTGCTTGGATGGGGTTCCACCTACGGTTCAATCAGTACCGCGGTTGAGAAACTCCAGAGCGAAGGCAAGAGCGTTTCGGCCGCGCATCTTCGTTATCTGAATCCGTTTCCCAAGAATCTTGGCGAAGTGCTGGCAGGATTTGAAACTGTGATTATTCCGGAGATGAACCTGGGCCAACTTGCCACTATGGTTCGGGCGAAGTATCTGGTTGATGCGATTCCCTTTTCGAAAGTTAAGGGCCGCCCATTCCAGATTCGCGAGATTGTTCGCAAGGTTGAAGAGTATTTGTAACTGGGAGCGCGGGCATCTTACCTGAAATGAGCGCGAAGCGCGAAAAGCGGGTGCGCGCGACGTGATTGTGTTATGGAGCCTCAAACGACCGATTTAGGCCTTGGCAAATCCTTAGATGAGCTTTATGCGGAAGGTTTGCGCTACTTTATGGGACAAGGGACTCTCAACAAGACGCTAACCCAGCTCGCCGGTGATTTGAAAGAACACGGAATCGATTACATGGTCATCGGAGCGGTCGCTCTTCTGGCACACGGTTATCCCCGATTCACTGAGGACATCGATCTTGTTCTTACTGCCGAAGGATTAGAAACTTTTCATCGAGAGTTAATCGGCCTGGGTTACGTTCCAGCATTTTCAGGAGCGAAGAAGAGACTCCGTTCGACGAGAGACGGGATCACAATCGAGGTAATGACCACCGGGGAGTATCCGGGCGACGGGAAGCCAAAGCCGGTCAGCATCCCTGAACCTTCAAACGCCTCCACCGATATTAACGGCATACAAGTTGTGACATTTGAGAAGCTAATCGAATTGAAATTAGCCTCCGGGATGACCGCTCCACATCGGCTAAAAGATCTGGCAGATGTCCAGGAATTGATTAGGATACGCCACTTACAACCTGAGTTTGCAATGCAGCTCGATCCCTACGTGAGGGAAAGGTTTCTGGAATTGTACGAAACTATCAAGCAAAGTCCGAAGGATGAAGGCTGATGCTGCTAACGCTTTGAACGTCGAAGGTTTCGATCCTGGCGAATGGAAGATTGAGCGTAAAGGCCGCGTCTGGAGCCACGAAGAGTTCAACAGACGAATCTACCAAGCCTCGGAGAAGATCGAATTCACAGGTGGGATTTTTACCTACGAGGAAGATCGGCTCACGGTTTTAGCTATGTTGCTCGAGAATTTGGGAATCGATAAAGCTATACGACTCGGAAATCTGGCAGACTGGAAAGCAGCAATCGCAGAGTTAGAGAGCAAGGAGCATTCATGAGTACTACCGGAAATGGTCAAGGTGGAAATGGCAATGGCAACAAACCAATGGAGACTGTCTCTGTCGACAGCGAGGTTGGTTCCGCGGTTTCAGGAAAAATTGCACCGCCTCCGGGTCAACAGAAAAAGGCTGACTTCATTTCTGACCAGGAAGTACGCTGGTGCCCCGGCTGCGGCGACTATGCAATTCTCAACAACGTGCAGAAGGTAATGCCCGAACTCGGCATTCCCCGTGAAAAGGTTGTTTTCGTTTCCGGAATCGGTTGCTCGTCGCGCTTTCCTTACTACATGAACACCTACGGCTTCCACTCGATTCATGGTCGCGCGCCGGCAGTTGCCACGGGCATCAAGTGCGCGAATCCGGACTTGAGCGTCTGGGTGATCACGGGTGACGGCGACGCTCTCTCCATTGGCGGCAACCATTTCATGCACGCCATTCGCCGCAATCTCGACATCAATTACATACTTTTCAATAACCGCATTTATGGTCTAACCAAGGGCCAGTACAGTCCGACGTCGGAGTTTGGCAAGAAAACTAAATCGACCCCGGTAGGCGCTATCGACTATCCGATAAATCCTCTTTCGCTGGCCATAGCGAGCGAATCGACTTTCGTGGCGCGCTCTATCGACATTGATGTCAAACATCTCGGCGGCGTGGTTGAAGCTGCGGCCAAACACAAAGGCATCTCGTTTATCGAAGTCTATCAAAACTGCAACATCTTCAACGATCATGCGTTCGATTCCTTTGCGGAGAGAAGCGTGCGGACGGATCGCGTGCTTTATCTGGAGCACGGAAAGCCGATGATATTTGGGAAGGACCGCAACCGCGGGATTCGCATGAGTGGCGCGCATCCGGAAGTGGTCACTATCGGCGAAAACGGAATCACTGAAAATGATCTGCTGGTGCACGACATCTATCTGAAGGATCCTTCGGTGGCATTCATGTTGGCGCGCATGGAGCAGCCTGATTTTCCGCAGCCAGTCGGGATCTTCCGCGCTGTCGAGCGCCCAACTTATGAAGGGATGATGGTCGACCAGATAGATGCTGCCATCGCTAAGACAGGGCCGGGAAGTCTGGAAAAACTAATCAACAGCGGCGACACCTGGATAGTTGAATAAAAGGAGAAAAGGGTAACAGGGGAACTGGGCTAGGGAGCAAAGGTTTTACTGTTCACCTTTTACCCTTTCAATCGGAGCGACGAATGAATTGCCCAAGTTGTGGTCACGAGAACCTTGAAGGCAGCGACCGCTGCGAGAATTGCCTCGCGCCCTTTCGCCAACTCGACATTCCCAGCGCGGATGCGGCGGAGAGTTTTGCGCAATCCGTCATGGAAGATAATTTAGGCCGGCTCGATCAGGAGGAGACGATTACTGTTGCCCCTGACACACCGGCAATAGAAGTTGCGCGCCTGATGAAGAATTCCAACTCCGGTTGCGCGCTTGTTGTGGAAGGCAAAAAGCTCGTCGGCATTTTCACCGAGCACGATGTGCTCCTGCGAATGACTCCCCAGCGGGGAAGTAGCCCGCCTGTCAGAACCGGGAGCGTTAGCGACCGGGGCAGTAGCCCGACCGTAAGGGAGGGCTCGCAGCGGAGCGGTAGCGACGAAGCTCACACCGACCTCCGCGTCGAAGAACTACCGGTGAACGAGATGCCTTTTAGTGAGGTACCTTTCGAAGAGATGCGCGCAGAAGAGAAGCTGTTCGAAGAGAGAACAACAACCACTGAAATTGACGTTAGCGATGACCCGCCTGCCCGTCCCCACTTACAAATCCCGGTAAGCAAATTAATGAGTCGCAACCCTGAAACACTTCACGAGAGAGACTCAGTCGCAGAAGCCGTAAACAAAATGTCGCTCGGCCGCTTTCGTCACATTCCGTTTCTGAAATCCGACGGCACTTACGCCGTCGCCTCCATCAAATCCGTCCTCAAATACATTGCCCAGGAAGACTGGTAAGCTGCCGTTTCGCAGCTCAAGATTGAGAGTCTCTCAGGTCAGGAAGGTGGGCTTGCCCCCGCTCTTCTTAATCAAAGACACGCGGCAGGCGCGAAGCGATCTCATTAGCACCGCGGCTTCAGCCCGGTGGTTAAGATTCCCGAAAGCGATCCTAAAACCGTTTCTAACGGTTTCTCATGGCTCCGGCAAAGAAACCGTTCAAACGGTTTCATGTTCAACTCCATTTTCTGGTCACCGCACTAAAGTGTCGGTGCTAATGAAATCGCTCCGCGCGCGTGGCGATCTTTTCTTGGCGGCGATGCCCAAGCTCTCACACCGTCTGCCCACGAGCACTGATATACTGCTTCCTTCTGATTTCTGACTTCTGACTTCTGACTTCTCCTGCAATGTCCACCATTCAACAGGACTTCGATCGAATCGCCCTAGCCACAGCCGCTTCAAGCGATGGCTCGACTCAGAACGATCACTATCACAACTTCCTTCTCCGGCATCTTCCTTCACCGTGTCAAAACGTGTTGGAAATCGGCTGCGGCACCGGCGTGTTCGCAAGGCGCCTGGCGGAGCGCTCCGAACATGTGCTGGCCCTCGACCTGTCGCCTGAAATGATTCGTATTGCGCGCGAGCGCTCCGTGCAGTTTCCGAATATTGAGTTCGAGGTCGGCGATGTTTGTAACCGACCTCTTACCGATCAAAGCTTCGATTGTATGGTCACGATCGCCACCCTTCATCACCTGCCGTTTGCTGAGATCTTATTGAAAATGAAGACGGCACTGAAACCAGGTGGAGTCCTGCTGGTGCTCGATCTCTTCGAGCCGGCACGCATCTCGGATTCACTACTGCCGGGTTTATCGGATTCACTCTTAAACCTTTTGGCCATCCCGGTGAGCGTAGGCCTGAGGTTGCTACATCACGGCCACCTGCTATCGCATCGCGAAGTGCGCGACGCCCTGGGCTGCCCACGAACGCCACGATTCCTACCCCACGATGCGCGAGGTACATGCCCTCTGCGACGACATCCTCCCCGGCGCAAAGATCAAGAAGCACCTCTTGTGGCGGTATTCGATTGTGTGGAAAAAGCCCTGATGACCCTTCGCAAGTGGATCTCGTTGACAGAACCTGCCGCACGAGGTAACGCAAACTGTTAGTTTGCGTCTTACGCGAAACTGAAGCTGATCAAGGCTTGAGTTGGTATCTCAATCGAAAGTCTCCGGGTCAGGAAGGTGGGCTTGCCCCGCTCTTCTTGATAGAAGACACCGGACCCGCGCGGAGCGATCTCATTAGCACCGTGGCTTCAGCCCGGTGGTTACGATTCCGAAACGATCCCAAAAACCGTTTCTAACGGTTTCTCGTGGATCCCGTCAAAAAACAATCCACTGTGATGCGGTGCGTTACTTGCAAAAATCTCAGCAATCCCCCTCAACCCTCCCGCACCCACTCGAAGTTCCAGCGAGCGTTGCTATGTGTTAGATGGCAGTCCCGAATTCAAAAAAGGAGGCTCCCTCTGACATGTCAATTCATTCCTACTCACGCTGCTGGCTTCACCTTATCTGGACCACACTCGATCGCGAACCAATGTTAATCAAACCTGCTGCTGCAAGCATCCTCCACGTTTCTAACCAACTATGCTATTGAGAAGGGCATTTACATGAAAATCAATTATGTAAATCCGGAACATGTGCATACTTTGATCGACTTGCCGACAAATAAATCAATCGAAGAGGTCGTCAAGCTATTAAAGGGGAGTTCTTCGCATTGGATAAACGAGAACCGACTCTTACGTGGAAGATTCGGTTGGGGACGAGGATATGGAGCGTTCTCGGTCTCACATTCCGACGCTGACAGAGTTGCGTCCTATATCGCAGGTCAGGAAAAACACCATCGCAAGAAAAGTTTTCGTTCTGAGTATCAGTTGTTTGTCGAGAAATATGGCTTGGAGGGCACGACGACTAGAAGCGTGATTGCCCATCACTCTGAGCGATCTCATTAACACCGTGGCTTCAGCCCGGTGATGAGAATCGGCAACTGGAAACGAAACCGTTTGAAACGGTTGAGGGAACAACTCGCCTCGTTGATCACCGGGCTAAAGCCACGGTGTTAATGAAATCTTTCCGCGCTACGCTGCATCCGCTCAACCTACAGGCGTGCATCAAATCTGGTTGTAGCGTCACCCACTGTTCGCGGCTCTGCCGCCCGATGTGCGGGAAGTCTCCGACCTGCAGCGATTGCCTGCTCTGCAACGGATTTGCCCCTGTTCGATTCAATTAAGATGGCCCATAGCGTAAGACGGCTCAATGCGCGAAGCGAATCTCATTAACACCGCGGCTTCAGCCCGGTGATCTAGAAACCGGATTTGAAGACGAAACCGTTTCAACGGTTTTGTGGCGGTCGGCAAGCAGAAACCGTTTGAAACGGTTCAGGAAAACAATTCGCCTCTTGATCACCGGGCTAAAGCCACGGTGTTAATGAGATCGCTCCGCGCAACGCTGCATCCGCTCAACCCACATGCGTGCATCACTCTGTATGAAAACCATGGATCAATCTAGTTTGAAAATCTTCTCACGATGGTAGCGAAGGTGCTTACGGCTAGGCTCCGCAAGTTTCTCTGGCAAGCTTATCGGGTTCCCTTCAAAAGGGACAAAATTCTGCTCGAGCGTTTCCTGTGGGAAGTACCGCCTCAATCGCTTGCTCAAAACGATGTTCAAATCCTTGTCAAGAGTAATAAGGCCGGCGTCGAAAGCTGCATCGTGGAGACTTGAGAGGCAGAGTCCGTTACGCGGGTCGAGCCGATCCTTAGGAAAGTCTCGCCAAGGTTTAATGTGACTGGCCACAAGTAGCCGTGGCACATTTATGCCGCTTATGCAGCAGCGGACTCCGTAGGAGTTAAGCACGGTCTGTCGGAAGAATTGTTGCCCACGCCTGACGCGAACCGAAGCCGTAGTCTCAGTCGGGCCCATTGGCGGAGTCAGTTTCAGTGATGGTTCAAGTCGAACCCTATCGCGCTCCAAGAAATCTACTTCACGGTCGTTATCGGTAGTGAAAAGGTCGTGCAGAAGCTGTTCGCTCTCTGGTCCAAGGTCACTAAGATTCGAGTGGAATTCATTCCACATTTCCCGATCTTGTTGACTTGCTCCCGATAGTCCTCTTATTCCCCGCGCTCTTTGTACTGGATCTAGAGAGGCCAAATTACTGAGCTTCATTGCTAGACTGCTGGGCGTGCGCCCCATTTTCGCTGCAACATCCATGATTAGTGGATTGTTGTGGTGAAACTGGCCGAACAGCAATTTGCCGTAAAGGTTCAACGCTATGAGAGCGTGCTCCCGAGTCCAACTGACGCTGGGTGCCCTAGGCATGGAGCCAGTGTAGCGGAGATAACTTGCTTGGTGCGAGGCGAAAAAGCTGAATAGATGCAAGAGCGCTTGCTAGCAGGTTCTGCAAGTTTGTCGGCCATAACCTTGTCGCCTCAAACCTGCCTGGGTAGCATTGCCAAGTCGTGGCATCTACATTTGCCTTTAATCAAAAAGACATGCAACAACCAACTAAACCCACAACCGTGGACCTGTTCTGATGATCCCGATCCTCGCTAACACCTACTTCTCTGGCGCCGGGCTTATGGACATCGGCCTTCAATCCGGCGGTCTGACATTGCAGCAGAGCTTTGAGATCGAGGCTCTCTGTTGCGACACCATGCGTCGTAACTTTTCTCACGAGGTGGTCGAGTGCGACATCACAAAGAAGCTCGTTCAGTCTGAAAAGGAATGCGCCGTGATGGTGGCAACTTATCCCTGCACAAAGTATTCCCCGATCGCTGACATTCATGGTGTGCGCACCGGTGACGATTTATTCCTGCATTTCTTCCGGCACGTTGCTATCCGAAGGCCGGAGCTTTACGTGGTGGAGAATGTTCCGGGCATGAAGAAATTCCCTGTTGTCATGGAAGCAATGACGAAGCTCCCGGATTACTACGTGCATGTTGAATGTCCCGTAAAATCCTCGATCTGGCTACCTCAAAAGAGAGACAGGCTAATCATAATTGGCAGCCGGAAAAGCTTTCCCTGGCGCGAGCCTGCAGCCGAAAGGGCTGTCAAACTAGCAGAGATACTTGAGCCAGATCCGGCGCCGCACATCCCTGACTATGTGGGAAGCCGACTGGATGGTGCGTATAGAGATCGCCCGATTATCAGTGATCCGGAACGCGGGGACATCGCACCCACCTGCGTTGCGCATTACGCCAAAGACTTGAGCACGAGACTGGTGGCGGACAAGCGATTTCCGCGCGGCGCGCGACCGTACACCGTTCGAGAGTACGCGCGGTTGCAGGGAGTCCCGGACACATTTACTTTCGCGGGAGGCGATAATGATGCCTACCGAATGATCGGGAATGGTGTTTCCGTTCCGGTTGGAAAATGGATCGGCTCTGAGATAGCGCGGTATTTCCAATGAGAGGATTGAAGATTGACCGTGTCACGCTGAAGATCAGAAGTTCCAGACTTAAGGTGGAGGGTGACAGGCGAAAGGTCAGGATTACAGGCCCGGCGAAAAAGACATCGACGACCCGTCGAGGGTCGGCGAATATGTTCGTGGTGGCTGCGATCCCGGGGTGGCGCGCTGCGGCGCTTACCCCGGGCTATTGTATTGAACGCCTTCAGCGTGAAGAGCGCGCTTCTATTCAATCACGCCTTCAGCGTGACAACCCACCCGCTAACGCAGGTGGTTCTGACAATCACCCCCATCTCTCAGGGCACGCGGGGGATCACGTTTTGAATGTTGCGATCGCGCAGCAGCTTGTTGAAGGCGTCGAGATCCTTACTCAGGATGTCGTCCAGGCGGCGGCGATGCGTGGTGAGTTGCTCTTCAAGCAGAGCTTTCACTTCGCGCTGCTGGTTTGTCGGCGGAAAGTCTCCACCCGCGAGCCCGCTCACCAGATAATTTATTTTACTGATCAACTTTGGCGGCCAGCGTGTGGTGTCCTGTCCCTGACCGGTGAGTCGACGTTGGATTAGATTGTCTTCGATGTCGATCAGCTTCTTGTCGAGATCGTCGGCGGCGCGTTTGATGGCGGGGTAATCGCCACCAGCAGACGGTGTCGTGCCAGACATGGCACGCTGACTGCGGGACCCGGTCGCTACCGCTCCAGGTTCTGATGTGGACCTGCCCGGCGTAGTCGCCGCTGCTGGCGCTGACCCTGGGCCTCGCTCGCCGATACCTTCGGCTGGCGGCAAAGCGCCCGCTGCCCCAGGGGCGGGCGAGACTTCGGCGTTCCCAGCACCTGCGGTTCCAGAGCCGCCCGCTGACGCAGGCGGTTCTGACAAGAGCGCGGTGGTGTTGGCGAGCTGGCTGCGAATCGCTTCTATCTGGTTGACCATGTCGGCGGCTTTTTCCAAATCGCTGCGCAGCTCGAGCAGCATTGCAATTTGAGTTTGAATGTTAGCTTCCGTACCCTCGGAATTCGGATCCTTCACGACAACTAACGGCTGACTCAACTCCTGTCCGCCTGCCGCAATCTTCACCGTGTAGGTTCCCGGAGGCATGAGCACAGACATCCGCGTGGCGTCAGGCGCTAGCCGCCAACCGTCAGCGCCGTTGCGAATCTCGGGCGCATAGGCGGGACTCGTTCTCAGACGCACTTCCTTTGTCTGCTCACCGCGCAGATCCCAGTTGACGCGATTGATGCCCACAGTCTTCGTGCCAGTCAACGTTCGCACGGTCTGGCCCTTCGCATCTTCAATGCGAATCTTTACATCACCGCTGGGTGCCGATTTCAGATAGTAATTAATCGAGGCGCCATAGGGAGGGTTTTGACCGGCAGTCGGATCGTAATCGACCGACACCGGCACAACAGTATTGCGGAAACGATACGCCGGCCGCGGAGTAAACAAGAATGAGTCAGCGTTGCGAACGTTTGCATTCAACTGCTGCAGCGGCGCGAGGTCATCGAGAATCCAGAAGCCGCGCCCGTAAGTCGCGATAACCAGATCGTTGAAGTGTTCCTGCACCACCAGCCAGTAAACCGGCGCGTGCGGCAGGTTTGACTGCAACGGTTCCCAATTGGAGCCATCGTCAAAGGACACAAACAATCCGCCCTCGGTGCCGAGATACAACAAACCCGGCCGCACCGGATCTTCACGCACGCAATGCGCGTAACTCAGCATTGTGTGGGGAATGCCATTCGTGATCGCCTTCCAGGTCTGGCCGTAATCCGATGTTTTGTAAACAAACGGATCGCGATTGTTTACCTGGTGGAAATCAACGGTGATGTATGCCGCGCCGGCGTCGTAGCGCGAAGGCTCGATGTTGCTGACGGTGCCCCACGGCGGAAGACTGGGAATATTCTTGGTGACGTTGGTCCAGTTCTTGCCGCCATCTCGCGTGACCTGCACCAGGCCATCATTGGTGCCGGCCCAAATCAAACCTTTCTCTTTCGGTGATTCGGCAATCGCGAACACTACCGGGGCATACTCGACACCAATGTTGTCGCCGGTCAGCCCGCCCGAGAATCCCTGCTTACTCTTGTCGTTCGTCGTCAGGTCCGGACTGATCAATTGCCAGCTTTGTCCGCCGTCGGTGGTTTGATGAACAAACTGACTGCCGACGTAGAGCTTGTTGTGATCGTGCGGCGAGATCGTCAAGGGCATGGTCCAAACAAAGCGGTACTTCAACTCACTCGCGGTCGATCCATTGCTTTGGTCCGGCCAGACTTCGACGTTGCGTCCCTGGCCGGTGCGCAGATCGAAGCGCTCGACAATGCCGCCGACGCTGCCCGATCCGGAAGCGCTGGACCAGATGATGTTGTTATCAACCGGGTCGGGCGTGGCCCAGCCGCTCTCGCCGCCGCCAACTGATTGCCAGGCGCTGCGGGGAATTTGACCGGCGCCACCGCCAAATCCGCCACCGCCGCGTGTGTTACTCGGTCCGCGATACGAAGGATCATCCTGCTCGTTGCCATAAACAAAATAGGGAATCCGATTGTCGACAGTCACGTGATACATCTGGGCGATCGGGAGTTGTATCCGGTTCCAGGTTTTGCCGCGAGTAACTGAGATGGAGACTCCGCCATCGTTGGCGACGGCCATGCGGTTGGCGTTGGTCGGGTCAATCCACATGTCGTGGTTGTCGCCGCCGGGACTCGAGCCAAACCCTGCAGGCGTTCGCAACGTTTCACCACCATCGAGTGAAGTACTGAAAGCTGCGGTCATGTAGTAGGTTTCGTTTTCATTGTCAGGGGCGACGGCCATGCGGAAGTAGTAATGGGTGCGGCCGCCGAGCGTGCGGTCGTAACTAACCATACGCCAGTTTTCGCCGCCGTCGTCTGAGCGCCAGAGCTTGCCGCGATCGGTTTCTTTTCCATTCACGGGTACGCCGTCGCCGGTTTCGATGAGCGCATAGACACGGTTTGAGTTTGAATTCGCCATCGCGAGCGCGACCTTTCCGGTCGTGCGGGTTGGTAGTCCGTGGCCGGTAAGTTTTTTCCAGGTGACGCCGCCATCATTCGATTTGAAAAGGCCGCTGCCTGGTCCACCGCTTTCCCTGCCCCAGGTGTGAATTTCGAGCGGCCACATGCCGGCAAACAGAATGCTCGGATTGTTGGGATCCATCACCAGGTCGGAAGCGCCCGTGTTCTCGTCAGTGAAGAGCACGCGATCCCAGGTTTTGCCGCCGTTGGTGGTGCGGAAAACGCCACGCTCGGGTTGTGGTCCATAGCTGTGGCCCATTGCTGCCGCCATCACGATGTCGGAATTCTTCGGATCGACAACGACGCGCGCGATACGACCGGTTTTCTCGAGCCCCATTAACTTCCAGGTCTTTCCGGCATCAGTGGATTTGTAGATACCCGCGCCCACGGAGATGTGGCTGCGAATGAACGCTTCGCCGGTGCCCGCCCAAATCACGTTTGGATCGGATGGCGCGATCGCCAGGGCGCCGATGGAAGACACTGGCTGTTGGTCGAAGATGGACTCCCAATAAACGCCGCCGTCCGTGGTTTTGAAAATGCCGCCCGAGGCCGCGCCGGCGTAGTAAGTGTTTGGCTGGCCCGGCACGCTGACAACTGAAGTCACGCGATTGCCCACCGGACCGATGTAGCGATACTTCAGAGCGCCGAGGACGTCTTTGTTTGGTTCCTGCGCCTGGAGAGGAGACAGGAAACTAATTACTAGAGCAAAAATTAGTAGGGAGAGTTTTGAAAACTTCGACATGGATGCGTCTCCGCGCGAGCGTCGATCACTGTCGAGCGTCGCGTTATTCGTTTGTGATTATTTGAAAGAAACTCGTTCGCCGGCTTAATCAATGGAGCGAGCGGATTATTGCATAGTCCGCTTTCGACTCGCCAGAGTCAGGCTATCAGTTTTGGAAGGAGGCGGTCGGGCTACTGTCCCGACTGCCCTCAGCCCACTGTTCCGCGCCCCAGCGACCACTTCAGCGCCGGCGGTGTAACGATGGTGGTGATGATCACCATTATCACGACCGCGCCGAAGGTTGACGCGTTAATCACGGGCTCATTCACACCACTGGCATTGGGAAGCATCAAAGTTGCGCCAATGCCGGCGAAAATCAATCCCACTTCACCGCGCGGGATCATACCTAACCCGATTGCCAGTCGATTCGTACCGCGCTGGAGCGCGCCCAGCGAACATATCTGCTTTCCGATGATTGCTACGAATGTTAGTGCCAGCGCAAAACCGAGAAGTTGGAGTTTGCCGAAAAGCCTGAGGTCCACTTTCAATCCCATCAAAACGAAGAATATCGGCACCAGCACGGAGCTCACCGGCTGCAACAGATCCTGGAGTTCGCGCTCCTTGCGCGCGCGCGCCGGCTTGTAGTGAACCTCATCAAGTACCAGCCCGGCGGCAAATGCGCCAACAATCGGCGCCAGGCCAACCTTCGCTGCCGCCCAGGACAATAACAAACAGAAACTGATTGCCAGAGTCAGTAACACGC
>JALYSR010000323.1 GCA_030854715.1 Acidobacteriota bacterium
GAGTGTTACGCTCCGAATGCGTCAGTTCGTATCGTTGACGTAGACGGCAGGGAACGCCTGGTTAACAACTACTCGAATATCAATTTCGATTTTGGACCAACGCTGCTCTCGTGGCTTGAACGGCAACACCCGGAAACCTACCAGAGCGTCCTGACAGCCGACGCTGAAAGCGCCCGCCGGCGCAACGGGCATGGTAACGCGATCGCCCAGGCTTACAATCACGCAATCCTGCCTTTATGTAATGAGCGTGATCGGCGGACTCAAGTTGTTTGGGGGCTGGCTGATTTTCGTCACCGCTTTGCTCGCGAGGCAGAAGCAATCTGGTTGCCGGAGACTGCCTGCAATGACGATGTCCTCGATTTGCTAATCGACAAAGGACTGCGCTTCGTTATCCTGTCACCGCAACAGGCCGAGCGCGTCCGTACTCTCGACGGGGCCAGTTGGCACAGCGTCGCTGACGGCAGCATCGATAGCAGCATTCCTTATAGCTATTTTCATCGGGATGGTTCAAACCGATCAATAGCTGTCTTCTTTTACGATTCGGAGCTCGCGAGAGCGATTGCGTTTGAGAAGGCATTAGCTTCCAGCAGTTCTCTTGTCGATCGCTTTGTCAAACGCGCGTTACCGGGTTTGTTAAATATCGCAACTGACGGTGAGAGCTATGGCCACCATCATAAGTTTGGCGAGATTTGCCTCGCTTACGCGTTGGAAATAGAGGCGCCGGCTCGTGGCTTTTCAATTACTAACTACGGCGAGTATTTGGCTGAGCACCCGCCCACGACAGAGGTTGAGATTAGTAAAGGCCCCGAAGGCGAAGGCAGTTCGTGGAGCTGCAGTCATGGTGTAAGCCGTTGGCTTCGCGATTGCGGCTGTCATACGGGTGGCGAGCCCGGTTGGAACCAGTCATGGCGGAAGCCGCTGCGAGATGCTCTCGATTTTTTACGCGATGAAGCGTCTACCTGGTTTGAAGCGACCCGCGGTGATTTGTTTATCGATCCCTGGGCTGCGCGAGACGATGCGATCGAACTCATACTTAATCAGGAGCAATCGCGCGAGGTTTTTCTGCGACGCCAAGCACCGCGCGAGCTGAGTCGCGATGACCAACAAAGAGCACTTCTATTTCTGGAGATCCAGCGAGACGCGCTCTTGATGTACACGAGCTGCGGCTGGTTTTTCCATGATATTTCCGGTATCGAGCCAATTCAGATCTTGAAGTATGCCAGCCGGCTGATTGAGCTAATGGGCCAACTTGGTCTTCCTTCGCCGCGCGCACAATTCCTCGAGCTGCTTGCCGAGGCAAAGAGCAATCGTCCGGAGTTAGGAAGCGGGGCCGACATATATCGCCGCTTCATTGAGCCGAGCAATCCTTCGTTCAAAGCTGAACAGGAAAAACTGACTGGCACACCTGCATGACGACTAAAAAGCCCTCAAGCAAAACTAAGACACAGGGCAAGGCAAAGCCTGCGAGCAAGAAGAAAGCACCGGCTAAAACGCGCGAGCCAATCTCCGCCAGTCGAAGCCCTCGCAAGACGTCCAGGAAGAAACAAGTTCGGCCGGCGGACGAAGCAAACTCGATGGCGATGAACTCGACAGGGTTGGGCGATCTGGACCTTCATCTGTTTGGTGAAGGCCGGCACGAATTCATCTACCAGAAGTTGGGTGGGCATATGACTGCGCGCGAAGGGCTCAAAGGGGTTTCGTTTGCAGTTTGGGCTCCCAGCGCAGAGCAGGTTAGCGTGGTCGGGAATTTCAACGCGTGGGATGGAACGAAGAATCCGATGCGGCCCCTCGGAAGTTCGGGCGTTTGGGAAACGTTCATTCCGAAGCTGCGAGCAGGTGAGCTTTATAAGTATGAGATCAAATCGCCAGGGTTACCCACATTCCTAAAGGCCGACCCTTACTCTTTTTACGCCGAAGTTCCGCCCGACACTTCTTCAATAGTTTACGATTCGCAGTACAAATTTCACGATACCGGGTGGATGAAGAAACGCGCTGGTCGTGAACACTTTCGCCAGCCTCTTTCGATCTATGAGGTTCATTTCGGGTCCTGGCGTCGAATGATCGAAGCGGAGAACCGCCCTTTCAGTTATCGCGAGATGGCCCCGGCTCTCGCCGATTATGTTTCGGAAACAGGCTTCACGCATGTCGAGTTTCTGCCATTGAAGGAACATCCTTATGGACCGTCCTGGGGTTATCAGGTAAGCAATTACTATGCGCCTTCCGCGCGCTACGGCACGCCCGACGATCTTCGTTATCTGATTGACTTTCTGCATCAGCGCGGCATTGGCGTAATCATGGATTGGGTGCCCGCGCATTTTCCCAAAGACGCTTTTGCGCTCGGTCGCTTCGATGGCTCGGCTCTTTATGAACATCTCGATCCGCGCAAAGGTGAACATCCCGATTGGGGCACATACATTTTCAACTACGGCCGCAACGAGGTACGAAATTTTTTGCTGGCGAATGCGCTCTACTGGTTCAAGGAATTTCATCTCGACGGACTGCGGGTGGACGCGGTGGCTTCAATGCTTTATCTGGACTACAGCCGCAAGGAAGGAGAGTGGGTGCCAAACCAATTCGGCGGGCGCGAGAATCTTGAAGCGATTTCGCTCCTGAAGGAAATGAATGAAGTGGTTCATCGGGAGTGTCCTGGCGTGATGATGATCGCGGAGGAATCGACAGCCTGGCCGCAGGTGAGTCATCCAGTTTACGCCGGCGGTCTTGGCTTCGACTTCAAGTGGAATATGGGCTGGATGCACGACACGCTCAAGTATTTTCAAACTGATCCATTATTCCGCGTTGGCAATCACGATGCGCTGACGTTTGGGTTGCTTTACGCCTGGAGTGAAAACTTTATCCTGCCGCTTTCACACGATGAAGTTGTAC
>JALYSR010000212.1 GCA_030854715.1 Acidobacteriota bacterium
CACCAACGCCGTTGTGCGGCTAAGGGCGTCGTACTCGAAGCTAGTGACCTTGTTGTCGGGATCCGTCGTACTGGTCACGCGGTTGAGCTCATCGTTAGCATAAGTCGTCACTCGGCCTGCCGTATCAGTTCGCTGCGTGACGTTTCCACCGGCATCATAGGCGAGCGTTTCAAACAGGCGTGTCGTCCCAGGGGTCGCTGGCGGATAGGTAACCTTCTTCAGCCGGTTGAAATCGTCGTATTCGTACTCTGTCACCCGACCGAGCGCATCCGTTTGCGAAATTAGATTCGACATCAGATCGTAGCCGTAGCTCGTCGATTGATTAAGGGGATCGGTCTCGTTGGTTAAGCGGTTGGCGCCATCGTAAGCATAAGTGGTGCGGTTGCCCTTAGCGTCGATCGTCGCGGTGCGCCGCCCAGCCAGATCATATTCGTAGCCGATAATTGTCCCGTCAGCCTGCGTAGTCTGAGTGGGTCTGCCCACGCCATCATAAGCAAATGCCGTCATATGCCCGAGCGCGTTGGTCACACTCGTGAGCCGGGAGCGCGCGTCATAGGCAAACTGGGTGACGTGGCTAAGAGCGTCCGTCTTGCTAGTCAAATTCCCGCTTGAATCGTAAGCAAAGCTGGTGACTTTGCCGCGCGCATCGGTAAGTGTCAGGATCAAGCCACGCGTGTCATAGGCAAAGTTTGTGGCTTTGCCCAACGCGTTGGTGGTTGTGAGCGGATTGCCCGCGGCGTCATAGGCGTTGGTAGTCAAATTGTTCAATTGATCTGTGCGCGTCAGAACCTCGCCCAACTGATTGTAGGTGAATACAACTGTGCCGCTCGCGTCGGTTTGGGTTAGGCGGTTGCCGTCCGCATCGTAGGTGGACGTAGTAGTGCGATTTAGCGCATCGGTCTTTGCCGTAACATTTGACTGATTGTCATAAGTCCAGGTCAGTACCTGCGAGCTGCCACAACTACAAAGGCCTTCAACTTTTGTAACCAGGTTTCGGCCCTTGCTTTTGTCGACCGTATATTTAGTCACGTGACCAAGGGCATCGGTAACATCCGTCTCGCTATCGCTGACGTAATTCAAGGTGTAGTGCTCGACAGCGCCTTGCCGCTCCGAAGTGAGGCCCCGACCGTCCGAATCATATGTATGCGACTCAATGATATTTCCAAGCGCGTCGGATACGCTCGTTAAGTGGTTACCGCCGTCGTACGCAAACTGGAAGCGCGAGTTGTCGGCGTAGGTCACCGTAAGCAATTCATTACTGGCGCCGTAAGTGTAAGTGGCGACTGTTCCCAGAGCATCGGCAATCGAAAGCACTCTGCCATCGACATTGCTTGTCACTGAAAGCATGCGCCCGAACGGATCAGTGAGGCCCACCAGGTTGCCGTTCGCATCGTAGAACAGGGACGTTTGATTGTTGTTGCGGTCTGTCATCGAGAGCAGTTTGCCTCGCGCATTGAATTCGTGAACCTCACCATTTTTCAGGTTTAGTTTGAATTCTCCTCCGCCAAGTTGAAGTATTTGGCCGCGAAAATCTTCCTGCCTGGGGTTATAAGTGTTCGCAGTTCCCGAAACGAGAATAAAGTCGACGGCTCGGCCATCAGATTGGAGCAACCGCAGGTCATTGTTACTGAACTGGGTGACAGTCTCATCATACGCAGACGACCAACCCCGCCCGAAAAGCTTCACGTGCATGGAACTGCTGTTATAGGTACGAGTGATCTCAATCGCCTCTCCAACCGACGGCAACTGATAATCGGTCTGCTGCACGTATGTGTTCCCATTTGTGACATTAATAGGCTGCCCGACTCCGGCGTTGCAAAGACACAATCCCGCGTTCGCGTCGTCATCGTTGATGTAGACAGTAGCCGTAGAGCAGGCATTGAAAACGTCGCAGACTTCGTAGACGAAGGAATCAGGTCCGGAGTAGCCATCTTGCGGGTAATACAAGGGGGCATCGGAAGTTACCGGCTCGAGCCTCCCATGGGCAGGCATTGTGACTATGCGGTAAGTTTCGAAGGCGTCATCGTCGGTGTCGTCATCATTCGCTGAAAAAATCCCAATCCGTGTGGACGGAGGGCTAACCTTATATCTATCATCAACCGCAATCGGCGGCAGGTTGACGACAGTTATTGTCACGGTTGCCGTGTCACACTCGCCGGCCTCGCAAATTTCATAAATAAAAGAATCAGTTCCGGTAAAACCTATTTCGTGTGTGTACCGGGTTGTATCATTCCATACAGGATCGAGCGTTCCATGTGCGGGCAGAGTAAGGATCCTATACGAGTCAAAGCCAGGTCCGTTAGGGCCGGTATCGTTGCTAGAGAAAGGACCAATGCGACCAGAGATGTGGACGGTATAATTATCGTCCACTGCCACAACGGCAGTTGAGTTGATCCCGCTCGGCGGTTCCAATCCAAACACATTCACAGCGTGATTCTCGTGGCGCGATGGGGCCGCAAATGCTGTCGCGCTACTAAGCTGATTGGCAACTAATAACCCTGTCTGGCCGCGAATGAGCCATGAGCCAATGGTAATGGTGACAGCTAGCGTGAGACCTGTAAGCACTGCAAGACGTATTCTCATTTCTCCTCCGGAGGGTTGAGGGGAACCAGAACAAATCGAACAGAGCGGTATTCTGGGTTGGATGTTTTGGTTGGTTGAGAGACCGGAGAGTGAGTTCGATCTCATGCCGATTGTTAAGACGGCTGCACCTTATGAAACGGCAACCAACATGTCAAGAAACTCGCAGACTAAAGATAGGTTTTATTTGCAGTTTATTTTTTGCCTGGAGTCACAAAGATGCCAGACCTCTTACTTACCCACTTTAGTTGACTGAAAATTATCAGTCTGGACTTTTGAAAACAACGTAATCAGTGGCTTGTCGCGTTTTTCGTCGTCGCCTTTGTTTTATTTTCGATTGATTGGTTGACGGGGATTGCAGCTAACCTCTAGAGTGAAACCCATAGGCTTGAGTGTTGCGCGTGGGTACCAACGTGAGACATCGAGTTAAAGACGACGGCCTGATGTAATTGGGTGATCCCCTTTCGCATTGGGCCGTTTGTCCATTCTCACATTGAAATCCCTATTCTCCCCTAAGGACTTGAAGCAGGCGACGGTGGAGGTGGAGTTGCGGCGTTAACGGCCTGCGCACTCAGGATTGCAAGGTTTTTTGCATTGACGAATTTTTCAGAGTGAATAGAATGCTCAGCCAACGGCGTTGGGTTGCTGGGGTGAGGACAGTAACCTAATGAGGCTGAATGTCTCCGCCAACCGATATGAGGCCGGGCCAAACCCGGCCTCTCGGTTTTTTGGATACACGATTCTAAAGTGAATCAGAATCGGAAGCGGTAGCGACCGGGTCTTGGTTCGCTCAGAGATGACCAAATAATTCAAACTTTACCCGGTCGCTACCCTGATTTAGTAATTAGTTGCTGGCGTGTTGCAGTGCGGTGCGCATTGCCTTTGCCGACTGCCAACGTTCGTTAGGATCTTTAGCCAGTGCGCGGTCGACGATGTCGCAAAGCATTTGGGGGAGTTCGGGCACCCTTTGGCGCAAGGGAATAGCGGCCTGCTCGAATATGGCCTTAATTGTCTCCGACATGCCCGATTTTTTATTGAGGTCTAACGCAAGCTCTCCGGCAAGTAAACTATAAGCCGTCATTCCAACGGCGTAGATGTCGGACTGAGGTTTGACGTCGCGGAAGTTTTTGAGTTGCTCCGGCGGCATGTAAGCAAGCGTGCCGGCCATCTCGCCTGCGACTGTTACCCCGCTCATGCCGGATTGCGTGAAGCTCTTAGCTAAACCGAAGTCGGTCAACTTCGCGGACAAGTGGGGCCAGGCGCCTTTAACCAGAATGTTTTGATCTTTGATGTCGCGGTGGATGTAGCCTTGCGCGTGCGCGTATGAAAGCGCATCGAGCGCCTGCGAGATGATTGACAGGGTTTCCTGCAGGGGCAAACGGCCGCCACGCTCATCGGAGAGTTTGCCGGCATCGGCTCCATCCACAAATTCCGTGATCAAATAAACGACTCCGTTATGAACTCCGCGATCAATAAACTCTACGATGTTGGGATGTTTTAGGGCCGCTGCTACGTCCACCTCGCGCATGAACCGGCGCATTGCCTTGTCGCTAACCGCAAATTCCGGCAGCAGCGTCTTTATCGCCACCATGTTCCCTGTCTGCTGATTCCGACCGAGCATCACGCAGCCCATTCCACCCCGGCCTAAAAGTCTAACCATGTCATAGCCCGGGATCGGTTGAGGTGCGCTCTTCAACTCATGCCGACATTCCTCGCAAAGAAAAGTCAGATGCTCACCGGCAGCAGTTGCTTGTGCCTGTTCTCGCCTACCACAATTCATACACTCAACGGTAACTATTGTCGGCTTGCCCGACTGATCCAATGAAGACATTATATCGACAGTGTCCGCCCCGGTGCTGACTTCAACCAACAGCACACTTTCACCGCCCTGGATCTTGTCGCCGTTCTTCAGGAATGCTTCGGCAACTTTTTGTCCGTTTACAAACGTGCCGTTCGTTGAACCCAGATCGCGCAGAAAGCAGTGAGGCGGAGTGATCTCCAGCATGCAATGATTACGCGAGAAAAACTTGTCCTCGCTCAGGCATAGATGGGCGTCGTCAGCTCTGCCAATTAAGAATGTATCGGATTGGGTAAAACTAAAAACTCGAGTTTTGTAAGGTCCCGCCAGTACTCTTAGGTTGACTTGCATCGCTTAACAACGTCCAAAGTCCAACGTCCAAAGTCTTCAGCCGAAACCAGGATCTAGAGTAGCAATTTTCGTCTGATGCACGTTTGAGGATGTTTTTCAGCGTTCGCTAAACGGCCCTTGGACGTTGGACCCGGTTCCTAACGTTTGATCTCAAGGTCGTCAAAGGCCACTTCAGCCGTGTCGCTGGTGTAGAGTCCGGCAACGCCGCGTTTGAAGTTTTCGCTGTCCGCAATCTTGTCCACGTATTGGCCGTTGATATAGAACGAGAGCTCCGGACCCTTGGCGCGTACTTCCAACTGATTCGGGCTGGTGCCCGATCGAATCACTTTCGATTTCGACCAGGGAATCACTGTCGTCTGTACGCCCGCCTTATGCTTTATGATCTCATACTGCGGATCCGCTCCCGTATAGATCAGCAAAGCATAATCCTCGAGCTCGCCGCCCGTCGACTTTTCTCCATGGACCATTAGTCCAAAACCCGACGCAGCGGGAGTACCGTCAACACTGCGTGCCGTTACGCGGACCGTTGCATTCTCAGTGTTGTAGTCGTTGTTGGGTGCGTACATCACCAGATAAGTCTTATCTTTTGAACGCATGTGGTATTCCCCGTTAGCGTACCAAATGTCGCCAAACGGATAATTGCCTGTACCCCATTTCTCTTCCGAAAAGTCGTCGGTAAGGGAAGCGGGAAGATTGGCAGTGGAGTTTGAATTCGTATTGCTGCCGATGTTTGTGTTGGCGTTTGAATTGCGGTTAGCGCGAGAATTGGAATTATTGACGTTTGTGTTGGAGTTTGAATTTGAGTTTGAATTCATGCTGGCAAGCGCCAGGATCATGACAGTGATGCCAATCCCGATGATTCCTACTACGACCACTCCACCTAAAATCCACCACACGGCGTTTGATTTCCGCCGCGGCTGCGACAGCGGCGGGGTCCATTGTTGAGCGCGCGCCGGGTCGTACTGAGTGGGCTGACTTGCTGCCGGAGTTTGCGGCCGATAAGGATCGATCGGCGGCGGCGCGTTTGTGTCGCGTGGGTCGGTGATACGGATCGTTGCATTGGGGTCAAGACCCGGCGCCTCAGCTACGAGCGGCGTGCCGTCCTCGAGGCAGAAATTGAGTGATGCATCCGTGTACGTGCGGCTACAAGAGGGACAGCGTTTCATATTTGACAGTTCATCTCCAATAGACCGGGAATGCAAACTGACGGATTGTCCGTGGCATTCTAGCGCAACGACGGAGCAACGCGCACTTTATATGGATGCCTTTCGCGTCGCTGTCCCGTTGGGAACCCTGGAGCAAGGTGGACTCAGGGGCTGATTGGCTTGCCGCAGCGACCGCAGAATTTCGTGCCTCCGGCATAGCCGCTCCCGCAAAGTTTGCAAACAACTTCAACTGGCCGGGGCTGGCGCCAATCGAGCGACTGCACACCCAGGGGAATGCCGCATTTCGCGCAGAATTTGAGGCTGGCTGGATATTCCTGTTTACACCGCGAGCACACAACTGTAGATGGCGCCGGCGCTCCTGGCCCGCTACTGCTCGGGCCGCGAATGATTTCCTCGTTCTCTCCCACTACCTGGAACTCCCGATTGCCGCATCGTCCACAAAACCTTATGCCCTCAGCGAAGCGCGACCCGCAGCTAGTGCAGACGACCACTCGTGGTGTCGTTGAGACAGATCCGGTTTTACTGGCAAGACTTCCGCCCTGCGAGGGCGAGAGATGATCGCTTGATGCAGCCCCTTTAAACTGCGCCTGAATGATCTGTTCCACGCCGTCGGGCCTGACCTCAATCACGCGCTCGTCGTCCCGTTCGCCGGCTCGTGCCACACGCAGCACGTGCTGGCCGGGAGCAATCGAATTAAGAATCACCCGTCCTGAGCGCCCGACGCTGCCGTATCTCTGGTCGTCAACATAAACTTCGGATCCCTGCGGCGCCATGATGACCAAAGGCGATTCAGCTTGTGTTTGAGTCTCAAACTTATTCCCGCAGGCTGTTTCCAGTTCTTCAAACCACTCATTCGCGCTTTGAGGCCTGTCATGGGGATCACGCGCAAGTGCATGCAGGATTGCCGTGTCAACCGCAGCGGGAATATCTGACCGCAGAGTCAAGAGTGAAGGGGGAGACTGCATCAACTTCTGCGCAACGAGCTGTGCGATATCGCCAATGAACGGCGTGCGGCCGCCAAGCATGTGATAAGCAATGGCACCCATCGCGTAAACATCAGCGCGAGCGTCCAACTGCACGCCGGTTTGCATTTGTTCGGGGGCCATATACTCCGGCGTGCCGATAATCCCGCGCGATTCAGGTCCGGTGGCTGTGTTCTGTTCGCTTCGATCCGAATGAACTATTTTTGCCAGTCCGAAGTCGCCAACTTTGACAAACCCTTCACCCACGCCGCTGCCGGTCCGCTTCCGTTTCATGATGAAGATGTTTGCCGGCTTCAGATCTCGGTGCAGTATGCCTTCATCGTGCGCGGCATCAACACCGGCTACAACCTGGCCCATGATTGTCAATGTGCGCGGAATGTCGAGAGTGCCCTCCCGTCGCAGAAGTTGATAAAGGCTTTCACCATCGACGTACTCCATCACCAGGAAAAACACGCCCTCGGCACTTTTGCCAAAGTCGGTAACGTCAATGACATTGGGATGACGAATTGAGGCGGCGGCCCGGGCTTCACGCTCGAACCGCGCGATTGCTTCGCCCTCTTGCAGGCCTTCGTCGTCCAGGATGTCAGGCCGAACAGTCTTTACTGCAACGCGCCGCGTAACCAGGTTCTCGTCGCGAGCCAGATAGACCTGACCCATTGCCCCTCGCCCCAGCCGTTTCTCCAGAAGATAACGCGCCGAGAGGAGCGTGGGACCAGGCAAAGTATTCTTTGTTTTGGCCTGGTCTTGCGGACACACAATCACGTCGTCTTCATAACAGCTCTCACAACGGGGGCACTCGCGCATAGCAGGATTTTACCGTACTTCGAGCGGCGCTGTATTGGGCTGGGCTGCTTCCAGCACTGACGTGCAACCCGAGCAGCGGACAGCGGTGATAGGAATAGTAGACAAACAATAGGGGCAGGATTTGGTCGTCGGTGCTTCTCCCCGCCTCCGTTTATTGAGAGCTTTGACGAGCAAAAAGACCACGAAGGCAATGATCAAAAAGCTGATGACGTCCATAATAAACACGCCATAAGCGATCACCGGAAGGCCTCTTACTTGCGCGTCCGCCAACGACGCCGGACGCTGGCCGGACAAATCGATGAAGAGATTTGCGAAGTCAACATTGCCGAGAAGCAAACCGATGGGCGGCATGATGATGCCTTCAACCAGCGAGGTGACAATCTTGCCGAAGGCCGCGCCAATAATCACTGCAACTGCCAGATCGATAACACGGCCGCGACTGATGAAGTCTCGAAATTCTTTCAGCATTGTAAGTCTCCTTTTTGAGTCGCACTCATTTCCTGGGGTTCAAAGTACGAATCAGGGTTGCGGGTTTATTACTAACGATTTGAGCGGCATTGCGCTTCTATTTTGTATCCGGCGTTTTCTGCCTCTTCCTCTGACTTGAACATCACCAGGTCTGTCTTCTTTATCTCGTTCTGGGGCGGGCAGGCTGCCAGGTAATAAATCTTAGTTTTCCGATCGGCAAGAATATTTTCTGTCTGTCTGGCCTCAGTTGCCTCATCTTGTTCTTCTTTGGCCTCTCGACGCGCAGCAATGGTTTGCTCAGCAGTCGTATCAATAATGTGAAGGCTTGGCCCTTCCGCCACGTACGAAACGGTCATCTGAAAGTCGGCACAGCTAAGCCGTTGATCACGAGTTTTCCAGGGTCTCCAGGCGGCAGGCAGCCGCAGCGATTGCGAGATCCGCTGCACAAACTCCGGCACGGTTTGCCATTTGAAGGAGCCATCGTAACCGAACCAGAGGGAAGTTGTCCGGCCATCGAGGAAATCGAGAGAAACAGTCCTGACTCCGGAAAACCTGGATTTGGGGATTAGTGGATCGAAGTCGGGGTTAATGCTCGTTTTGGAGACGCCGAATTCATTGACTCGTCCGAAAGCTACCTGGGGAATCCTCGCCTTAACCTGTTCAGTTGTCATTCCCATGCGAAAACCAAACAACTCGGGAGCCTCAGGCAGATCAGAAAGCTTCACTGTGCATTGATTGTCCTGGGCGAAGACATTCAAAGCGCCAAGCAGAATTAGTAATGCGGCGAGGGTTCTAGCTTGCATCTTAGGTGGAACCAATGTGTCGGAGTATTTTACCCGCGTCCCGTTTAGATAGGGCACTTGTGCCCCGCCGCACAAGGCGGACAAGTCCGCTTTCTAAACGATGCGCGGCTGTGATAACGCATTTGTCGTCGGTCTCAAATGGTAATGGTTGGAGGCGGACGGCAAATCAAAATGAGATATGGAAAATCTCGTTTCAGCCCATGCGTGATAGACCGCCACCAATGACTCACTTGATCAGCGACCGGATCAGTTTTTCAAGTTCCTCGGGCTCGAAGGGAGTTGAAACATACTCATCGCATCCGGCGGCGAGTGCCTCGGCGCGAAACTGGTCCGCGCCGTAGGCAGACACAGCGACAATTGGCACCGTCCTGGAATTCGCAAGCTGGCGAATCTTGCGCGTGGCGGAGAGCCCGTCCAGCTCCGGCATTTCGACGTCCATGATGATCAAATCAAACGCACCACTTTCCGCTTTGGCCACCGCTTCATTTCCATTTTCTGCTTCGACGACACGATAGCCTTTCTTCTCGAGCCAGGTTCGCAAAAGAAGCCGGGTGTCGTCGAAATCGTCGACGATTAGGATGGTGCGCTGATTGTCGCCTGGATTGTTGCCCGCTAGCATATTTTAATCGTTAAGAATTCTGAAAGGAAATTCACAACAGTATTAGTTCGCGCAATCGCGCGCAAGAAAAAACTTGAAACACTACTGAGTCCGCACAACCGCGACAACACGAAACCCCCAAGTGCCGCTGCGGGTGTCCAGAGGATTCCAGATGCGACCCGCCGAGCGCAAGCGTGAAGCAGGGCTGTCCCAGGAACCGCCGCGCAGCATCCGCATCTTCTGTGCACTTGCGCTCTTCGGCGCCCCTGGATAATCCTGCCAGTCTTCGCACCACTCATGCACGTTGCCGTGCATGTCGTATAGTCCAAGACCGTTTGACTGTTTCTGGCCGACCGGGTGCGTTCTATTATCGGAGTTATTTTCGTACCAGGCCATTGAATCCAAATTGCCGGCATAGTCTCCCGTCGTTCCGGCCCGGCACGCATATTCCCACTCGGCCTCTGTCGGCAAGCGGTAGGCGTAACCGTCGTGCATCTGATTCAACTTGTGAATGAACTTTTGCGCATCGAGCCACGACACAGTCTCAACTGGCAAGTTGTCACCCTTAAATTTGCTGGGGCTGTTCCCCATCACGTCCTGCCACTCACTCTGCGTCACTTCATACCGCCCCATGTAGAAGCCTTCCCTGATCGTCACCTCATGCACAGGCTTCTCGTCGGAGTCGCCGTTGTTCGATCCCATCAGGAAGCTGCCGGGTGGCACATACACCAATTCCACGCCTATCTGATTGCGGATGATTGTTCCCGCTCCTGGCCGCATCGGTTTAGGACGACTTGGCTTTGCATCCGATTGCCGTGTCGTTGCCGGTTTCGGAGTCGGCGTCGGTGTTGTCTTTGTTCTTCCACCCCTCTCTTGCGCATTCACAACTGACACGGGGCTCGCAGGCGGTCTGGCCGGGAAAATAGCTAGCGTGCTCAACGCGCTCATTAAAAGGGTGCACAGCACACGGAATCCAAGCCGTGGGTAAATTCTTTTCATTTCCTGTCACTGCCTGACTTTCTTCGGCTTGTTAACACCCTCAAAGACGATCTTGACCGGCGCTGGCAAAGCACCTGAATTCAAGATGTGAGCCATGTCCACCGCTGACTGTTCCGTGAATCTGCCGGTGATCTCGCCCTTATCGAAAATCTGCGACCTGATGGACGCGATCGATTTGACCTCATTGTTCAGCACGACGCCGAGGTATCTATTAATGTTCGCCCCAGTCCAGTTCCCCAACCTTTCAGCCCCGTCGGGCTTCAGCGAAAACGCAATCCCGTAATCATCGGCAGGGGCCGACCCCTGCATCGCAGACGCCTCACGAATTTCGTTGACGTCAACTATAGCGGGCGACTCAACCACTACCCACCGGTTCAGTTTCTGGCTTGCATCGGCATTTTGGCCAGAGACTGTTGGCTCATTTCGCTCGGCGTACGGCAGCACGCGTCGATTGGAGGGAACCCTCCCGCCAAGGGAAGCCACCGCGTCTTTCTTGGTCTTATAGGTCCGCACTGGCTCGGGGCTCGAGGGACTTTTAACGGCCACCAACTCCAGTCCACCTGCGGCAGTGATTATCTTTTTTAAGCGTTCTCGATCGGGAACGTCAGAAAGGTTTATCAGGATTCGGTCGCCCTGTGGTCGCACTTCAAATTTGGATACACGGAAAGCGCCCAGGCGCGTTTTGAGTATTGCCACAGTCTGCCTTACCACCGCTTCGCGATCAGGCCCAGGGGCCTCGACATGAAGCAGTACCTGCCAGGTTAGCGGAGGCTCCGGTGACACATTCACGCGGTCCGATGGACGTGACGTTGACGGTTTCGGGTTCGGCGTCGGTGTGGCCTTTGTTCTGCCGCCTCTCTCTTGCGCACTCATCACTGATAACACCCAACTTGCGGGTGGTATTGCCGGGTAAATCACTAACGCTCTCATGGTGATCACTACTGCGGCGCAGATCACACCGAAACGTAACCTCTGGTGATTTCTTTTCATTACCTTTGCTCTCGGTCGGTTACTGCGCTTGGGTTCGATCATCTGCATCCTTGACGCAGCGAAACCCTGTCTTGTCGTATTTGTCGCCGCTAACTTTTAAGAATCCGCGATATGTAGTCGTAGCCCCGTTCGCGTTCTCATCATACGAACCCCCGCGAATGACTCTCACGTTGTCGGACGCAGGCTCTGGAAGTTTTCCACCCGGATAGGCTATCAACCTGCTCGCGGTCCACTCCCAGGCGTTGCCCACCATGTCGGATGCTCCGAATGGAGATTTGCCTTTGTAGGTGCCGACATCCACCAAACCTGCGTTAGCACCATCAGCATTAGCGTCGCCGGGTCTCCAATCATTGCCCGACGGATAACGTCGCCCGTCAGTGCCGCGCGCAGCAAATTCCCACTCTTCTTCAGTCGGAAGACGCTTCCCAGCCCACTTCGCATAATCGTTCGCGTCATCCCACGCAACATCCGTCACAGGCTTGCGCGTCGCGCCCGCAGGATAACTACCGTTTGCCCAATTTGACGGCGGGCGATGGTTGGTCGCTTTGACGAACTTCGCGTAGTCCTCATTGGTGACTTCGTCCTGATCTATGAAGAAAGGCTTGACCGTGACCTTGTGCGCGGGCCGTTCGTATTCGTCGCCGCCATCACTCGCGTTGCGGCCCATCAGGAACTCTCCGCCCGGAACGTAAACCATTCCTGCCGGTGCCGCTGGATTGGGCGGCAGGTTTTCGCTCCCTTGCTGGTTCGGTCGCGTCGAGCCCAGGCTGCCGGACTGAACACTTCCTGCCCAGGGTCGCCAGCCACTCCATCCGACCACCGCAATCGAAATTGCAACTACCAACACGCTCGCAACGATCAGAGCAATGCGCTTTGGTGCTTCCTTACCTGCTTCGCCGGAAGACGATGGGGCCGTTGAGGAAGAAATGAAACCCTCCCATGATTGAAGCGCCGGCGGCGATATGGCCGGCATTGTCGGCACATAGTGAGGATTGGAAGGAGAACTCTTCGATGGGACTGTCGCTTTGATTATATTCTCAGGCGGAGGCGGAGAAGGAACTGACTCTGGCGCGATCGGTCGTTCCAGAGGCAGAGTTGGGTGTTCAAATTCCATTTCCGCTGCATCGCGCAGCGCGTTGCGCATCTCAGCGGCGGTCGCCGGACGCTGGTTGCGATTTAGCGCCATGGCTCGGTTAAGCAGGTTAGAGATCGGTTCCGGAACTTCAGGGTTTATCTCGTGCGCAGAGCGAAGCGGATCGGCATTACCATCCTCCTTCTCGGCGACGCGCGACAGAGCGTCAGGTGGAACCTTGGCCGTCAATAAGGTCCACATGGTCGCGGCCAATGAATAGAGATCGCTGCGCGGGTCCGTTCCAGCACCACGCATCTGTTCAAGCGGCGCGTAATGAGGCGTATAACCGTAGATACTCCTGCTCTGGCTCTCAGCAGCAGCAGTGGACATCTGTCCGGCGAAGCCCTTAGCCAGTCCAAAATCGAGCAGAAGCACTTTGCCCTTTGGGGAAACTTTCAAATTCGCCGGCTTAATATCGCGATGGATGATCGGCGGATTGGACAAATGCAATTCTTCGAGCGCATCGAGCAGTTGATCGGCCCAGCCAAGCACTTTCGCGACTGAGAATGGCTGCTCTCTCAGTTCGAGCAACTCTGAGAGATCATGACCGGACACGTATTGCATCACCAGAAACTGCCCATCGCCATGAGTGAAGTGATCCATAACCCTGGGCAGAGCGGCATGGCTCAGATTTGCCAGTAACTCGGCTTCACGCCTGAAGGCGCGTCGCTGCTCGTCGTTTGCTGCGAAAGTTTCTTTGACGGCGACTACGCAACTCAGATTCTCGTCCATCGCCTGATAGACAGCGCCCATGCCGCCCTGGCCAAGTTGATGAATGATTCGATACCGGTCGCGGAGAATTGTGTTGGGGGGAAGCATTTGTTCGAGGTCGAGCTATTCTTGCCGATCACCGGATGTGATTGCATCTTAGCCAAGTTAGGCAAGATGCGCTAGAGATCGCTGCCTTCACAGCTCCGCTGCGAAACAGTCGACACCGGGATTAGTACTATCCAGCAGGACTTTTGAAGACTGGGGGACTTCGCGCTCCCTTAATCATTTGGAGCGACGGGTGGGGCGGGGTGTCC
>JALYSR010000005.1 GCA_030854715.1 Acidobacteriota bacterium
CTAGCTTACGACGTCGTTTTAATTATCCTGGCGATAGTCGACGCTCGTCGCAGTCAACTGCCCAAAACTGTGGCGATTACCCGCGAGTTCGCCGGCCGTTTTGCTGTGGGCGCCGAGACTGATGTCAGCATCAATATTCAGAATGCCGGGGCCCATGCCATATCAATAGTTGTCAAAGACGAATACCCGCCGCAAATGAACCTATCGGGTCTGCGCGAGGCGCACATCAGCGTCGACGCGCAAACCTCGGCAGCTTTGGTTTACGGTCTTACTCCGACAAGACGAGGACGATTCGAGTTTGGGCAGATTGCGGTGCGTTTCCTTTCGCGTTGGAATCTTGTGTGGTGTGAAACGCGCGCGGGCGAAGCAGTGGCAGTGAAAGTTTATCCAAACATGCGCCGGGCACGCGAAGCTGAGTTGAAAGCGCTCGGGGCGCGTTCGCTTGTCGCTTCGCATCGAAAGACATCGTGGCGTGGTGAAGGTCGCGAGTTTGAGTCGCTTCGTGATTATGTTCGTGGCGATGAGTTGCGTCACATTTCCTGGAGCGCAACCGCGAGGCGAGGTAAGTTAACGACGCGCCAGTATCAGATTGAACGCGACCAGACAATCCTGATCGCACTCGATGGTGGACGCTTAATGACAGCGCGCATTGACCAGGAAACCAAGCTGGATTCCGCGGTCCATGCGGCTCTGGCGTTGATGTCCGCGGCGGCCCGGGCCGGCGACAACGCAGGACTGCTCGTTTTTGGTCGCAAGATTAAGAGTTTTCTGCCGCCAAGTCGCGGCCGCGATCATATGGACGCCGCGCTGGAGGCACTCTACTCAGTTGAACCTGAGATGATTGAACCTTCTTACTCCCACGCGTTTGAATTTATCGCCGCCCACAGCAAACGACGGTCTCTGGTAGTGCTCCTGACTGATCTTGTCGACGAAGAAGGTTCCAAAGAGCTGTTAACTTCACTTCGGCTCTTGCGGCCGCGCCATCTGCCTTTGGTCGTCACCATTGCCGATCGCGACCTTAAAGCCGTGGTGAGCACTGCTCCCGTTGATGCGCGCGCCTTGTTTACCCAATCAGTTGCTGAAGAAATCATGCATCTGCGCGAGGCTGCGCTGCGCTTAGTGGAATCGCAAGGCGGGCTGGCGCTCGATGTGACCGCTGCCGCGCTCGCACCGGCACTACTCGAGAAATACCTACAGGTGAAGGAGCGGGGTCTGTTGTAGGAAACATCAGGCGGCTCAGGTCTCACGCGGAGCGATCTCATTAGCACCGTGGCTTTAGCCCGGTGATCAGGGACACGGACAAGAACGGGAACCGTTTGAACGGTTTTCGTCGGGAATGGGACATATGAAACCGTTAGAAACGGTTCGGGATCATCTCGGGCGAATCTCGATCCCGGGCTAAAGCCACGGTGCTAATGAGATCGCTTCGCATACCAAGCGGTGTATTTAATCGGAGCCAGGATCCGGCGAGTCGTCTCTCCCGGCGAGCAACAGATAAGAATAGAGCGCCAGACCGGTGATCGCCGCGATGCTGAATTTTATCGCCGCCGGAATCGGCGCGGGTGAAATAAAGCCTTCGATGATCCCGGCGACCACCAGCAATACAGCAACCCCCATCATCAACCGTACCGCATCCTTGCCGCGGCTCTTCAGCGCGTCGGCGCGCGACAGGTCACCCGGCATCAGCAAGGCCGTGCCTATCAACAGACCTGCGCCACCAGCAATGAAGATGCACGACAACTCGATCACTCCGTGGCCCACCATGAATGTGAGCAGGTCGTTGCCAAAGCCCGCGCGATAGGTCAAGGCCAGCACAGCTGCAATCGTAGCTCCGTTGTAGGCCAGATAAAACAGTGTGCCTACGCCAAACAGCGCGCCAAAAGCGAACGTGTAAATCGTCACCTGAATGTTGTGCGTGAAGATCGCACTTGCGCCAACCTGGTTGGCGTCATTCAAATCTTCCCACCAGTGCGTTTTCGTCTCAATGTACAATTCGCGAAATGCAGGCGGCACGCCTACCAACTCGGAAAACGCGGGATCATAACGAGTCCCTAAGAATCCGATAAGCCCGAATATTACAAAAACCCCGAACGCAACTATCGTGTAGCGCCAAGTACGGCGAAACGTTTGCGGAAGTTCGCGCGCGAAAAAACTACCAACGCGCGAGCCGCCTTGCGCGTCAGCCTGGTAGATGCGGGCGTGCGCCCGAATGACAAGATTGTTCAGGTAGTTGACCAGCCGCGGATCGCGCGACTCGGCGCGAGCGATTGCCAGATCAGATGCTGTGCGTCGATAGATTCGCCCCAGCTCGCGCACTTCCTCGCGATGCAGACGACGCAGCGATCTGCTGTCGAGCAACTTGAGCAGATCTTCCAAACGTTGCCAGGCGGTCTTGCGTTGGTCGATGAAATGGTCAAGGGCCATTGGCGATTTCCGATTTCCGATTTCCGATTTGGTTCACCGGATACTTGAAACTCAATGTTAAGCTAACAGCTAAATGAGAGTCACTCCAATCAGCAATCGGCAATCGGCAATCGGCAATCTGGTTGAGTGTGTACCAAACTTCAGCGAAGGTCGCAAGACGGAAACGGTCCAGCGACTGGCGCAGGCCGTCGAATCTGTCGAAACGGCTTGCGTGCTCGATACGCACATCGATCCGGACCACAATCGCTCGGTTATTACTTTTGTGGCTGCGCCGGAAATGATCGTTGAGGCCTCGTTCCGCGCCGTCGCACTCGCCACCAAACTAATCGACATGCAACGGCACTCGGGAGTGCATCCGCGGTTGGGCGCCACGGATGTGCTTCCCTTCGTGCCTATTAGTGGAGTCTCCATGGAGGATTGTGTCCGCCTTGCGCGTGAGGCTGGTGAGCGGATTGCGCACGAGCTTTCGATTCCGGTTTTCTTCTACGAACGCGCGGCACTCAAGCCCGAGCGAGTGAATCTGGAAGACGTGAGGCGAGGTGCGCTCGAATTGCTGCGTGAACAGATCGCAGTGGAACCAGGCCGTGCGCCTGATGTTGGGCCGTTGCTAGTCCATAAAACCGCGGGCGCAATTGCGGTAGGCGCGCGTCCTTTCCTGATCGCTTTCAATGTTAATCTCAACACGCGGGACGTTACGGTGGCGAGAAGCATTGCGCGAACGGTGAGGGCGCGGCACGGCGGCCTGCCTTTTGTTAAGGCGCTTGGCTTCGAATTATCGACACGTGGGTTGGTGCAGGTGTCGATGAACCTCGTGAACTACGAGGCGACAGGAATGACTCAGGCTTACAGGGCCGTGCGCGACGAAGCTGACAGACTCGGCGTGGGAGTTGTCAGTACGGAGATTGTTGGACTGGTTCCGGAAAAGGCGTTGGACAGGGATGCCGAGTACTTCGAGAAACTGGAAAACTTCTCAGGGGATAAGATTTTCGAGAACCGGCTGCGGGCGTGCAAAGGATTTCAGGATTTAAGCGCTTTCTAGTTTAGATATACCTCAGGGTTTGGGAAGGCGGGCTTGCCCGGCTTTTCAAGGGAATGCCAATAATCAAAGTTGAAAGAGCGGGGCAAGCCAGCCTTACCTTAAAGATATCCTACGAGGCTTAACACGATCCAAGCTTGATTAGCGCTGCACGCAACCGCTCATGTTTCTGCGTGAGCCTTAGATACTTGCTCTCTTCCGTGCCTGCTTTCGCGCGAACGATTTCCGCCAGCGCCTGCTTTTCGTCTGCATTCCACCGCTGCAAATCCTCAACGAGGGATAGCGTTACCGCGAAGTCACTCAAGGCTGAGATCTCAAATTCGTTCCGGAGATTCATGCTCAAACCAAGCGTCCTGGTCAGGTCCTTAACCGTCTCGCTGCGCATTCTGCCCGCGTCGCCTTTGAACCGTTCCGCCATGCGACGTTGCACCCGGAAGCCAATATTGCGAACCTGGAACTGATCCCAGTCGCCATGCCCCGATCTTCCAGACGATTCATGGAGCGATTTGTCCAGCTCGTAAATCATCGACCCGGCGGCAAGCCTACGGAGTGTCCTGGCGCTCGTGCGATACGCAGGTCGAGAACGAAGTTTTTTTTCCTCATTCAAAACAAGTTTCATTACCTCCGGCTTGGTGGGGCGAAATCCAAGTTTCCGATAAAACCAGAACGCGCCCGACTCGATTCCTTCTTCGTTTTCGAATCCGATCTGGTACGGATCGAGTGAGAAAGCCGTGACGCCAAGCAGATGGCGGAAGATGTTTAGCGTGCGTGCGTAGAGCCATGCGGTTTCGCCGTCGCGAAAGGTGTAGTAGAGATTGAAACCGCTTTCCATTCGCTCAAAGAGCGACAGTCCCTCAAAGTAGCCGATAGGAACGCCATTCTTGAATATCATTGCTGCGTGGTACGCACGCAGAGGCAAGCGGCGATTGGGCGGCAAGCCCATAACAAAAATATCGACGCCGCGTCCGAGGTTCGTTTGAATAACTTTGCGCGGGTCGCCGTGGGTAAACCCATAGAGCTCGCGGTAACGCACGGTCGAGGCCTCGCGTGCCATATCCAAAATAGCTTCGCCCTGCTTTGGCGAAAGCCGCGTCATTTCCGGGGGTGGGTTTTCCAGTTCACGTTTTAAAGAAATGTCTCTTCGACGAATGAGAGGCTCGCGGTGGTAGAAAACTTTTGTGGACCTTGATGTCCGGAGCCGTAGGCCGGTGCGCGTGGCGCGATCAGGCGGCGCCCAGCGCACATAAAGCTTCAGCGAGTCGTAAAGCTCAGTCCTCTCCCGGTCAGAGATCTTCAGCGATTCGAATCGCTCAACCAGCCAGTCCACATCTCTTGCGTTTCGTCCCATTGCCATCCGCAGCCAAGTTTTGTAAGGAACATTCGCTTCGACAAATGCATCCTCCTCGAGCAGCGGCATGAACCGTGGCCAGGTCTCTGCGAGGCGGTTTTCATCTTCGAACCATTCCCAATCGAGCCTGACCCGACCCGGTTGACGTCTGACCAGCCAGCAAACGATTGGGTAACTGAAGGTGTCCGTTACGGAGGTACCAGCGATCCCGGAAACCTCAGGCGACTCCAGCGGAGAAAGATCGGCTTCCGCGGCGCGCAGGGCTTCAATTCGTTTAGTGAAATTTTTCAGGAGTGCCTCGGCGAGTCGCCGTACGCGCCCATTTGGGGGATAGGCACTGAGGAAGAGAAGAAGTTCGTGAAGACGAATTAGTGTTTCGGCGTCATCGATCTTTTTACGACTAATTCGAGGGAGAATTTGTTCGACGTTTCGGCTGTCGCGCGAACCGAAGCTAGTCTTCAATTCACCGAGTCGATCGAGAAGTGGATCGAGCGTGTTGGAGCCGGGCTTCATGTTTATCCCTGGGACCGCGGGCGTCTCGCCCGCCCGAGCGCGTCAGCGCGAGTGATGCGTTGCCTTAATCAAGCCTGTAATGGATCACGGCGGGCGAGACGCCCGCGGTCCCAGTAAAACGCGGACCCTTACGTCAGGTGCTTCCGCATAAAAGTAGCGATCTTCCAGGCATCGATGGCTTTCCACGGCATCGACGCCATTGTGTAATGGCCACAGGAAAGCCAGACAACGTCGAGCGGAAGATCATGTCGTTTCGCCTCAGCGATAGTTTCTCTTGTGAGATCGAGCGGAAACGTAAGATCGTAACGTGCGGCGATAAATCGCATTGGTCGCGGTCCCATTTTTGGCAAGCGCCTGATGAAAGGCACGGGACTAATCGGCGCCCAGTATTCACGGAGTTCTTCCAAACTCAGGTGATCCGCAAACCCTTCGCGCAAGTGACGCGTGGAAAGCCCGCGCCAGGCTACATCAGCCACATAACCGGAGACGTGATTGAAGGTGCCCGCATCAATGTCTGGCTCGTGCGCAAACGCAAGAAACGCGATGCACGAACCGACGCTGGTACCCAGGATTCCGACTCGTTCGTAACCCTGTTCCTTCAGCCATCTCACTGCTGCGCGGGTATCAAGCACCGCCTGTCGCATTGACTGAATCGTGCGGCCTACGTTGGTGCTGACTAGGTGATCGGCGCGTTGGAGTTCAGGTGGCCGCCGCTCTTGATGATAGGGGAGTGTCAAACGCAGCGCCGACATGCCGATGAAATTGAAAATCCGGCATGCTTCGACGTGACTTTCAGGTTGCGCATTCCATTGTGGCAGTACAACGACGGCTGAACGTGGTTGACGGGCCTTCTTAGGTTTCACAGGAAAATAACGAGCACGAGCCAGGTTGTTTTCAGCAGCAGCGGTGTAAACTGCGCTGGTCCAAATGAGCTGGTCCCTCTCGAGTTGGAAGTCGGAGATGTCAGGCAGCGCGTAGAACTCCTCGCTATGTGCCATTGCTTGCTCGCTATGGCGACGCAGAACAGCGCGCGGGTCATCACCGTTCACGTGATCGCTGATGAACTGTAAGCCCCACTCAAACGGCCGCACCAGGCGATTGTTATCTCGCTCGTGATGGGCCCGTTCGCGCCCGTGCATAAATGCTTTCCAGAAAACCATTGGGTTATTTCGCTACTGAATTCAAGTATGAGTTGGAGATCCTAAGGTGATTAGGCAGAAAAGTAAAAAGCAGAACTTGGAGGGCTGCCTGGAATTGGCAATCGCTCAGTTTTCAGGTGAGCTCACTACGTGAGGAGAAAAAATTGAGGGGTGAGTTCTAAACTCACCCCTCGAGTTACTAATGTGGCTACTTTAAGCCGTCAGTCTATTAGCAGTCTCCGTTGCCGTTGACGCAATTCTTGATAACGAGTGTACCCGTCACGGTCCGCGTCAGAGTACCGCTCGTACCGGTCACTGTGAAGACTCTTGAACCGGGTGTTGCAGCAGTGGTAGTGGTGACCGTCAACGTCGACGTAGTGCCAGTCGCAGTGGTTGGATTGGGACTGAAGGTACCGCTCGCACCTGTCCCCAAGCCACTAACCGTGAACGTTACTGGACCGGTAAATCCTCCGCTCCTGGTGATCGTGATTGTGTAAGTCGTGCTCTGCCCCGGATTTATCGAGCGCGAAGTCGGACTGATCGAGAGCGTGAAGTTGCCAGTAGGTGTTGGCGTTGGTGTCGGCGTTGGCGTCGCCGTCGGAGTAGGCGTCGGTGTCGCCGTCGGAGTAGGCGTTGGCGTCGGTGTCACCGTTGGCGTCGGCGTCGGTGTCGCCGTCGGAGTAGGCGTTGGTGTTGGAGTCGGGGTCGGCGCTCCACCACAACCCGGGAACTTGAACGAGCCGATGCGCGTGCGCCAGTTGAAACTGCCGTTCGTGGCTATGTACTCCTGCGTGTACCAGAAGGTGCAGTCGTCGACTGGATCGACGGTCATATCGCTGTAATCTCCCCAACGATTAAGACCCCCGGTTTGGCTGCCAGTGCCGGCGAACAGCGTTGTCTCAGCCTGGGCCAGCGTGTTGATCGGGTCGGTAAAGAGCCGCCCGGCATAGCGAATCTGCGGGCTGATCGATGCACTCGAAGCGCTGTAGCCGAGGGCGATATTTCCCTGCTGGTCCATCGCCGCGCTACCCATCCAGCGCCAGGTCGCGTCCGGTTGGTAGGTGCTCTCCTGGAACTTCGTCACCGGTCCGGCGGTCACACCGCGCAACTCGAACCAACGTATGCCGGCTACTCCACCCGAACTCACGGTGTAATTCCCCACCACTGCTTCGTGGTCGCCGAAATTGCGATATGCCAGGCGGAACATTAGCCGGTCGCCAATGCCGTCCAGCCTGTCGGCAGTTCCGCCCTGAGGCACGCAATCGCGCGTCGCGCCGCACAGCACGGTAAAGCCTGCCGCCGCGGGACTAGCGAAGAGCGTAAACGTCGAGTTCGCTGGCGTAGTGAAATCGACGTGGAAGTGGAAGACCCGGTAAGCGTTGGCGCCCGGCCATTCCACAAACGTTGCCGGAGCTCCCGCCGGTGGAAGTATCGAGCCGTCCAAGTCAGCGGGCAGATAAGTTTCTTCAGTGGGTCCGCCCGTGATTCCGGTAGTGATAAAGGTGGCCGGAAGGCCGGCGAGCATCTTCGCTCGATCGAAGGCAAACGGCTGAGGGCCGAGGAAGGCCGTGCCACCCGAATTGAATATGTTCATGCTCATGTAATAAGCATCAGGCCACACGCTCAAGTGTGGGTAGTCGAAGAAGTTGGAACCCAAATGAAAGGCATAGCGGTTATAGCTGCCCGTGGCGTCGCTGGTGGTTGACACGGCAATGCACTCGTCGGTCGGAACTCCTGAGCCCGCAAACTGCGTGATTACCCAGCGGTTGGCGATTTGGTCATAAAGCACAACGGGGTCACCACTGCCAAAGTTCTGGCAAACGCCGCCAAAGCCGCTCCACAGCGTGGCGATCCCTGAAGGACCTAACAATGACGCGCCCGTGGTCTTATTAAAAACCTGGTAGCCTTCGTTGACTATTTGCACATACTGCGTCGCACCCACTTCGCCATTGGTGTCGGGCGGCGCGCAGTTGCACGCAACACCAGGGAATGGTACGCCATCAAAATTGAGCAGCGGGCTGGGCATATTGAGTCCAGCAAAGGCCATTACAGCGCTAGGTGATTGGACGACCGGGTCAGCACTGTCGATGTGGTGATTGGGAAGCTTCGGGTTTTCATTAGCCTCGTGCTCGATCTTTTGTCTCACTGGCAGCTGCTTCATGTCACGAAGCGCCGGTGAGGTGTCATTGTGAGTCGAGGCCCCAACCTGCACGTTGTTGTTATCTTGATTAGGTCCGCGTGTCAGCAATGCTGCCGCTGACAGACTCTTGTCTGCATTCAACCATTTGAGACGCTTGGCCTCAATAATTCGGGGAAGCAGGATTACCGTGGCAGCGAGCAGCAGAGCTGCCGCAAATATAATGATCGATCTTGTCCGGGTCTTCATATCTTGTCCTCCAAGTTCGGCAAAGAACCCAAGCGGTTAAAAACAGAAAGGGTTTCAATCAGGATTAGTATTTTAAGGGTGAAAAAACAACGAAGATTTCTTCGCATTTTCCATCTTTCCTCATGAAGCGGGCTGGTTAGTATAAATCCCCTGGGAGTGAGGACGCTTAGTCGGGCTGCAAATGAAAACGAATGCTCCTGGATAACGAGGGAATCGATAGCTTTTCCCCGCAAATATTGATAGAAATTGAAAACTTCCGATGCCCTTGTGTGTTAAGCGCGCGCAGTATAATACTTTTTCTACGGTTAGCAATAGTAGAAATAGCCTGCTATTTCCGCGACCCGAATAATCTTCTGGCTATTTGGGGGAGTAGCCGCGAGGTTTTGACAAGAGAACCGGTCGTAAAGTTTGTGGCCAATCCTCCGAAAAGCTTTACCGCGCGCGGATTATAACGAAACCACCAAAGATCAGGGAGAAAAGAAAAGCGATTGACGTGGACATGCCGGGCCGTGACCAGCTCGAGCAAACCCATCCGCCCATGAGTTCTGCCGTAGCCGCTTTCTTTAACGCCACCCCAGGGAGTCTGTGCGATGCCATGAGTGTAAACGACCTCGTTAACCATCACAGTTCCAGCTTCGATGCGTTCCGCAATTTGGCGTCCTCTGGCGATATTCCTGGTCCAGACGCTTGCGGTTAAACCATAGACACTATCATTAGCGAGCTTGATGGCTTCGTCGTCTGTTTTAAAGGTCATCACCGGCAGCACGGGGCCGAAGGTTTCGTCACGCATTATTGTCATGTGGTGATCGACATCGGTAAGTACGGTAGGTTCGTAGAAGAACCCCCTGGGATCTGTTCCCCGTTGGCCACCGGTAAGTATCTTTGCGCCGCGTTGCTTGGCGTCACTGACGTGAGCAGCCACGATTTCAAGTTGATGCTCATTAGACATGGCGCCGACGTCCACACTTTCTTCAGTTCCCAGTCCCTGTTTCAGCGCTTTTGTTTCCGCAACTACTCGCTCGATAAACTTCGGCGCAATCGATTCATGCACATAGCAACGTTCGACTGACGCGCAGGCTTGTCCGGAATTCGCGAATGCGCCCCACACTGCGCCGCGCGCAGCGTTATCGATATCCGCATCATCGAGCACAATCATCGGATCTTTTCCGCCCAGCTCGAGGACGACCGGCATGAGATATTTTGCAGCTGCTTCCGCTACACGCTTTCCAGTCGCGACGCTGCCGGTGAACATGATCTTATCGACCCGCGCCTCAATCAGTGCGGCGCCGGTCGAACCATCACCAGTGAGAATCTCCAATAACCCCGCTGGGAGCCCTGCGCGGCGGAATAGCTCACCAATTTTCAGAGCGATCAGCGGAGTCAGCTCGCTGGGTTTTAAAATAGCTGCGTTGCCGGCCATCAAGGCCATCACCACTTCCTGCGCCGGCGTGGCCAGCGGGAAGTTCCAGGGCGAAATGATTCCTATGACGCCAAGGGGTCGAAACACAATGCGAGAGGAGCGGCCCATCATGCCGTATTGCCCGATGTCGATTTTCTGCGGACGGAGAAGGTTTTCGGATGCATGCGCAAAGTAATGCATAGCATCGAGGGTGGGCACTATTTCCATCGAGAGGGCTTCGGTTTTGGGTTTGCCGGTTTCTCTGGAAATTAACCGGGCAATCTCATCGCGCTCACTAAGCAAAAGTTTACGTGCCTGCAAAATGACGCGCTTGCGCTCGCGGAACGAGAGGTTGGCCCATGTGGGCTGGGCCTGACGCGCCCTTTGCACGGCTTGCCGCACGTCTTCAGGCGAAGATAACGGCGCTCTACCAATCTCTTCGCCGGTGGCAGGATCGTAGGAGATAACTTCGCGCGTCTGTTCTGCTTGCGCTGTTAATGTTTGGACGTTCATTGCTACTTGCCCAATTATCCAACAAAGCGGCGCAGGCGGCTAGAAAGAAACCCCCGTGACGGTTTTATAGCCGGCATAATTGCTGACAGGATTAACAGGATGTACAAAACCAACCACCACTATCCTGTAAATTATGTTAATCCTGTCAAAGTTAAAAGTCTGGCGAAGCCCATTTCGTTCCTTCCCGAGCGCTCGGTTACAATCCCAGCACACAAGTTTTCAATAGCCTACGAGGAGTAGCCTTTCATGATCCGACCCCAACTCGAGGAGTTCATGCGTCGCATGGACCAGAAATCAGTAGCTATCATTCCCGGCGCACGGGAAGCCACGCGTTCCAATGATACTCAGTATCGCTTCCGCCAGGATTCCGATTTTTACTATTTGACTGGTTTCGAAGAACCCGACTCGATTGCGGTGATTGCGCCCCAGCGAAAACAGAAGTACACGCTGTTCGTACGCCCGCGCGATCCTGAGCAGGAAATCTGGGTGGGCCGTCGGGCTGGGATCGAAGGGGCGAAAAAGGAGTTTGGGGCACACGCATCTTTTCCGGTCACCGAGTTTGAATCGAAGCTCGAGGGCATTCTCGACGGAGCTGAAAACCTTTACTACCGCCTGGGTGTGAATACCGATCTCGACAATACGATTATCAAAAAGATAGCTCAGATGCGGGCCATTAATCGCAAGCCAATTCACCCGCCGCGCACAATCATCGATCCGGCTACGATCGTTCATGAGCTGCGCGTGTTCAAATCGCCCGAAGAGATTGAGTTAATGCAGAAGGCTGCGGACATCGCCGCCGAAGCCCACGTCGAAGCAATGAAAGCAGTGCGGCCGGGGATGAAGGAATACGAAGTGGAGGCGCTCATTGAGCAAATATTTCGCCGTGAGGGGGCGGCTGGTCCATCCTACACGTCAATCGTCGGCGCAGGCGCCAACGCTACCGTACTTCACTATATAAACAACGACGGTGAGCTGCGCGATGGTGAGTTACTACTGGTCGATGCCGGCGCTGAGTACAAAGGCTATGCGTCGGACATCACGCGCACTTATCCAATCAACGGTCGGTACACGAAAGCGCAACGCGAAATTTACGACCTGGTGCTCGAAACGCAGGTGGCGTGCATTGATATGGTGCGGCCCGGGGTCACACATGATGAGCTAAAGGCACATTCGGTGGAAATGCTAACGGAGGGAATGGTTAAACTTGGGCTCCTTAAAGGCAAGCCCGCCGAACTGATTAAGGAAGAGAAGTACAAGCAGTTTTACATGCATGGCCTCGGCCACTTGCTCGGCATTGACGTGCATGACGTGGGAATTTATTACTACGACAAACAATCGCGCGCCCTGGAGCCGGGTACCGTGATGACCGTCGAGCCGGGAATTTACGTGGCACCGGATACGAAAGACATTCCCGAGAAATACCTGGGCATTGGCGTCCGTATTGAGGATGACGTGCTGTGCACTTCGAATGGCCCGCATGTGTTGACTACAAAAGTGCCGAAGGATGCGGATGAGATTGAAGCGCTAATGGCGAAGTGAAGGACAGTAAGCACTAAGCAGAAGGCAGAAAGCAAGAGGGAACAGGCCCCGGGTCTTCATTCTGCCTTCTGCTTACTGCCTACTGCCTTCTGGCGCCGACAACTCCGCCACTATCTCCCGCATTATTGCTCGCCCTTTTTCTACTTCATCAGGTTTGAGCGAGATCGCACCCACCACCGCATGTCCCCCGCCGCCGTAGCGTTCGCAGATTTTGGCGATGTTGTGAGTGCGCGGACGTGGTGACCACGGATTAGAGCCCACAGAAATCTTGGTGCGTTGCGCCCCGCGGGTCAGGGCCACGGTATAGGTGGTTTCGGTATAAAGATAGTAAGGAATGAATTTGTTGAAGCCTTCGTAACCCTCGTCAACCAAATCAAACTGGACTACACCGTTCGCAGAGATAGCATTGCGGCGAATCGTTTCCAGGGTTTCCAGATGCTGTTTCAGAATTGGCTGGAAACGTCGTTGCACCTCTTCGCTCGTTGCCACTTCCTCAAGCGATTTCACGGTAAGCTCGCGAATAACGTGTTCGACGAACTTATCGTCGGGATCAGCTTCAATTACCTGCATCAATTGCAACGCCGGCTCTTTCAGTTCCACGCATTGCGCCGCCGATTCATAAAGCGCTCCGTCGATAATGTGGGCCCAATGAATGAGCGATATCAATGGCCCATCGTTAAATCCGAATTGAGTCCGCGCAACGTCGGCAATGAATTCGGTGCAGGATTTGCGCGTCGGGTCCAGAAACTTTTTGCCGGACTTGTCATTCTTAAAATGAGTCTCGTCTTCGGGAGTAAGAAACGCAGACTCGTGATGATCGAACCACCAGGTTAGTTTTTCAGACGGCGCGTATTTGAAATCCACGATCGCGTTTTCGTCGCCGTCAAATAGGTTGAGATCAAACAAGTTGCCCGGGCGGTGCAGCAGACCCCCATAGCTCACTTCCGCTTCCGGATGGATACGCTCTTTGTAGAAACGGGTGAAAGTGGCGGCAGATGCCACGCCATCGAAACAGTGACCGTGATAAAGCAAACGAAGTTTCATAAGGTGTTGGCGAAATGACTAGCTAAAAAGAGTCGGCAATAGTAGCAACGGGCAAACTCTAGCGCAAAGGAGCGACGATGCAGGAGGTGGTTGAGTTTTAATCTGCATGGCTTTAGGTCCGAAGGACCGGAAGTTAATGGCCCCGTCCTCACGGACGGGGATCCCACATCCTCAATTGCCAGAGGCCCGAAAGGGCCGACACAAATCGTGACGCACCTTCGGCGCTCAGTCGGGGAACCATCGCATATACCCCGCCCTCACGGACGGGGCTATTAACTTCCGGTCCTTCGGACCTAAGAGTTCAAATTGAATAGGTGGAGAAAGTGATTACAGAGCCCAGACTCCCACCAAAAGAAAAAGGGCGCACCATATGTGCGCCCTCAACTCATCAGCGAGTTTCAATGAGTTCATTCTTTACAGGGCTTGATTGCCGAGGCTGTAGCTGCCTTCAGGTGATCGGCAATGAACTTGTCCACATCAGTTTCAATCAACTCACCATTAACGACCCAGGCCTTCTCGGTCAGCACTTCACCGGTTTTGGACAAACTCGCCGGTTCCAGGAAGATATTCCAGGGCGAACCCCACTTGCGTGTATCTCCGCTCAACTGGCGGTAACTGAAGTGCAGCGTCTTGTCGCGGTCATCGCGAGACTCTGATTCGCTGACTACCGTGTAAGGCGCGCCCGTTGGCGCAAAGAACGTATTCACTGCGTCGCGCGTCCCGTATTCGCTGACACCGACTACCGCAAATCCCTGGTCTTTGTACTTCTCATAAAGCTTCGCGGCTACCGGAGCTTCGTTGCGCCAGTTGGGGCACCAGGGCGCGAAGTAGACCAACATGACAAGTTTCTTGTCCTTCGCCAGCGAGCGGAGATCGACAGGCTTGCCATCTTTGAGATCGTTAAGCGTCCAGTTTTTATAGTTGACGGTTTTTTCGACAAGCGGTGAGTATTCATGTCCGTCCTGAGCAAACGTCGCAACCGGAACGAAAGTCAGCGCGATTAATAGAAGTAGCATCTTGATCATGACGTTGTCTCCGGGCTAGTTTTCAATTCTAGCCGTTGTCGTTGCCTCATCGAGCAAAGGTTTGACTGCCGCTTCCCAGCCGGCCCGGTCGCGCGCTCCAACGATTTTTTGACGAATGCGACCTTCGCGATCTATCAGATAAGTGGTGGGTAACGGAGTGCCGCCAAACTTCGCATTTGCTTCGCTTCCGCCCACCAGGACCTGATATTCGAATTTCCGCACTTCTTTCTGATACGACTCGACCGCGTCGGCCGTATCTTCCAGTGACGCGCCAACAATTTTCAAACCCCGTGTTTCGAGATCATGCTGCATTGCGTTGAGGACCGGAATTTCTTCGCGGCAGGGAATACACCAGGTGGCCCAGAAGTTTAGTAGCACCACATTGCCGCGGAGTTGGCCCAAATTGAAAGGCTGGCCCGCAAGCGTTTGAAATTGAACGTTGGGTGCAAGCTCGAATTTAGTCTTGTCCCCGGGGACAGCAGTTGAAGTGGCGGGCGGCTTCACCTTTATCCAAGCTTCCGCGTTGGGCAGCCAGGCGGCCAGCCTTGAGCTCGCCAGTAAGGTTGATAGGCCGCTCATCACCAACAAGCCGACGATAATTAAAACGACTCCGGAAACTATCTCCACCTTGTGCAAGTGTTTGCGAAACTTTCCGTAGAAGGCGAGAAACTGATTCAGTCCGAGGCCGGTCAAGAGAAACGGCAAAGCCAGCCCGGCGGAATAAAACGCCGACAAAATCAAGCCACTGCGCCAGCCGCCACTCGTCGCCGCCAGCCCGATGATGCCTCCCAGGATTGGACCAATGCAGGGCGTCCACCCGGCCGCAAAAGCAATACCGAGGGTAAACGAACCAAGCGGTCCGCGAGGTTTGTCATCTGAAAAGAATCGCGTGTCTTTGTAGAGAGCGGATATCTTCAACAGCCCAATCAGCTGCAAACCAAAAGCGATGATTACGAGGCCGCCGATTATCCTGACCCAGGGATTACTGATAATCGAAGCGCCAACAAGGCCGGCAGTCGCTCCCAGCGCCAGAAAAATAACTGAAAGCCCGGCATTAAATGCGAGCGAATTCAGAATCACGGCACGTCTTGAATTGGAACCAGACCCGCCTTCCTTAAGTGCGTCAACGCTGACTCCGGACATCAGCGAAATGTAACCGGGAACGAGCGGCAAGACGCACGGCGAAAGAAACGAAAGAATTCCCGCTACAAACGAAATTCCAATATTTATGTTTTGATCTTGCACAGCTTTTGACTTGCGACCTCGATCTTTGCGGAACTAACCTGAGTATAGTTTCAATTCCGCCACTCCATCAGCCCGTGAACCTACTAACCGATCATTTCTTCTCAAATGCGCTGAGGCTTTTTGTTTCTGCTTCGGTCTTCTCAGGCTCGTTAAGTAACTTCTGAAGCATTTTTTCCAATCCCGCAAGTTCCTGTTCGCCTGCTCCCATAGCTATGAACCGGACGTTTCCGCCGCGGTCGATGAGAAACGAGATTGGAATCGAAAACACACCATAGTTGAGATCATTAATGCCCGTTTCCGCCACAGCAAAGCCATAGGGCAGATGATTTTGCTTCTTGAAAGTGCGCAGGTAGGCAAGTTCTTCTCCGTGAGTGACTCGGTGACCGTTGACCCAGCCATAATAGTTTGTCACGCCGAGTATAACCAGGCCCTTGTCTTTGTAACTGTCATGCCATCTTTGCAGTTTTGGAAACGTGATCTGGCAGGGTCCACACCAGGGCGCCCAGAAATCTATCAAGACAACCTGCCCGCGCAAGTTTGACAGCTTCACTGGCGCTTGATCGATCCACTGCGTAGCAACAATTTCGGGAGGCGTTTCCGTTGTCGTCGCCGCAGTTTCGTCAAATATGCCGCGCGGATCAATTGACTGATCCAACCCTGCAAGCCGAATGTTGGCCAGTCGCAAAAGATTTGCCGATGGCAGTGAGACAGCCATTTTGCGCAGTTCCTCGATCGTCGCGATTGCCTCGTCTTTCTTGTTCAAATTGACGTAGGCTTCCGAAATAAATGACGCAGCTTTGAAAAGCATATCGTCGCGCCTGAATGAATTGTATTTCCTGCTGGCGCCCAGCAGCTTCGCAACTTTAAGCATCCCCTGCGCATGCTCTGCCATCCCCGAATAATTCCTGGCCCTTTTCATAGCTTCGGCAATCAGCGTTTCCATGCCAAACCATTCGACCAGATCCTGCGGCTGGTTTCGCGCATAAGTTTCGACCGCGCGCTCAGCTTCAGGAATTAGATCCTTTCTAGTTGCGTAGAGCACAATAACGGCGCGCGCGAACTGCGCGTTTTGCCCAGCGGGTTTGTCCGACAAATAGCCGCGCATTTTCTCGAGCGCAGCGTCGCCATTGCCGGCCAGGTGGTGAAGCATGCCGAGGAAGTAGACATCAGCACTGGCTAATGAGGGTCGGGCTTCGAGGACAGCCGCATACTTTGCGGCCAGATCTTTCTGTTCCTGTTTCGTCTTCGTTTCGAGTTTGCGATCGAAGGCCAGCCCGCGTTTATTGAACTCACTGAATTTCTTATCAACATAATGGTTTGCTTCTTCAAACAAATCCCTGGGGGGACGCATCTCGGAAACATTAGTTGGCCCCGGGTTTGCCGGCGGCGCCTGGGAAACCTGTGCCACGCCGCTGACGGTTGTAATCAAAGTCAGTGAAACCAGTAACAGAAAGTTTTGAGTTAGAAATTTCATTGCGCGAATAGAATCAGTTAACCGTGACAATATCAAACCGATCGGGCGAAAAAACGTTAAGCAAAGGGGAACCCTCGTCTTCAACGATGGCCTGGGCGATTAACTCTCCAGTGAGCGGCGCCAGCAGGATACCATTGCGATAATGCCCAGTCGCATAGAAGACCCCTTCAATTTCAGCACAAGCACCAAGCACAGGCAAATTGTCGGGCGCGCACGGCCGCAGTCCCGCCCACGAAGCCTTTAATCCCAGGGACCCAACGCGGGGAGATATTTCCAGTGCCGCTGACAAAATAGATTGAACCCCGGTCGCAGTTACGCGTTTGTCGAAGCCCGCATGCTCCGTCGTGGAACCTGCCAGGAGGCGCCCGTCGCTACGCGGCACAAGGTAGCCTCGCGGACTGTAAATAACGTGATTGCAGATCTGCGGATTCGCTTCAAAGCACAGCATCTGGCCGCGAACGGGTTCGATGCGCAAATTCGAGCGCGCGTACAGGTTTTTTAGTAATGAGGTCCAGGCTCCGCTCGCAAGCACTACACGCCCGGTTGCGACGAAACCAAGCGAGGTTTCCACGCCCACGACGGAGCCATGTTCAATCTTTAAAGATTCGACCGTCGTGCCGGTTAACAGACGAACGCCTAACTTTTCGTTCGAGTTGGCGAGAGCGCTCATGAGCCGGCGATTTTCAACCTGTGTGTCGAGAGGAAACTTCAGCGCCGCACGAACCTGCGGGGAAATAGACGGCTCGATAAGTTGCGCGATTTCAGCATCGAACCGCTCGATCTGCAGTCCCGCTCCTGACTGCCACTCGAAGCGCTTTTCAAGTTCATTGACGTCAGCGTCAGTGAAAGCCAGGTAAAGTGTGCCGGTAATTTCGAGTTCGATGTCTATACCGGATTCTTCCAGCAGGGCTGCGGCGAATGCGGGATACATGTCGCGGCTCTGGCAACAGAAATGAAAAAACTCGTCCGCGCAATCTGCTTCCGCCTGAGGCGCCAGCATTCCGGCCGCGGCCCAGGATGATTCGGCTCCCAGACTGCTACGCTCGATCAGCACCACATTTCGCACACCGCGCAAGGCCAGGGCTCGCGCTACGGTCAACCCGATCACGCCGCCACCGACAACAACGACGTCGGCTGTTTGATAAGACTCCGTCATTTCTGGTTCACTTCGTCAGTGGTCAGCTTGGGGAGGGACTTCGGCCTTAGGCCTTTGGTCTTTGGGCTTTGAACTATGTATCCTTAGCCCTTCGGAACAAAGTCCAAAGACCAAAGCACAAAGACCAAAGCGCTTATGAAACATCGAATCACACTGATTCCCGGCGATGGCATCGGCCCTGAAATCGCTGCAAACGTAGTGCGCATCATTGAAGCTTCGGGCGTGGAGATTGAATGGGAAACTCACTACGCCGGGGCGCAGGCGCTGGAAAAATTTGGCGAAACTCTTCCTCAGGCGTTGCTTGATTCGATCCTGAGAAACAAGGTTGCACTCAAAGGGCCGGTCACTACGCCTGTCGGCAAAGGCTTCACTTCAGTCAATGTAGGCTTGCGAAAAGCGCTCGACTTGTATGCGAACTTGCGACCGATCCGCGCGTTGCCAAATGTTCCCTGCCGTTATCCTGAACTCAACCTGGTTATTGTTCGTGAGAATACGGAAAGTTTGTATGCAGGCCTGGAGCATGTGGTGGTTCCGGGAGTGGTGGAAAGCTTAAAGATCATTACGGAAAAAGCCTCCACGCGCATAGCACGTTTCGCTTTCGAGTATTCGCGGCGTGAAGGTCGCAAGCTGATAACCTGCGGGCATAAAGCAAACATCATGAAATTGTCTGACGGGCTCTTCCTCGATTGCTTCAGAAAAGTGGCCACCGAGTATCCTGAGATTAAGGCGGACGACAAGATCATCGACAACGCCTGCATGCAACTGGTAATGCGTCCGGAGCAATTTGATGTGATGCTGTTGGAAAATCTTTACGGCGACATCGTATCGGATTTGTGCGCTGGGTTGATCGGCGGTCTGGGTCTCGTACCAGGCGCAAACATCGGCGAGAAAGGCGCGATGTTTGAAGCGGTGCACGGTTCAGCGCCGGACATCGCTGGCCAGGGAATAGCCAATCCCACTGCGCTACTGCAATCAGGAATTCTCATGTTGCGCCACATCGGCGAACGCGAAGCTGCCGACTTGACCGAGAACGCCATGCTCGAAGTGTTCACCGAAGGCACGGTCCGCACAAAGGACATTGGCGGCACTGCGAAGACAGCCGAGTTTGCCGATGCGATAATTCAGAAGATGAAGTGATGACAGAGTGACGTTAACTCTTTGCGCACAGCATCAAGAGTCTTTGTGCACCTAGCTTGAAGGACTGCTCGTCAAGAGAAGCGGAAGCTGCGATAGTTTCAAAGCCAGCCCGCTTAAGAAGCTCTGTCAATTCCTTGTAAGTGTAGATACGCTGAGAAGAAGTGCGCTTGTCCTCAATTCCGTTTCGGACGAAGGTAAAGTCATTGAACATCCTGCCCAGCTCGTGATCGTAGCGACTTTCAATCGTCGTGGTGATGCCGGCAAGTTCCATCGAGCGACTAGGCTGAAAGCCTGGCAGAATTAATTCAGCAATCGCGGGCGCATCAAGGAGAAAACGCGCGTTCGGTTTTAAGGTTAGCGAAAGCGCCTGCAAAAAGTCGGCATTCTCCTCATCGTTCAGATAACCAAAGCTGTTTCCGAAACAGAAAGCGCCGTCAAACTCCTCAGTCCACGGCAGATCGCGCATCTCTCTTTGGTGCCAACCAACATTAAGCTCCGCCTCAACTGATTTTTGTTTCGCCTCATCGATGAATTCAGAGGCGATATCAACTCCAGTTATTGCAAATCCGCGTTTGGCCAGGTCGAGGGAAAGACGGCCGTTGCCGCAAGGCACATCAAGAACCTTAGCGCCGGGTGAAAGCTGCAGGTGCTTCTGAATGAAGTCAGCTTCCGCGCGCGTCTGTTCGTCGCTGATCGCCGCGCGCCAGAAATCGAGCGCGACGCCGTGAAAGAAGTTTTCCCACCAGTTTGTTTGCATGTGAATAGGGTAGGACAGGCAATCCCTGACTGTCATTAGTGGGGGAGCAAAGGGACTCCAAAGTCTTCCGCTCGATTGAGGTTATCAACAGCAAAATATATTCGTCGAGCAGCCTTTGATAATACGTTTCTTTTAGTTTGCCCAGCAGCTACGCTTGCAGGATTCCGGGGCGTATGAAATTTATTGACTAACACCCCAAAAAGGGTATATTTCTGCGGCGTAAAATATTTATCGAAACCTGTGCTTCTTCACACATCCTCAGGCAAGCCGATGCTTAAAGATCACAGCAGATGGTGAATCGCCAGTAACTCCTTATCGTTATCAAGTTCCTCGCATTATTCCGGCTTGAACGTACCAAAAGCAGTATTTCAACGAACATCGATCCCGGGAACGTTTTGACACTGGAAGAACGAGCGTACCTGCGGTTTGAGGTCGCTCTCAGCGCCCAATCGCGTTTGCTGGCGCGCAAAATTACCTGGTCCCGGCCCGCTTACTCACCAAAAGGAGAACTGTATGAAGCACCCACATGCGCGGCGAATCGCAACGACCGTAAAGACTCACTGCGCGATTCGTTACCTTGCTCTGTTCACAATCCTATGTTGTCTGGCCGCGGCAAGCTCATGGGAGATGCGCGTCAGCCACTCGCAAACCGCACAAGGTGAAATTGAAGGAAGGGCCTCACCCACTTTTAGACGCATCTGTATCGGCGGTGGCAACGCCGGAAAGTTGTGTAAGCAAAATACTGAGTGTCCGGGATCAACCTGCCGTGACCGAAATGTCTTCAACATCACAGTGGCGGTGATGTACAACGCCCCCGCCGGCGACATTACCTCGATCCAAAATATGATCACAGCAATGTCGGCAGTGCTGCTGGATGTAACCGATGGCCAGGCGGAAATCGGAACTGCCACCATTCACAACAACGCGATGACCGGCAATCAAGCCGATCTAATGATTGAGCCGAGCACGAATGACACCTGGTGGCAAGCCAACACCGGAAACTTTCACACCGGCGGGCAGATGCATGTGTCAATCAATTACATCAATGTGGCTGACACGGGCCCAAAGTTAGCCCATGAGTTTTCGCACTTAGTATTCGATCCCCGCGATGAGTACGAAAGTCGCGCACCGGGTTGCGGGGCCAGCGCCCCCAATGAGCATTGCCCGGTTACCGCTGCAAATGACAGTACCTGCTTAATGGATAGTAACGGCTCTGAATTTTGTTGGGGCCAGGCAAACTCTGGAAACCTAACTGACTTGTCTGGTGGCAATCACGACCCGACGAATGTCACTGAGCAGTCACGCTGTCGTAGTAATCGTTCGTGTTGGGATCAATTGGTGTGGTCATGGCCAACTGTCTTTATGAAGCCGGCCGGAGCACCCGATCCGGGCTCCAACGGTGAAGTGGCAGATCCGGTGCATTTCGTAGTCACCAAAAACAACGTTCGTGTGGTGTTGGTGCTGGATGAATCCGGCAGCATGAGTCTGGAATCGCCAACTCGCATGGCGAGACTCAAAGTAGCGGCCGGCGATTTTATTGCTACAGCACAAAACGGCGTCGAACTCGGCTTGCGCTCATTCGCTACCGATGCCGAAACAACCAGCGGGCGAGCAAGCGTAACGATTGCGGCACTGGGCAACACCCGCACTTCATGGACCACTGCAGTTAACGGATTAAACCCGAGCACCCGTACAAACATCGGCGCCGGACTGCAAAAGGCGAAAGACATGATCATGAGTGCGGGAGGTGTAACAGCAAACACTTATATCGTATTAATGACCGATGGTTTGAATAACGAGCCGGCGCCAGATGCAAATGCTGCTGCCGATCTCCAGGCAAAGGTCAACGATTTGATGGCGAACAACATTCCCGTTTTCGTGACCTGCACTGGAGGCGACCTGGGCCTGCAGTCGCAGTGCGCTGAAATCGCGGCGGGAACCGGAGGCTTCAATTCAGATTCCGCAGACGCGGCGCGCCTGCCGCAAAACTTCGTCGACTTCCAGGAACGCATTACTGGTCATCAAGGCGTTAAGTCGGTTGAGGGGATGCTTAGCAAGATTAACTCGAACGGGCCGCCCACGTTCTTCGTCGATGAAGGTTCGGAATCGGCCAGCTTCAGTTTGCTCTGGGATAACTCCGCTGCAAACGCGCGCGGTGTCGTCATCGATCCGGGCGGCACTAGTCATCAACTGCAACCGGTGCCGCAAGGCCTCTATGCGCGCATTAGTAATCCTAAACCCGGTGACTGGCGAATCCAGGTCGATCCCAGTGGTTCAGATAGCCGCTTCACGGCAAAAGCCTACGTGTTGAATCGTGTCAATAGTTTAGTCGTTTCGACCCGCTGGCCCACGCGGAGGCCCGGCGAAGAGATGTACATATTCGCCTTTCCTAAAAGCAAAGGTGGCGCTATTACCCAACCTGGAACGAAGCTAACGGCCAAGGTAAGCAGACCGGACGGCAGTACCGATACACTCGATCTGTTTGACAACGGTCGCGACGCTCCTGAACACGGCGATGACATTCCTGGCGACGGCATCTACACCGGCGTCTACAAGAATACCAACTTGAAGGGAGCCTACGGGTTCCAAGTCAACGGAGAGTTTGAAAAATGGCATTTGGGAAGTGATGCGCACCAACGCGACGAGAAAATTGAAAGCCCTAAGTTTCTCCGCGAAGTGCGTGTATCAGCAGGAATCGGAGACCCCGGCGACCGTCCCAAGGAGCCCGAAGACACGCATGGGAATCAACCACCACGCGACTGGTGCAGGCTCTGTTGCTGGCTGGCAGGCATCTTTTTCATCCTGTTCCTGATTGCGCTTTTCCTGCTGTGGCGCTGCTGGCGCACAAAACGCGGTTAGAACCAAGACATCAGAACCAAATTGAAAAAGCGCGGGGATAAACCCGCCTTCCGGACCCCGAGACTATTCAATTGTCTTGGATAGTGTGATTGAAAAGCTTTCAAGCGAGGTCGTACGCTGAAGCATGATCAGCTCTGGGTCGGGAAGGCGGGTTTCCCTCGCTTAATATTGATTTGTCAGCGGGCGGTTGGTCCAGCTACTCATAACGCAACGCTTCAATTGGATTCAACCGAGCCGCTTTCCAGGCTGGCCACAATCCAAACGTGAGTCCCAAACCCACCGAGACTACAAAGCCCACCACCGGCGCCCAGAGAGGAATATAGGTTGGCATAATCATTTGAATGAGCAGCGCTATCACGCAGCCGACAGCTATTCCGAGCAGTCCACCAAGTCCGGTAAGAGTTGCCGCTTCGATTAGAAACTGAACAATGATGTCGCGTCGCCGTGCCCCCATGGCTTTTCTCACGCCAATCTCGCGGGTGCGCTCGGTGACAGAAACGAGCATGATGTTCATCACCCCAATGCCACCGATCAAAAGGCCCACGCTCGAAATCGCCACCATCAAAGCAAACACGCCGCCAGTAATGGCGCCAAACTGCGAGAGGATCTGTTCGGAGGTAGAAATCCCAAAATTGTCCGAGGCTCCGAATGCAACTTTGCGCCGTCGCCGCAGAAGTTCGCGCACCTCTTCCACTGCCTGTTGCATTTGCCCCGGTCTCGCCTGGGCCATCACGAAGTTGTCGTTTACCTCCGGATACAGTTTCCGCAGTGTCAGATAAGGCATGTAGACAGCCTTGTTCTCGTTGTTTGGATCTTCAGCCCCGACAAGGAAGACGTCGCGCGCGGCCAACACCCCCACCACACGGTAGGTTCGTCCGTTGATCGTCACCTCTTTGTCGATCGCGTTGACGAAGGGAAAGAGCGTGTTAGCCACGTCGCTACCAATCACCAGAACATTGGCGTGGCGCGCGTTCTCTTCGTCGGTGAAGTAACGACCTTCGCCAATATTGGTCACACCCATTTTAAAATAAGAGGGTGAAGCTCCTTGCACGGCCGAGTTGGTCATCTCGATGTCGCGATAGCGCACGTTAACGCGCTGAGTGAAAGGCCCACCAAAGAAGTCAACCGGCGACATAAACGCTGCGGCAAAAACTATTGAAGGACACTCAGTTTCGATCGCCAGGGTGTCTTCGTAACTGAGCGGCTTGCGCATTCGCTCTTCCTGGGTTGGATTGAAGTTGAAGCCAGGATCGAATCTGTAGATATAAACTGAGTTTGTGCCAAACGACTCAATTTCTTTTGAGACGCGGGCATCAATGCCTGAGACAAAAGCGGCGATGACGATTACAGTCATGGTGCCAATCACCACTCCGAGAATAGTCAACGCTGAACGAAGCTTGTGCTGCCAGAGCGTATCAAGTCCCATGCGAAGGTTCTCGTAGATGTTGGTGCGAAACAGATTCATGGAATTAATAGTACCGATAGGTCCTATAGGACGAATAGGTCCTATTCGTAGTTATTCCGCTCTTAACGCTTCGATCGGATCCAAACCCGCGGCTCGCCACGCCGGATACACTCCTGAAATCAATCCGACGCTGGCGGAGACGAACAGAGCTACGGTCACCGCGAGCAAAGGCAGTACTGTGGGCACGGGCGTGAGTATAGCCACCAGTTTAGCCAGTCCATACGCGATTGCGATGCCGATGCTTCCGCCCAACAGCGAAAGAATTGTTGACTCCGCCAGAAACTGCTTGAGAATGTCGCTTCGCCGCGCGCCGATACTCTTACGGATTCCGATCTCTTTGGTGCGCTCTGTAACCGAAACGAGCATGATGTTCATGATTACGATGCCGCCGACAACCAGTGATATGGATGTTATGCCAATCGCCGCGATCTGAATCGTTCCGAAAATCTTGTTGCGCAATTCATTAATCGCGCTCGGCGTAATAATACCGAAATTGTCCTTCTCGTTTGCGCCGAGCTTGCGGCGGGTTCTCATTACCACGCGAGCTTCCTCCACTGCGTCCTGATAAGTGTCCGCGCTCGTGGAGGTGACACTCAGGTTAATTGATCGGCGCGAACCATAGACAGCCAGGAAAGTAGAGAGAGGCATGGAAACGTACATGTCCTGAGGCTGTCCAAATACCGAGCCTTTGGCTTTGCCGACGCCAACGACTACAAATGGCCGGCCGTCGATGCGGATAGTTTGCCCTAGTGGATACGCCGTTGGAAATAACTTGTCCGCGACGTCAGCTCCAATAAACGTGACGTTGCGGCGGCTCTCTTCCTCAGCTTTGTTGAAGTAGCGTCCCTCACTCGCTTCAATTCGCGCGATTTCTGCGATGTTGGGTGTGGTGGCGCTAATGTGCACCCGCGAAAGATTTGTTGCGCCAAACTTTACCTCCCCGGCAACATCTTCCTGGGCCCCAACCTCGTGGATTGATCCGCCTCGCGCGATAAGCGCCGCGGCGTCGTCCAGAGTTACATCCTTGTTTCGCCGGCGCGCGGCGTTGAGTGCCTCGACGCTCGAAAAGTCGTCAATTGAAAACTTGCTCACTGAAAAAGCATTGGTGCCAATGTTTGCGATCTTCTCATCGACATAGGCATTAAAACCTTCGATTAGTGAAACCACCACGATAACCGTGGCCACGCCGAAAATTACGCCGAGCAGTGTAAGAAACGATCTCAGCTTGTGGCCGAATATTGCTGCTAAGGCGAGTTTGAGAGCCTCAAGGAAAGGCATGGTCCTAAACCTGCGAAATTATGGAAGCCAACGTTCACTGGTAATTACGAACTAGCGGAGTTGAGGTTTCAGTAAACGGCGCGAAATCCAGCTTTAAGATTATCGTCGCTTTAAGTTTTTCCTGGCAGACGATTCCAGATCCGCTTTGGTTTTCCGGGGCAACTTCTCAAAAATCAGTTGGTAGGCTTTTCGTAGCAATTCCTTCAACTCTCGTTCCGGTAAAGCGTCAAAACGCTCGAGCGCCACCCAGTGGTAGCGCGCGACATAAGGCGCCGGCACTATCCCCTTTTGCTCCGTTAATTCGGCAAACTTTTCCGGCGTGCATTTCAGCGACATGCAATGGTCCGAGGAAGGCTCAAGTCCTACCACGGCAAACATCTTTCCGCCGATCCGGAACAGCAGATCACTCTTCCACTGCATGTCCTCGGTCACATGCGGAAGTGAAAGACAAAACTTGCGAACGGATTCAATGTCCATCGGTTTAGGACCAGTAAATGGTAAATAGCGAATAGTAAACGGTGAACTCGAAAGAGATAAAAGCTAAACGCAAAGAAGG
>JALYSR010000013.1 GCA_030854715.1 Acidobacteriota bacterium
TCTCAAGTAATCTTATTCTTTTGCGGTCGGATGCTGATCGTGCGCCGCCGCTGAAGGCCGCGAATAGGCGGGGATCATCTGAATTCCCAACTGTCTTAACGCTCTGCCCACCTGCGTCAAACGAGTATGGTCCACCGGTTCGTCAGCCTTGGGAGTGTGAAAGATTGTGTCTTCGTTGGTGGTATGGCTTTTTGTATTCTCGGAAGGGCGGCGGCGCGGTATGAGTAATCTGTGGCTCTATGTTGTCTGCAATCTTGCGGTCGGAGTGTCTGTGGCTTTGCCGTTGTTTCTATTCTTTCGGGAGCGCAAAATGAATTTAATGAGTGACGCTGAAAGCTCTAGTTGATTGTTCCTGGTTTGTTGGTATCGCAGCGATGGTGACGCGCCGCTTTCTCGCGTTACCGCAGCCCAACAACTCATTCAACCCGACCAGCCCCGGTTGCCTCTCATCAACATTGAGCAATCGTGAGCTACTTTCGTCACCCGCCCAACAAACGCTTGCAGCGGACCGGAATCCGCGTGCTTCTCATCGACAACTTGCCTTCTGCGCGGTTGTCGTCCGGCCGCTGAATGGCCAGAGTAAATGACGCGGTTTCGCCGATAAATAGATTTACATACCAATCACGATATAAGCTCAGTTTAATTCAGAGTATCAATAAATGAATAGAATGAATCCTAAGGTTGATGCATATTTCCGTAAAGCCGAAAAATGGCAAGAAGAATTTGAGAAGTTGAGAATGATCATTCTTGACTGTGGGCTGACCGAAGAATTGAAGTGGGGTGTTCCTTGTTACACGTTTGAGAAAAGAAACATAGTTTTAATACATGGATTTAAAGAATACTGTGCGCTTCTTTTTTTCAAAGGCGCCTTGTTAAATGATGCCAAGGGTATTCTAATCACACAAACGGAGAATACGCAGGCAGCTCGCCAGATTCGGTTCACCAATGTTCGGGAAATAGTTAAGATGAAAACCATCTTGAAAGCCTATATTTATGAAGCCATTGAAGTGGAAAAAGCCGGTTTGAAAGTGAATTTTAAAAAGACAACAGAATTTATTATTCCTGAAGAATTTCAAAATAAATTAGATGAAATCCCTGCCTTGAAAACTGCTTTTGATGCATTGACGCCGGGACGGCAAAGAGCATACATCCTTTATTTTTCTCAACCCAAACAATCCAAAACTCGGGAGTCAAGGGTTGAAAAATGTATGCAGCAAATTCTCAATGGAAAGGGATTAAATGATTAGTAAGGCAACCCAACGTTCGATTCTTCGCTGGATTCACCTGATCCTTGCCATTCCGATACTCGGCTATATTTATAGTCCGCCTTCGGAAGCTCAACAGTACGCGTCTGCGGTTCGGTTTGTCTTCGTTCCGGTAATTATCCTTGCCGGATATTGGATGTATGCAGGCGTATTCTTCGCCGTCATTGGCGTTGCGGTATGGCTCGGTGCATATAAATTGTCTGGAGTTGGGGCAGCTATCCTGAGTCAGGTCGCGCTATTCATCGCGCGGAAGGCCTGGTTGGTGATTCGTGCGCGACGTTCAAAGTGATCGGGCCTATCCATGCAGTGCAGCCAACCGCTGCGCGGTTAGCGGTGGCTGACCTTCATCGTTAGATTTGCGGGGCAACGTTTCGGTCTTGTCGCCGCTCGGTCCAAAGAGAAACATGTCAATGACTGAAAAGAAAGTATGGCTTATCACCGGGAAGAGCATGGATGGGAAGCAAGGTGGTGACCCCGCCAAGCTCGCTGACGCCCTCGTGAAGCTCGTCGCGCTGTTACCCATGTACCTGCACTAATCTGTTACCTATGTACCCGGACTATACCAAAACACCATCTAACAAAGCCTTGCAGCTGACGGCGCGATAGCATGTCTCTCAAGTAACCTTGTTCCTTAAGATTGAATGCTGATCGCGCGCCGCAGCTGAAGGCCACGTCAGACAAATTGGAAGATTAACCGGAAAGGGCTCAGATGAGTACAAGTAGAATCATCAGTTTAGCCATTAGCATAGTGTTGGCTGTTGTAACAGCGAGTGCCAACGAAGTCACCATCGTAAGCAATGTTCTTGGACCGGAGGGTCCACTGTATGTTGATGGTAATCTTTACTATGTGAGTTGGGTCTCAAGCACGTTGTCGAAGTGGGATGGCAGAACGACCACGGTGCTGAACCATACTCCCGGTTGCGGACACAACGGGTTGGCGCTCACGAAACAAAAAACTTTCCTGCTGGCGTGTGACGATGAACACGGCGCAATCCTTGAAGTTGACATGGCCGGAAAAGAACTGCGCCGATGGGAGTTGACAGCAACCTTCAGAAGTTAGACGGTGGCATAAATGATATTGTCATAACAGCTAATGGCGGCGCATATGCCACCCTTTCTGGTCCCTTCGTCAATCCACCGCTCGTCGTGATGGGAAAGATTCTTTATCTTGCCCCCGGCAGTCAGAAATGGGTCGAGGTAGCGGACGATCTCAACTACGCCAACGGGATCGGTGTTTCTCCTGACCAGAAGACTCTATACGTCAGCGAAACCGTCGGAAACTGCATACTGAAGTTCACGATAAACGGCGACGGCTCTTTGAGCCATAGATCGAACTTTGCTCTGCTAAACCTTCTCACACCGAACAAGGTCAATTCCTGGTGGATTGGACCTGACAGCATAAAGATCGACAGCAAGGGCAATATTTATGTTGCCCAATGGGCTGGCGGAAAGATATTGAAGCTATCCCCCGACGGTAAGCTTCTACACATATTTGAAATCGCTGCGGGTAACGGCACGACAAACGTCGCATTCGGTGATGGCGAGAGAGAGTTATACGTGACCGTAGTGAATGATCCAAACGACTCGCAGGCAAAGGGCAGTATCGTTAAGATCCCAAATATTAGATAATCTAGTGAGATACCGCGTCACGGCTATCTTTAAAATTCTATACAATCGCGCGTCTAACAACTCATTTAACCGGAGCGGTATCAGCTTGCTTTTCATTCGAGAGGATTGAAGGCTTGATACAGTGTTTCCCAACTGAACCGTTAGGGGGCAAGTTGAGGAGTGAACAAAGAGGATGTCAGAGTTGAATGCCGTGCAAAGGTCTTTACTCTCTCACCTGTCGCGGTGCGCGCGGCCACCTGAACTCAACCGTTACGTTGCTCCCTTGTACTGTGGGTGTGAGTTGCTAAATCAAATCTATGAAAGTTAGCGTAACCGTGTTCCTATTGCTGATGTCGCTGACAGCGGTCGGGCAACAAAAAGATAAAAAGCCTTCGTATTTGCCTCCGGGCAAATTGGTGGATGTGGGCGGCTATCGATTGCACCTTAACTGCACTGGCAAAAGTGGGCCAACGACTGTCTTAATCGCAGGCGCCGGTGATTTCTCTTTCGACTGGGGCTTAGTGCAACCAGACATCTCTCGTTTTGCGCGCGCGTGCAGCTATGACCGCGCCGGGCTCGCCTGGAGCGATCCGGGACCGACACCGCGTACCATGAGGCAAGACGCCTACGAGCTTCATACACTGTTGAAAGCTGCTCGGATTAGAGCTCCATACGTGCTCGTGGGACATTCCATTGGCGGGCTGATCGCGCGAGTCTACGCCGGGCAGTATCCGGATGACGTCGTCGGGATGGTGCTGGTTGATTCAACGCACGAGGATACGACCTTGATGTATCAGGGCAAACTCGTTCGGGTAAGGGAGAGTGCTAAGGGTATAGCCGTTCCGCCCGTTCAAACTATGCAGAGCGGTCCGCCGAAGCCTCCCGCGGCAGAAGACATCGAACAATTCGAGTTCAACCAAAAGATGTTCGGTGCTCCGAAGACCGAGCCGCCCTTCGACAAGTTGCCGTCGCCGATTCAGGCGATGCGGCTCTGGTTTCTGGCTCAACCACCGCGCGCCGCCGCAGCGCCCGATTCCTGGGCGGAAGAACTGCAAGCGATGTACATCGCGAGGGCTAAAACTCCGTACCAACTAGGCGATAAACCTTTGGTGGTACTTTTAGCGAAGCCTGATAGTGGCAACCCGCCGCCCGGTATTTCACCCGACGAATGGAAGCGGATAAATGAGGAAAAGAGACAACAGAAGATCGGGCTTGCTAACCTCTCTCGTAACAGCAAGCTGATTGTTGCACAGAGGAGTGGCCATCACATTCAACTCGACGAACCACACGCCGTAACGGATGCGATCCACTTAGTAGTTGATGCGGCGCGGCGTCGTACCAGGCTCGCGCCTTAACAAGTAGTAGCCCAATGTTAATAGCAGTGGCCGGGCCATATTCGGCAGACACTCCTGAGCAACGTCAGCGCAACCTTGACGCGATGAACAAGGCAGCCGCCGGGGTGATGAAGCTCGGTCATATCCCAGTGATCGGTGTGAACGCGGCGCTGCCCGTCGTAGGATGTCTGGGGCCGGATGCAAATCAATACGAAGCCATTATGACGATCTCGCTTGCCCTCGTTGATAAATGCGACGCAATTCTGATGATTGGTGATTCCGCAGGGGCGAATCGCGAGCGAGACCTGGTCAAGGGTAAGGGCTTACCCGTCTATTGGGATGTTAACGACATACCGCCGTCTTCTCTTCCCGGCACCACATGACAAGTTGTTGTTCTGCATGCTCTGAAGGTCAGTGAGGAGGATTGCGATTGAAAAGGCAGATGCGTCACCCTGGTTATATGGCCTCGATGATTCTGGCGGCTATGCTGTTGCTCGTCGCAGCATCTCACGGTAGCGTGCGTGCAGCCCCAGCGGTGAGACAGCCTTTGATCATGGTCCATTATATGCCGCGGTTCGAGGCTAAACCGTTCAGCCAACGGTGGGGCTGGCACTGACCGATGAACGCCTTCGATCCGCAAGAGATTACCGGCCGGCCGCCTGAGCATCGCCTCCCATTACTATCCCTTGATTGGCCCATACGACTCCGGCGATCCGGCTGTCATTGAATATCATCTCTTGTTGATGAAGCTGGCCGGCATCGACGGCATCATCGTAGATTGGTATGGGCTGTCGAATTTTAATGATTATCTGGCAATACATCGGAACACGACAGGGCTTTTTGAGAGCGCGGCGAAGATCGGGCTGCTCTTCGGCATCTGTTACGAAGATCAGACAATCACGAAACTTGTCGCCGCGGGACGGCTCTCCC
>JALYSR010000219.1 GCA_030854715.1 Acidobacteriota bacterium
ACCAAATGGTTGAGCGCGTTTACTCGAGGGTAGCTACCGAGGTGTATGCGCAGATCGAGTTGGACATACGGAGCAAGATCGCGCTTTTCCCCACGGCATATACCAGGGCCGTCGCCCTCTATATCGAAGCAGAGGACTTTGCCAGATCGAACACTATTGACGCCTACGACCGCGCCATCGCTCTGTATCGTGATGCGCTACGCTACTTCGAGCTAATGCCCACGAAGTGGTTGCACTACATACTGCTCTATTTTCCCCTCTTGTGGCGTCGCGAGATTCCCTTTCAACACCAGCGCGCGCGCGTGGTGACCGGCTACACCAAGTGTCTGATCTACAAAAACAGAATGTCCACTCTCTCCGGACGCGACAGCAATCCACTCTATGAACTTCCTGAGTTGCTGGTCACGGTCATTCACAATGTCGAACGACTTCATAGAAAGCTTGGGCGGACTTCCTCTCCTACCAGGTTGCACTTCTTGATGGCCGATGTGCTTTATCCGAAGGATTCGTGGTTCAAGAAACGCTTTGGTCGATCATATACACGACGCTTCGAAGCCCAAAAAAGAATTCAATTTGAGCTGTACATTGTGGAGGCGTTGGTTCATTTCTTCTTTGGCTCGTGGCAGAAAGCTAACGGCCTGCTCGAGCGCGCTCAGGCAACTGCGGCTGATAGGGTGAGCAGGGATCCTCTGTACCTGCTCGCGCGCGGATTGGTCGAACCCGTATCCGAAAAGAGGATCCCCTATTTCAGACAAGCTGTAGATAACGAACCAAATTTCCAGATGGCCCAATGGTTTCTAGCCCAAGCCTACGAGAAAGAGTTTAGGTTACGAGACGAAATCAAGGAAAAAAGAGCGTTGAGTGTCATCAATGAATATAACGAAGTTCTGAAAATCAACTACGGAAACATCGCAGCCCTGGCGGCCCAGGGGCACCTTTTGTGGCTTATCTCAAGTCCAGACGCCAAGCGCAGATTCGAAGAAGGTCGCGAGATAAAAGCCATTGCGCGCGAGACCTTTGTTGGCCAACTCAACTATAGCCTTGCTCGAATAGCAGCCGAAGATGGGGAGTATGACGAATGCCGCAACCGCTACACCGAAGCCGTGGCCGCCGATCCCACGCTTGGAGCCCATGTCACCAGTGCCGGCAGCCGGGGTTATAGATCTGACTACGACGATATTGGTCCCGAAATGCTGCAACGCTTTCGAAGCTACAAAGAGGACGTTGAGAAGTCTTTGGAGAAACTTCTTTCGGCGCCCGGGCCTGCCAGCGCTCATAAGGCAGATAATCTCCCGACATTTACGGAAAAGACTTTGCGAGTCGTACAGGGTTTTGTCTTGAATGATTATGCAAACGCCTGTCTGAGATACTTCCACCAGCACGGGAGTCATGAACAGCTCCAACGAGCCATTCGTGCTTATGAGAAAGCGACTCAGGTAAATCCCTCCGACGCGCTACCCTGGTTCAATTTACAAAATGCCTACGGCTGGGAGGGAGAATATGCCAAAGCGGCCGAATGCTTCCCCCGGGCTCGCGAACTTGCACCGAGTTGGTCACGAGTAGCTATCGATGCCGCGCGTGACCGCGTGGCCACGGCCATGGAGGAAATTGAGAAAGAAGAGACGAAGTCTGCCGAAGCCGACTCGCGATTGCAAAACCTCGACCAGGAGCTATACGAGGTCGAAAGTGAACTTGCGTGGAGAGGTGTTGACGAAAACACATTCGCGTCAACACCGCCGCCATTTTCTCTTTGGAGCGCTCCATTGGTCTACGGAGTAAGCGGCGAGGTAGTCAAGGCCTTGAAAACGACGCCACGAACCAGAGATGCCTTGACGCTTGCTGTAGATGTGGTGAACGCGCTGGATGAAATGAAAGCGGGTCCACTATCGACCAAGGAGCTGCTTTTTCAACAATTGGAGAACAGGATCAAGCGAACGCTCAACGGCGACGAACGTCACTTGCTGGTGACGAAAGTCTTCAAGCCATGGATCCCGGGCACTCCAGCCGCTTTGCAGGGACAGGCCGGAGTTGACCCTCTAGCAGAGAAGCAGGCATTGGTGGCGGATCTGCTTGAGAAAAAGCAACGCCTGACCCGGGAACAAGAAACCGCCCGAAGAGAGGTAGCAGATTCCAAACGCAAGCTGGAAGATCTTGCAAAACAGTTTCGAGAGAGTATGAACTTTGCTCTCAAAGAGCTCAATGAAAACAGCAGACTTGCCGCCCTTTTCGAGGGCTCTCTCGAGGACCAGATCGGTCGATTGGTAGCGATTCCGTGGCGGAAACTGGACGCTAGTGACGTCGAAACACTGATTGCTCTGGCCGAGGTGCTGGCTAGGGGTGGTGGGGATCAGCCCGAGTATCTGGCTGCTTCACAGCGCCTTGCGGAACATCTACTCGAGATGTATCCCGAGGACGATCGGGTTGTAGGACTGTTGCGAGATGTAGTTCCAAAGCTTATTGCGATGCTCGAAACAAATATGAAGGCCCCGCCGGCGGTGTTGTCTTTCAGCCCGCGCGCGGCAGCACTGATGCGCGATACACTCGCCAAGATAATCGGCGGCCTCGAAAAAAAGGTTGATGTTCCACCTGAAAAGGCATTCTTCGGGCCCCGCGGGATAGAACTGCGACGCAAGACAATTACAAAGGTTATTGCGGTGCTGGAGAAAAAACTTGACGCATCGCCGACAAAGGCGCTCCTCAGTCCGCGGGCGGCAAAACGGAAGCTCAATCACCTCAATGCACTGCTCGAGGACTCTAACAGTCGTTGGAAGACTATCGTAGACTACTGGATGCAAACCGACTCCCGGACCTTTATCTCCCTTTACTGGTATGTTTTATTTGATCAACAAGTCGATAGGGCATCTCTGGACAAAGTCATGGATCAGTACTTCAAGAGAGACAACGACGTCTTCGAGAGTCTTTTGGGCCATGTTTACTTTCGCCTCGATAGCCTGGACCAGTCGATCGATGCCTATAATACGGCCGTGAGTCTGAATGAGACCATGGCCAGCTACCATTTCAACCTCGGAAAGGCGCTTTCCTCGCTTGGTCGAGACGATGAGGCCCGCTCAGCATTTTATCGAGCCCACCGCCTTGACATGGATCAAAAGGAATATGGCGAGAGCCTGGCGCGCGCCTACAACGCGCTTGCCAACAAGCACTATTCCGCCGAAGAGTTTCCTGATGCAATAGACAATTATCTACAAGCGATTTCGTTGAGCGGGGATGTGCCGGTCTTTCACTCCAATCTCTCATCCGCATGGGAATACATTGAAGATGTTCCTGAACCTATCGCCCTTCAGGAAGCTATCGATACAATGCAAGTTGCTCATGATCTGGCTCCCGGTGAGCCTCAGTACCAGGACGATCTGAAGCGGCTCCAGACTCGCAAGACCATGATCGAACTCTATGGTTCGGGTGGGATGGCGAAGATAAGCCTGAGCGTGGCTCGCGTTGCTGTTGAGTTCGCACAAAATTTATCTGATCTGATTCTCGCAGAAGACCAGCAGGATTTTGCGCCTTCTGTAAGCAAGCGTATCTCGGAAATGCGTGAAACTTTCAAGGCGTTTTACGGCGTCGACGTACCCACCTCAACATGGAGATACTCCGAAGGAACTCTTCCAGACGGCTCTTATATAATAATCATCGATGACATCCCGCTGGTCATGTCTACCGTCCATCATGACCAGAAGCTCTGCCTTCAGCTGGATGAACTTGCGAAGCATGGCATACCCAGCGAAGCAACTAAAGATCCGGCAAGTGGAGATGATGCGGCTTGGGTTCAGAAAACAGAGTGGGATAAGGCAACGGCTGCGGATCTAAAGCTGTTCGATCCAGTAGATGTTATTCTCCGCCATCTCAGACGGATAATGATCGAGAATCTGGCCGATTTTGTGGGACATTCTGAGGTGAGTGATCTGCTGAAGAAAAGCGAAAAGGCAGATGTTGCCGATTTGGCGAATTCCCCTGACGCGGTCAATTCTTTGACAATGGTCTTGCGAGGCCTACTGGCCGAGGAAGTCCCGATTACCGCCATTGAAGAGATTTGCAACTATTTCCTGGAAGCCTATGGAACGAAATCGATTGAAATAATGATTGAAGAATTGCGGTTCAGAATGAGGGAGAGATTGGCGGGAAATTTCAGCGACTTCACGTATCTGACGGTTGGCAAAAATCTGGAAAAAGTCATGCGGGATTCTTTAGTTGAGATTGATTTCACGCTAATGCCGGTCAGTAAGAATCTGGGACTGACCACGCAAATTCTTGCGATCCTTCCGGAAACGTGTCAAGAAGCGCTAATGGCGATTCGCTCTGCCCTTTCCACCTTACGGGAAGAGATGGAGGCAAACAACCAACCAGATCGAGTCGCTCTGGTCGTAAGCGACTCCGTATTGCGCAACCCCTTACGAAAACTCGTCGAACTTGAATTTCCGAATCTTGCTGTGCTTTCCAGTCGCGAGTTGCTCAAAGGTGAGACGGCCGACGTGAGTAGAACAGTCGATTTAAAGTAAAGAAGTCTAAACCGCTGAGCTAAAAATTCATCATGGCAGAGTCAGCCAGCATAGGAAACATTCCGATTGTGGTACGACTTGGAGTGTCAACGCTGTGGCCGCGGCGACGCAAGGACGTTGAGTTGCTGTCGAAGTACATTTCGATGTTTGCTCAAGAGCTGATTCACGATCTGGCAATTCCGGCTAGGGCAAGGGTCAGCGTTCAGGACGCAGGCTCCGGTATTTCCTTTCTGGTCAGTATCAATGACGAGTCTTGCCGAATGAGAAGGCACGTCGGAAAGGACCGTCTGAATGCGAAAAAACTTGCTGTAGAGATTGCTGATGTGCTGTTACAAAAT
>JALYSR010000051.1 GCA_030854715.1 Acidobacteriota bacterium
CTCTCCATGTCTTCAGAATCCGTTTTGTATGTGCGCCGCACCCAGTCGATTAGATCAAGCTCGCGCGAGAAACGAAAGGCAGAGCCAACGTTCCCCGGAACCACGCGACCCCGTGTATAGGGAACACGCAACGCGGCCTTCACCAATGAAACATCTCCGGGGAAACTCTCGAATGTGACTCGCTCGCGACCGTCAATGCGCAAGCGGTTATAGAAGGGCGTCCATCTTTCTAAACGCACACCGGTACCCGAATCACCGTGGGTTTGGCCCAGGCCGGAAAAGTCAGTTGTTCGCTCGCCGATGACAAGGTCCCAAAGTTTCAACTCGCGATTATGTCCTCCGGCGGTGCCTTGATTGATGACCACGGCGGGGTGGAAGAAGCGAATGCCGATGGCGGTAGCTGCCGTGGCGTTTAATGGGCCAACCTCGGTGCGGGAGACGACTACACTCTTACCGGCAATGCGCCCGGTCCAGAAAGTCCAGGCATCGATTTGCACCAACCGCCGGCCTTCAAGCGCTGACAACAGCGGTTGCAGCTCACCATCCACCGCACCCTGAACCATCACGTCATATTGCTTCGCCCCAAACGCAGGCGCGCACAGTACTAACAGGATGATCACGGAAAGCGAAAGGTTCCGCCTGAACCAAATCGCCGATTCTTGAGTGGTTTTCATGTCCAAACAGTAAACAGTTAACAGCAAACAGTAAACAGCAGACAGTCAGACTGAATATATCTACCATCCCGTGCTGCTATTTTGCTGTTCGCTGTTTGCTACTTGCTGGCTTGCTTCACTGAACCGTCACGCCGTAACCCTGCCTGAGCCCTAACACATACTTCTCCCACGTCTGCTTGAAGGCCTCCATGTCGGCTTCAGCTAAAACTCTCTGCAGGCTCCGGTAACCGCTCGCGTCCTTGTTCTGACCGGCAAGAAACTCGTGGTAAAACTTTATCAGCAGTCCCCTCTCTTGCAGGTAGTAACAAAGGTATCGCGCCTGGGCGTAGTTGGTGCCTCTGTCTTCGTCATAGAACTCTGTTGCGTCCATCTCCGCCAGAGTCTTGAATGATGGCACCCGCTTCGCTCGTATCGCCTGTTGCAGTCCCGGCAGACGCCAGTTAGTGAATCCATGAATATGCCCTTCCACCTCGCCACATTGTTCATAAAGTGAACCCAAACCCTCGTTGAGCCATGGCGGGCAAGCTGGGAAGTTTGCTTCCATGAAGGGATGGACAATCTCATGGACCAGCGTGCCTCCACCGGTTCCAATGTTCATGATCAACGCTTTTTGGGCACTCGAGTAATATCCGTAGGGCGTAGTTGGCTTTTCGCCAAATAGGAGCTGAGTATGTTTTTCGTAGGAGGCTTCGTCCTTGAAAAGCCAGATGTCGAGAATCTGTTCCGGGTCTTTCGTGAAGAAGTCTTGCTTGAGTCTATCAACAGCCCACTTAACTGTATCCTCAGCGCGTTGCTGCACAACGCTTCGAGGTTCATCACCAATAACGACGAATGGTTGTTGAATAACAATTGAGAACTCCCCTGATGGCAGTCTCTTCCGGAGCTGAGCTACGTGCCCGGCAAAATCAGCTTCGGTGAATCTGGCAGAAGCTGAAGTAATTACAGAACGAGCGGGTTCGCTGTTGATGCTTGACTCGACTTTGGACCGGGCACCCTGACACCCAAGCGTCAGCGCGAGCCCGAAAGGTAACAGCCAGGCCCACGCGGTCAGTCGGCGTCGGGTGGTCGCCATCTTCGGCCCCGAGATCTGAAACTGGGCTTTCATAGAAAGGGTTTCTCTCACAGTTTGATGAGCTTATCCCTACGACGTTGCCCAGAAAGGTCGAGTCCTGGCTTCAACTCTCTTGATTATCTCAATAAGAAATCGGCAGATTACGCAGATTGAAAGGGCAGACAGCTATTCAGCAGTCAGCCCAAACGGCTTGGCTGTTTGCTATTTACTGTTTGCTGTTTGCTCTTTTCGTTTCCAGTCCTTCAATCAGGACTCGTCCGGTCGAGCTACTCGGCGCTTCAACTCCCAAGACCGCTGCCAGCGTCGACGCAATGTCTGTGGGCGCGGCCGCTTGCAGATAGCGACCGCTACGAAAAGCGGATCCCATAATGATCATCGGCACATGAGTGTCGTAGGAATAGGGTGTGCCGTGGTTGGTCGGGTCGGCCGAGTCGCCGAAGTATTTGAACGGCTCCTGCACAATGATCACGTCGCCGCTGCGACCAGGATAAAATCCATGCAACACGCGTCGCGCGATTGGATCTGTGGACGATGCTGCGTCATGCTGTAACTGAGACCGCGTGAAGTAGCGGGCAATCCCAGGTACCGTCAACGCTGCCCGCCCTGCAACCTCCTCAATCTCATCGACGTTGACGCCGTCGCGCTGTAATGCGGCGAGATTAAAATAAACATTGCCGTTGATGATTCCATCTTTGGTTTTGCCATCGTCGTCGTACTTGAGAATGTAGTCGGCAGTCGGATCCGGCGACTTCCGCCCGCGGTTGTAACGCGCGCTGATAGCCTCGCGAATCGGGTTCAAGACTAAAGCGAATGGAATGCGCGCCCCGCCGAGACCGAGCGCGGCCGCGTGTTCCGGGATCGGCGAGACGCCGTGGTCGGCAGTGAAAATGACTACTGTGTTACTCAAGCCTACCCTAGCATCAACAAAATCGAGCAGGCCGGCGATGTCGCGATCCACGCGCAGAGTGACATCCATAACTTCCTGGCTGTAGGGGCCGAAGCGATGGCCCACGTGATCATCCGCGGAAAGACTAAGCAGCAGCGCGTCAGTGTCGGAATCCTGCCCGAGTTGTTCACTTGTGATCGCCTGCTTCACGAAGGAGACCAACAGCTCGTTCAGGAAAGGCGAATGGTCGAGTGCATCATAGAAGTCGTGGTTCGGTCGCGCTGCGCCGCCGGTGATCGTGTGGGGGAAGGCATTGGTCTCGCCCTTCGCTTCGCCGATGTTTTCCCACGGAGGTGAATCGGGCCCGGCACGTTTCAGGTACTCGCTCTCCGGCAGCAGGCGCTCCCACTTCGCACCGAAATACTTATCGGCTGGTCGGGCCCGATTGAATTCCGACACCCAGCCCGGTAACTGCGGAAAATAATAATCTGAAGAAACGAAGGCATCGGTCTCAGAACTCAGCCAGTAGGCGCCATTGGCATGGTGGCCGGCCATCAGGATCGCCGACCGCGGTTTGTCGGAGATGCCAATTACTTTCGCGCGGTCGTTGGTTGCCAGCCGCAGTTCATCTCCGAGCGTCGAGGCCAGCAGCCGGCGCGGACTGTATGCGCTTTCGTTTGGGGCATCACCAAGTCCTTTTACTGTGTCGTCGGTGACGCTGAGAACTTTCTTCGCCGACACCGGGTTCCCCGCCCGGGCAACCTGTGCGGGGTGCGAGTCGCGTTCAATCCATTCATTGCCGACCATGCCTGTAGCCGCCGGCGGCGCTCCTGTCATGATTGCCGCATGGCCGGGGGCAGTCTTGGTGGGCGTGTAGTCGAAGTTGGCATTCACCCAGAAGGCCCCCTCGTGCACGAGGCGCTTGATTCCCCGCGGGCCAAAGAGATCTCCGAACCGTTCCAGATAGTCGTAACGAAACTGATCGACAACGATGAGCAGAATCAAGCGCGGCCGCTGCGTGGTCGCATTCTGGCGCGGCCCCTGGGTACTCGCCTGGTGGCGCAGCCTCCCGGTCGTTGCCTCATGGCGCGCGGAATCTTTGCTGTTTGCTGTTTGCTGTTTACTGTTTGCTACCCGACTAAAGCCGCTAAAAAAGACTACGCAGATCAGAACGAGCATGGTCAGCAAACGGAGTGGTGGGCTCATCGCGAGGAGTATGAGCTAACGCACAGTTGACAGCAATGAACAGTTGGCGGTTAGTGGTGGTTTTCTGCTTCCTGTTTCTGCTTACAGCCTCCTACCTTCTTTTTCCCTTCACGGTTTCCTCTTTACCGTTCTGTGGAATCTGCGTAATCTGCGGATAGTTCCAGTAGCTGTTTGCTGTCTACTGTTTGCTGTTCACTTCCTTATGTCCTTCCAGCAACAACCGCCCTCCCTCGGCAACCAATACGACGATGACCGAGTCCGACTCTCTCAATGAAGCACGCGATCCACGCCTCATCGACGCCGCACGCATCGCTCGCTCCGCGCTGGACCATGCCGAGAGTTGGCTCGCACAGACAAAGGATCAAACAGCATTAGAATCCGGCGCGCGACGCTTTGCCATGACCCTCGGCCGCACCATGGAACTCGCACTGCTAATCAAACACGCTCAATGGTCACAAGATCACGAAGCCGACGGACGAGCCACCGCGGCCGCCCGGCGTTTTGCCAACTCCGGCATCGATCTTCTCGTCGACCATGACCTCGACGATGCACAAGCGCTATTTGCCGAAACTTAGCAGCCAATTGCAGACGGTTTAGAAAGCGGACTTGTCCGCCCGCTGACTACACCTCTCAACTAAACTCAAGCGGGTCATTTGCACACCGATTGACTTGATTGCGAGCGAGGCGGACAAGTCCGCTTTCTAAACGGGCATTTTTTCATAGGTCCTACCTCAGGTGTTTCCGACAAACCCGCCTACTGCTTCATAGCGCCTGCTGTGATAGCCTAGCTCGCAATAAAGTGAGGCTTTCGGATGGTTATTGATCGCAGGCCCAAGCTTCGGGTAATACTCTTTCTTCTCCTCATAACCGTTTCTTTCTTAATGCGGGATACCTATGCGGTCAGCCCGGGGGCTAACCCGCGTGGTATGCCGGCACTCACTCGGTCCGCTCTTCACCTGCCTTTTCACCTCACTGCGCAGGACAGGACCTGGAAGCTGGGCGACCATGTCGAAGTCCAGTGGCAAGGCGACTGGTACCAGGCTCAGGTGATCGAAGTTAAGGGGAACCAATACAAGATTCACTACGACGGCTACGCTAATTCATGGGACGAATGGGTTGATGACTCACGCATTCGAGCCGCCCGCGTCAAACAGAACAATCCAAACACTAGTCAGCAACCAACCGCAAGCTCCCCTCTCAGCCAGGTGCTGGCCTTGCTAAAACAGTCTTACGAAAAACAAGCAGTGGGGCAGACTGATGAGGCTATTTCGCTGGCGGAGAGTGCGTTGCAGATTGCGGAAAAGGAGTTGGGACCCGAGCACGTCGCTATAGCAATGTCGCTTGCCGCCCTTGCTCAACTAAATGATCAGAAGGGCGACTACAACCGGGCCGAACCGTTCTACCTGCGCGCGCTGGCGATGGCAGAGAAACCCAACTCCGGTCTCGAGCCATTCTTCGTCGCTACTCTTCTCAATGGCCTTGGCCGCGTTTACGACTTGCGAGGCGATTATCTGCGTGCAGAACCGCTCTACAAGCGCGCTCTCGACATACAGGAAAAGACGCTAGGGCCGGAAGACGCACAGGTAGCGACAACGCTCACAAACCTGGGAGTGATGTACCAGGCAAAGGGAAACTATAAGCAGGCGGAGCAGTTGCTCCTGCGGGCGCTTGCGATCCGCGAAAAGACAACCGGCACAGAAGAGATATTTATCATCCAGAGCCTCAAGAGCCTGGCCTCTCTTTACGAGGCGACGGGAGACTACGATAAAGCCGGGCTGCTGCTTCAGCGAGTGGTGGCCAAACTAGAGAAGTTGCTGGGAGCAGATAACCCGATCATTGCTCCCGCGCTCAGCGATTTTGCCCTGCACTACAAAAACCAGGGTGACTACGTAAAAGCAGAACAGCTATATCAACGGGCCATCACTATTTTAGAGAAAGGCCGCGGCCCGGACGACGCATCTTTGGCAACTCCTCTCGATAACCTCGCGAACCTCTATCAGTCGAAAGGCGATTACGAAAGAGCGGAGGTGCTATACAAACGCGCACTCGCGATCAAGGAAAGAACGTCACGGCCTGATGATCCGGAAATTGCCACAACGCTGAGCAACCTCGCAGTTTTGTATACGGAGCAGAAGAAATACGAACAGGCAGAACTACTGCTGCAGCAAGCTCTGGCTATCAAGGAGAAGGCGCTTGGGCCAATGCACCCCGATGTGGCCACCCTGCTTAGTAACCTGGAGGTCCTCTACTACGACCAAGGCGACTACGACAAAGCCGAGGGGCTTAGCCAACGCGTCTTAACAATCAAGGAGAAGGCGCTTGGACCGGAACATCCTGATGTCGCGATAGCAGTTAACAACATAGCGGCGTTAAAGGAGAGAAGGGGTGACTACAAGGGCGCCGAGACGCTGTATCTGCGAGCACTGGCTATATATGAGAAAAGGCTGGGGCCAAAACATCCGGATACAACCAGCATGGTCCTGAATCTTGCGCTGCTATCGGCTGCACATGGTGAGATGTCGCAGGCGATCTCATACCTGACCCGCGGCACGGATACTTCGGAGTACAACGCGGCGCTCATTCTGGCCACCGGCTCAGAGGAACAGAAGCGCCGCTACATGAGCACGTTGTCCAGCGAAACTGACTATACAATTTCTTTGCATCTGCGTTCTGTTCCTAATGATTTGAGCGCCGCCCGTCTTGCGCTCACCACTATTCTGCGTCGCAAAGGACGCGCGCTCGACGCTATGACTGAGCAACTGGCCGTCTTGCGCCGGCGTTCAGATCCGCAAGATCGAGCGCTGCTTGAAAGCCTCGATACTGTTCGTACGCAACTGGCTACCCTGGTGCTGAAAGGACCAGAGGGGAATTCCGTGACTGAGCAGCAAGCGGCGCATCAGTCCGCTATTGCCAAACTGGACGCAGAAGCGCAACGGCTCGAGGCGGCGGTAAGCGCCCGCAGCGCAGAGTTTCGCGCACAATCACAGCCGGTGAGTATCGAGAGTGTCCAGGCAGCCATGCCCGCTGAGATGGCACTAGTCGAGATTGCCTCTTATCGTCCATTCAACGCTCAGGCAAAGAATCGCTCAGAGCGTTATGGTGCGTCGCGTTACGCCGCATATGTCTTAGGCACAAGCGGTCAGCCGAAGTGGGTGGACTTGGGCGACGCCGCCGCGATTAATAACGACGTGGCTGCGCTGAGGAAAGCGCTGATAAGCCCACGCAGCACAAACGTCAAACAAGTGGGGCAGGCATTATTTGGAAGAGTAATGCGGCCTATTCTCCCGCTGGTAGGCAACACTCACCGGCTGTTCGTCTCTCCGGACAGCGACCTTAACCTGATCCCGTTTGGCGCCCTGGTAGACGAGCAGGATCGATATCTGGTTGAGACTTACTCCATCACATACCTGACGAGCGGAAGAGATTTGTTACGTCTGCGAGTTCATACACGCAGCAAGCAGGGGCCGGTCATCTTCGCCAATCCCTTATTTGACCCCTTAGTTGGCCAGGGTGGCGAGACTAGTACGCAGGCCGCGCCAGTTGCAGATGCGAGCGGTAAGGGACGGCGATCGGCGGATTTGAGGGATGCGAAGTTTAACCCTTTGCCGGGCACCGCGGGAGAGGCCAAGGCACTCGCCGGCGTGTTGTCAGATGTAGAAGTCTTCACCGGTATGCAGGCCACCGAAGCCGCGCTGAAACAGGTCTCCGGCCCCAGCATTCTCCACGTCGCCACGCATGGCTTTTTCTTACCAGATCGCTTGCAAGCAAATGCTGAGTCTGCTGGTGGCAGAGGTCTGGGCATTGCTTCGACTGAACAGGCGCAACAAATGCAAACTGCACATGATGAAAACCCGTTACTGCGTTCCGGCCTCGCACTCGCCGGGGTTAATCAACGCCAGAGTGGCGCTGGAGAAGACGGCGTGCTGACGGCGCTGGAGGCAAGTGGGCTTGATCTTTGGGGCACGAAGCTGGTGGTCCTTTCGGCGTGCGAGACGGGACTGGGCGAGATCAAGAATGGTGAGGGGGTATATGGACTGCGCCGCGCGTTGGTGTTAGCCGGCAGTGAAAGCCAAGTAATGAGTTTGTGGCAAGTCTCCGATGCAGCCACACGCGACCTAATGGCCGCTTACTACAAACGACTACAAGCGGGCGAAGGTCGCACGGAGGCACTGAGGCAGGTGCAACTAATGATGATTCAAAGCGGGGCAACTCAGACAGACGGCAGTAGGCAGACGGCAGGAGCAGGTATTGCGGCGACAGGTGCAGCGCCGAGTGGGTCTGCCAGCACGCCAAGTGCAACTTCGGCCGAACAGCGTGGCTTGGGCGTTGAGCGTGGCCCAAAGTCACTGCCTGAAGATCGCAGCCATCCCTTCTACTGGGCCAGCTTCATTCAATCCGGCGACTGGCGAAGCCTCGCCGGTAACGATGACCATTAATAAGACCCGGCGCTCCTGTTTCTGCCCACTGCCCGCCGCTCACTTCTTTCTTTGCTGTTTGCTGTTTACTGTCTGCTCTTTCGTTCTGCGTAATCTGCGTAATCTGCGGATAGTCTCTCTGCCTACTGGCCACAGTGCGCGTTGATGATCATGTTGGCTTTGCGGTTAAACTCCGCTGTCCAGGCTTCAGGGGGCGCGTCGCGTTCCTCATTGCGCGAGGCACGGAAGACGCGCGTGATTAACCCTGAGCTTCGTTCCGCATCCAGGAGGCGCTGCAGTTCGTTGGCCAGGAGTTGCCGCCCCTCTTCGCTGAGCTGTGTGTCACCGACATCCTTCGCCGTGGTGTAGCACTTACCATCCTTCACTATGATTGGATCCTTCTTTCTCCACAGTTCGAGCCTCGCCTTCTTCTCACTTGCAGTGGAATAGCCAAAGGTCGATCCCATGTCGCTGACGTAGTACACCGCCTTGCCGGGTTTGCATACACGCGATCCATCGGGATTCTTTTTCGAATCAAGGCAGGCAAACTTTTCATTGTCACTCTTGGTATCACCGTGATCGATGAATGCCAGCCAAAGTTTGAACGCATCAATCTCGGCGCGCGGCGTGCCGTCTTTCTCCAACTCTTTTAGCGTCGGGGCGAGCGGCGCGCTGTCTTTGCGATCACAGTTCACATCTATGCCGTGGCCCAGCGACAACTCCACGCCCGCAGCGGGTTGAAAAGGTGAGAAGGACGCGCCCTGAAAGCCTTTCGTCAAACTCTTTTTGCAATCGGGACAGGTGACGTCTGTCACCCACTCATCGTCGGCGAAGAACCCGAGTGCCTTGGAGAAACGCGAAGACAGAAACTCGCCGTAGACTTCACCGTTCCGTTTGTTTGGTTCCGAACCTTTGAAGTGCGTCTTCACCTTGTAGCGGATCGGATCGCCGCCCTCATCAACGACGCCGGGCACGGAACAATAAAACTTCGGCGTGGTGCCGCTGCCGGGCGAAGGGTCTTTGTTGGCGACGCATTTCAGAGGCAGCGCACGTCCAGCAGAGTCGACGGGGAGCGCCCCAGGTCGTACGCCCTGGTTAGGGTTGTAGCCCAGCACCGGGTCGTAGCCGGGATCGGGTTCCTGCCAAACTTTCGCCGTTTGTTCAGCCTGCTCCCGCGCCTCTTTTGTGAAGCAGTGCTTTTGCGTCAGCACCGGCGACGCCACGAAAAGAATTAGAAAAACGATTAGGTATGAATACGCGTTGCGAAACATATTTTGGACCTTTCGATGATCTGATATGACAACTTTGACCTGGGGGCCTTGGGGGGTAATGGGGAAAAAGGGAAAGTGGGCAACGGGAGAAACGGGTTGGATAATTCTAGCAGAGACTACACTGCGGCAGTCAATCGGGTGGGGCGAAGTTACTGTCTTACTTTGGAGTGCGGTGGCCTGGCACCGCACTCCAAATAAAGCATACCGAAAAGCGGAAGCTATGAGCCCTCGATCGAAGAATGTAGTAAGGTTGTTAAGGCATGGAGCAGAGGCTTATTCAAATTATTGGGCTGGCGGTGACTGCGGTTTACGCGGTGGTAATCGTCTGGCTATACGCAACTGAGCCGCGCAGCTTCAAAGAGGTGGCGACGGGAGCTCAGGTTGCGGCGGGCGCTTACCAGGTAGACGAGCAGAAGTTTAGTGGTGCACTCGTGCTCTTTCGGCGCGAGCAGTTTCGCGCGGCGCGCGATGAATGGAATCGCGCCGACCCGGCCCAGGGCGATGCGCGGACTCAGTTCTATATCGCCTACTCCTTTTATCGCGAAGGGTGGGGCCGCGTTTACTACGATCAGGATTTGTTCAAACAGGGTGTTGAAGCCGTCAATCGGGCTATTGCTCTCGCGCCCGCACCGCTCAACGTTCCGGATGAAAACCTGCAGCTCCATACGGCTGCGGAGTTGAAGGCTGAGCTGGAACAAGGGACGGAGCGCAGCTGGGGAGATGTTAATCCGTTGAAGGTTATGAGGCAGAGGAAGTGAGGTAATAATGAGTGCTGAGTACTGAGTTATGAGTACTGAGTTAAGAAAAAACTTCCTTAAGACCATCCGCAGATTACGCAGATTACGCAGAACGGAAGAGCTGTTGGCACTCAGTTACTCAGTACTCGAATAAGTGATGAGTGAAGAATTGAGAACTACAAGCAGTGACGACTTAATGACTGCTAACCAGGACGACTTGATGACTGCCGCTCGGCGAGAGTTAGTGGGGGACGATAACAGGTCGCGGCGTAACAGGTCGCGAAATCAGGCATTGGTGAGCTTTGTGTTGCTGCCGATGATATTCCTGACCGTCACACTGCTGGGTGGTTTGCGTGTGAATGCCGCAGACCGCGCGTTTGTCTTCGTTCCGCCTCCACTTATAACCCTGGTCCTCGCTGTTTTGCTGCTGCTCCTTTTTGTCCGCGGCCGGCTGATTGAATTGCGGGCATGGGTGGCCCATCACTATTCCCCGCTCACAAATGTGGCGCACGGCTGGACGCTGCTGACGCTCTTTTTCGCTTCCGCGCAGGCGTTTAATTCAGTATTGCCGGAGCGTGGCTTATTGCACTGGCTGTTTTCATTCTTTTTTCTTTGGACGCTCTGGAATAATCAGTTTTCATCGTTTGATGCGCGCAGATTGTTACGCAGCCTGGTGGTGCTGTTTGGAACGGCGTTTGTGCTGAAGCACATGCTGCTGGCCAGCCTTTATGCTTCCGACGGTGGATGGCTGAAAAGCCTGGCGGGTGCGCTATTGCAGGGCGTCTCACTCGGCACACTCGACGCTCCGGCATTTGCGCCCGCCACTGGTTACATCTCTTTCTTCACTCTCGTGCTCTACATCACTGGCCTGTTGCTCCTCGGCCGGGAACCTGCGGGAAAGTGAGCATACGCCACACATTTGATTGAACACGGATTCTCATAGTTAAGGGTTCGTAGAAATCAGCAATCTTAAAGCGCTTAGTCGCCCCCGGAGTGACGGTGTTTGTAAAGATCGCCAATCCCAAATGTTAGTCCGCCGAACAAGCCGCAGCGTGGAGCATCGTGAGTGAGACCGAAGCGTAATCCACTGTCCAACACTAGCTTTCGATTGATCTGGCAAGTAAGTGCCCCGAGCGCCAACATGGCGCCGGGCTGTGCATCGTTTCGCGAATAGCCGCTGAGCTCTCCCTGAATGCCTACGCGTCTGGTTACGTTGTGCGAGGCAGCCAGCCCGAGTTCTCAGACAGTTGCGGGTGTGAGGACAACTGGCGCCGGCGATTCGCAGCTTGGCATTCAATTAGTGTTGCAACACGAGAAGGAATCGCGCCCGGGATTCTCGCTCGCCTATTACATCAAGCTCCCGACCGCAGATAGCGCCAAAGGCCTGGGCACTGGGCGAGTGGACCACAACTTCATCGCGCTGGTAAGCAAGAAGATTGGCGGGACGACGGTAGACTTTAATGCGGCCTCTCTGTTTAGTGGACGCACAACTGATAACGGACATGAATTGAGTGGTCAGGCTGCCCTGTCTCCATCAAACTCCAGCAATAGTCTCCTATTAACCGCAAACCGTAACGCCAGCGGCATGTCTTGCTGGAGATGGACGCCTGGGGCTTGAAAGTTTGCGTTGTAACCAACTTCCAGTTGCAAGACGCCCGGCTTTTGAAACTCGGCTGGATTGGAAACAGTGGGCCGGGATGGAACAATGAAGTCCGGCTCGGAGGGTGGGCTTTGATCTTGCGCTTGCAACGTAGAGACAACACCGCCAAGGGCACTAGCGAGTAAGAGAGCCAACACCCAAGCCAGGAATCGGCTGATCGGCTTCGTGTAATCAAGTCTGAAGTTGTTCATTGGGCTATTTACGATGCTGCCGGCACGCCGAAGGCGTTGAATAATTCTAGCCCAGGGTAACATCCTGGGTCAGCAATAAATAAATCTGATTCGCTGAAGGCGATTGATATTTCTGTCGCACCCTTTCAGGGTGTTCGATTTTTTTTGGGGCTTGATTCCCGGGGTAGCGCTCACGCGCCAACCCCCGGGCTAAGTTATCGCGCCTTCGGCATAATCCCGATCAGCAAGCCTGCGTGCCGTGAAGAGCCTGATGAGTGTCGATGAGGTTGAGTCTAACTTCGCTCATTTCCGGTATCCCCCCTTTCGAAAATAACGCCTCTTCAAGATGATGGCGCGTTCCACTCTTTTTATTGGCAGCGCCGCAAAGACCTGCTCATGAGGAGCATTCTCCACGAGATAATGAGACCCGCAACAGGACCCAAACATCCAGGTATTTTGAATCGATGCAAAATGCTGAGCAGTGATTAGTGTTGAGGAGCAATAAGTAAAACGGCATTCAGCAATCGGCCTTCAGCGAAGTGAAAGCGGATGAAAGGAATCTGGCTTAGAGTCAGGTTGTCGGGATTCGAGGTCAGATTGCACCGCCCAGTTCACCTTATGGTAGGATTCTGATAGTAGATATGAAGATTGAAGAGCTAATAGAACGCAATCCCGGGAAGATGAGTGGGACGCCGGTATTCTCTGGTACTCGTGTTCCCATCAAGCATCTTTTTGATTATCTTGAAGGCAGCAAGAGCCTGGAAGAGTTTCTCGATCAATTTCCCACCGTGAGGCGTGAACAGGCAGTTGCCGTGCTAAGTGCGTCCAGGGAGTCTTTACTGAACACGTCCACGAACACACAAGCCCGCTTGGAATTGATGAGCCAGGCAGCGAACGATGAACTTTTTCTGGCGGACCTCAACGCGAATATGGAAGATTTCAAGGACGCTGACCCATTGGAACGTCCTGCATGAACTTCTCGCGATGGAGCGTCCGGCTCACTAATCTCGATCCGGTGGTCGGTTCAGAGCAAGGCAGAACGAGGCCAGTGCTAGTCATCAGCGAGACTTCCGTCAATGAGATCCTTCCCGTTGTTAACGTCATACCAATAACGTCGAGGAAACCTAATCGCCGCATCTACCCTAACGAGGCTGTAGTGCCGTCAAATATTGGCGGGCTGACGCTCGATTCGATAGCACTGTGTTACCAAATCCGAACTTTGGATAAGCGGCGATTAACTCAATTGTTTGGCGTCATAGACGACGAAGATGCGAGGCAGTCGATTCTTGATGCTTTGCGATTTCAGTTGGGGATATAAAAACAAGAGACACCGCGTGATGGACCAAATGACAGATTCACAAGAGCTAGCCCGGCGCTTCAACGAAGACGAAGCTGTGTGGCAACGTTATGAATACCGACGAAGGCTCCGCCTCTTACAGGGTATTGAGTCGCTGCTACCGGATGAACTCCTGGATGACCTTGACTGGATCGAGGCGGAGCGTGAGCGCGGGCAGGTATGGTGCGTCGGAGCCAGGGTTCCAAACGCAGTAAGAAGTTGAGCAGCGCATCTGCGCTCCCTATTTTTAGAATTCTCGGGCTCACCCACAACACGAAACAACGCCGACCGGTCGAGGGTCGGCGAATTGTGTTTTTGGTGGCTGATTTCCCAGGGCGTTGCCCTTGGCTATAAACATTGCGCGCCTACGGCGCTTTGACTCGACGCGCTGCGCACGGCAACATTCAAAACTGCTTGTACTAAAGCGGTGACAGATCTGCATTCGAAGGAATAGTCGTTATGCAAACGTCCATAAATCTCCAAGAGTGGTTTGGTGGGATCGATATCTACATCTTTGACCAGTTGTTGAAGGGCAGGTTCGTGCCGGCGATGCGGGTGCTTGATGCGGGGTGTGGGGCGGGGCGGAATCTTGTCTATTTCCTCAGGAGTGGATATGAAGTGTTTGGTGTTGATGAATCGGGTCCGCAGATTACGCAGATAAGGCGGATGGCTGCCGCGCATGCGCCGCAATTGCCGGCCGATAACTTTAGGGTTGAGGCGGTCGAGAGGATGTCATGGGAGTCCGCACTCAGCAGCGACCCACCCGTTACCGCAGGTGGTACTGACAAGAGCCGATCGGATGTCGCTGGGTTTGATGTGGTATTGAGTAGCGCGGTGCTTCACTTTGCACGCGATGAGCAGCAGTGGCAGGCGATGGTGAATGAGATGTGGCGCGTACTAAAGCCTGGTGGGATCTTCTTCGCACGGTTGGCTTCAACTATCGGCATGGAAAATCAGGTAAGGCTGATTGACGGCAGGCGTTATCGGCTTCCAGACGGCTCGGATCGGTTTCTCGTAGACGCGGCGATGTTGCAACGGGTGACGGCAGCGCTCGGCGGAGAGTTTATTGAGCCGATCAAGACGACAGTAGTCGAGAACATGCGCGCGATGACGACGTGGGTCCTCCGAAAAAAGTGCTGAGTGCTGAGTACTGAGTGATGAGTTAAGAAAAACAGCCTTAAGACTATCCGCAGATTACGCAGATTAAGCAGAACGAAGAGCAGTCGGTACTCAGCACCCAGCACTCGGCACTCGGTATTCAGTATTCAATGCTTGGCGACGATTAATGGCCGTCCTTCTGATTCGCGCCGGTAAAAGACTCTAGGCGTCTGGGTAACGCGCTGCTCCAGGGCTGGAACGCGTTTGTCCCCTTCAACGCGTTTGTCGCCTTCGACGCGTTTGTCGGCTGCGAGGAAGGAAAGACTGATGCCCAAATCACGCGCCTTCTCCATCTTCTCGATTTGCATGTTGGGCACGCGCGTGCTCGCGTAGTCGAACCATTCACGCACCCACACTTCACCGTCTTTAGGGTCACTATCTGCCGCGGCCTGCTTAAGTCCTTCCTCGACGAGCGCGTAGGTCAACAGCCCGTGACCCAGTTGTGATGCCTCCTGTGCAGCTTGATAACTCTGCGCCGCAGTCAGGATGTACATCCCCTTCTCGTAAGCCAGTTGGGCCAAACCTTTTGAGTTCATTGGACCGCGCCGCTGCTCCGCGGCTTCGAGTGCCTGCCCGGAATTGCAAGCATCGATGACCATTAGAAATTTGTCCGCATCGATTCCTTCAACCGCCCGCTCCAACTCCTCATCCGAGATGCCGTGTTCGAGGATAATTTGCAAACCCGCGGCGTCAAGCCCATCTCGCTCCCCCGCGTAGCCCAGGTCGTGCGGCAATAGATAAAACCGCTGCCCCTGAGCGGTTCCGTGGCCGGCGAAGTAGATGAAGACTGCATCCTCGGGCTGAGTGGCCTTCAGCTTTGCGAGTGACGAAGGTACATCGGGCGTATCGGCCGCCTGGGTTCCTCCGGTTCCGGCGAGCCGTCTTAATGCGCTTAATATGTTTGCTTTCGTGGCCTGCTGGTCCAGCAGAGATGCGACTTCCACATGCTCGTAGTTCGCAATCTGCTGTTGTGCGCGTCGTACCTCTTCGCCAAACGCCGTAGCGTCTGCGACAGCATACTTGAGATTGTATTGCGAATTGGAATAGGCGTTAACACCGATGGCCAGAACGTAAGCGGTGCCGGGCCGCTTGAGGCTGCTCGCGCCTGTGAGACTGAGGTTCGCATCTTTGCTCTTGACGTTGTCACGATTGAACGCGTAAGCCGCCAATTGGTTCTCTCCGGCGACGATTGCTATGTTGGCTTCCAGCGTTGTCGCAGTTTGCCCTTTCAGCACGTCCCCGCGCCAAACTTTTACCAGTGAACCGTTACGGAATAGCCGCACGTCGCGCGTCCCGCTGCCCGCATTGTGATCTTTGTCGGCCGGTTTTTCGATTACTTCGAGCTTCACCGTCAGATTGCGTTCTGACGTGCTTTCCTTAATTGCGGCGCCGGCTGGTCCATTCTGAATTATCAAGTTTAGTTCTGGTTGGCGGCGATCAAGCAGGGAAATGTTTTTCGGCGCGCGAGGTTTTTTTCCGGCCATCACCTCAGCCAGCAGTCCGGGATAGTAAAACTCGTTGAAGAACGTTTCCGCAGGCGTGACATCAAAGGTGTTGCCGCCAAACTGCCACAGAATTTGTTTCCAGGCAGCGGGCGAGCCGTCGAACAAGCCGTCGGGAGAAACAACCAACCAATCGCCGCCGCGGCTGTTGAGAGCGCCGCCGAGATTTACCAAAGTGGCGAGTTTTTCGCCCGACGAAGCCTCCCAAATATACTTGTCGTTGTTGGAACCCAGGGCTACGAGAAAACGCCCGTCCGGACTGAAGCTGAGAGAGACTATCCGTCCAGCGTGTGCCAAGGTGCGGATTGTTTTGCCTGAAGCCACTTCAAATATATCGATCTTAGTAGCGTATCCTGCGGCCAGCAGACGCGCGTCCGCGCTGAGGCAAAGAGTTGTCACCGCTCCGCTTTGGTCGTCATCATTGATCTGAAAACTGTTAACCCTACGCCCGCTTTCCGTCTCGTAAATGAGTACGGAACGCTCTTTCTTTTCGAACCCGGTCATCGCGACGAGCTTGCCGTCGAAACTAAAACCCGCTGCCGGAACGATGCCCATGATAGGGGCCTTACCTCCGTCCAACTCCCGCAAACGTTTGTCGGATTTTCCGTCGTAGAGATCTATTTTCTGTTTGTAGACATCTTCATAGCCAGTGCTAAACGGATTTAGAAGTGAGCCGGCCGAAGGGTCATAGAAGTTCTTCATCGGGAAGAAAGCGGCGGCCCTGAAGCGTCCGTCCGGACTAAAGAAAGGCTTACCACGGTCGCGAAGCGATGCATCGTCGTTACCACGCACCAGCGTTCCCGCGGCGGTATCCCACACTTCCGTCGACAGATTTTTCAAAAGCATCTGACTCGAAATCAGGAAGCGACCGTCGGGACTGAAACTAACGGCGCCGCCAGCCTGAAGCTTTTCGCTGGAAATAGTTCCCATCGCTTCGACGGCCTCGATGATTTGTTCGGGCGTCGTGATATCCCGCTTCTGAAGTATGGCCATCGTTTTAGGATCGATGGCTTTAATGAACGCCGCTTGCTCCGCTCGCGACGCTTGGTCCATCGTTCCCGTTTGCAGCGTGCGGGATTCGTGCCCCGTTGCGGACTCAAAGATTCTGATTGCTTTAGCTCCCGGCGCTACCGCTGCGATCAGGCTGCCGTCGCTATTGAAGCTAATCACTCGCGCGCTCATCAGACCGTCTCCACTGGTTTTTAGATCGCGTATCAGTTGACCCGTCGTAGCGTCCCACAACTTAATCGCGGCGCCCGCGTTGTTATCAATAGCCGTAACGAGGAATCGTCCGTCGGCGCTGAATTGCACACGCTGGGGCGTTTTGCTGAATCCTGTGTTGATGCTGTAAAGCTCGCGGCCCGTGGTCGCTTCCTGAACGCTGACCATCTCGCTCGTTTTGGCGAAGGCGACGAGGCGCGCATCCGCGCTAAACGCGAGGCTCGAGTTTTCCGCTTCCGGGATCGCCTTGAATGGCAATTCCCGCAGTTCGCGCCCCGCTTGTGCGTCATACATCTCTACTGCTTTATCAGGTTGCCCGACCGCTGCGACTTGCCCGTTCGAACTAACTGCTATTTTCGACGCCGACAGTTTGAAATTCTTTAAGCGTGCCGCCTCTTGTTTCTGTTGCTTGTCTCCGCCGCCAAAAAGCGAAAAGGAGGGCATTGAGTTGAGCTTCTCCATGCCG
>JALYSR010000055.1 GCA_030854715.1 Acidobacteriota bacterium
GTCGTTGCGATCGGCACCTGCGCCACTTACGGCGGCATTCACGCGATGGAAGGAAATCCGACTGGGTGCATGGGCCTGGCCGACTATCTCGGTTGGGACTGGAAATCTTCAGCGGGTATTCCGATTGTCAACGTCCCAGGTTGTCCGGTTCAACCTGACAACTTCATGGAGACGGTGCTCTACCTGCTTTATCTCGCGGCTGGGCTAGCGCCGATGATTCCACTCGATGACGCCGGACGTCCCACGTGGCTCTTCGGAAAAACGGTGCACGAAGGATGCGACCGTGGCAGCTATTACGAGCAGGGAGACTTCGCTACTGAGTACGGTTCGCCCAAGTGCATCGTGAAGTTGGGGTGCTGGGGACCGGTAGTTAACTGCAACGTTCCCAAGCGTGGTTGGATGGCAGGAATCGGCGGCTGCCCAAACGTTGGCGGCATCTGCATCGGCTGCACGATGCCCGGCTTCCCGGACAAGTTCATGCCGTTCATGGATGAACCGCCGGGCGCCAAGATTTCAGCGTCCGCCATTGGCATCTACGGTGCGGCCATTCGCAAGCTCCGCAGCATAACCAACGCAACGGTCAACAAGGAACCCAAGTGGCGGCATAATCGTCCGGAACTGACTACGGGCTATAACCCGCCCCCATTGCAGATAAAGGAGCGAGCGCAATGAGCAGCACAACTACAACTGTTACAAAAACCCCAAGCAAAACACGCACGCTCGTCGACATGAACTGGGATCCGATTACCCGCATCGTTGGTAGTCTGGGTATCTACACCAAAATTGATTTTGCTAACCGCGAGGTTGCCGAGTGCTACTCGACTTCCTCGATCTTTCGCGGCTACAGCATCTTCATGAAAGGGAAAGATCCGCGCGACGCACACTTCATTACGAGCCGCATCTGCGGCATCTGCGGTGACAATCACGCGACTTGCGCCACCTACACGCAGAACATGGCTTTCAATGTAAGGCCGCCCGCCATGGCTGAGTGGATCGTTAACCTTGGCGAAGCGGCCGAATACATGTTTGACCACAACATCTTCCAGGACAATCTGGTCGGCGTAGACTATTGCGAGCAGATGATCAAGGAAACAAACCCGAGCGTTTGGGAAAAGGCCAAGACAACCGAGGCTCCGCACGCGGCCGATCATGGCTATAAGACCATCGCCAATATTATGACGGCGTTGAACCCTTTCAGCGGCGAATTTTATCGCGAGACGTTGCACGTCAGCCGTTACACGCGCGAGATGTTCTGCCTGATGGAAGGTCGCCACGTTCATCCATCAACACTTTATCCAGGCGGCGTAGGCACGGTTCCGACGATCCAACTGTTCACCGACTATCTCGTCAGGCTGATGCGCTATTGTGAGTTTATGAAGAAGGTGGTGCCGCTTCATGACGATCTGTTCGACTTCATGTACCAGGCATTGCCCGGCTACGAGAAGGTCGGACAGCGGCGCGTCCTGCTGGGTTGTTGGGGATCGTTTCAGGATCCGGCAGTCTGTGATTACACCTACAAGAATATGAACGAGTGGGGCAACGCGATGTACGTCACCCCCGGCATAGTCGTCGACGGTAAACTAGTGACGACCGACCTGGTTGACATTAACCTTGGTATTCGCATCCTGCTGGGCAGTTCTTATTACGATGACTGGGAAAACGGGGAGACCTTTGTGAAGACCGACCCGCTTGGCAATCCGGTTGATCGCAGACACCCATGGAATCAAACAACTACCCCGAGGCCACAGAAACGCGACTTCGATAACAATTACACCTGGGTAATGTCGCCGCGCTGGTACCACGAAGGTGAAAAGGGCGACAACAAATACCTCGCGCTCGATACGGGCGGCGGCCCAATTGCTCGCTTCTGGGCGACGGCGCTCGCCGGCAAGGTGGACATTGGCTATGTTAAAGCGACCGGCCACAGCGTGAAAATCTACTTGCCGAAGACTGCCATGAAGCCCGAGGTCGAGTTTGAGTGGAAGATCCCGAAGTGGAGCAACGCCATCGAACGCAATCGCGCGCGAACTTACTTCCAGGCTTACGCGGCTGCGGCTGCGCTCTATTTCGCGGAGCAGGCGCTCGCGGAATTGCACGCAGGACACACCAAGACCTGGTCGGAATTCAAGGTGCCTGAGGAAGCGATTGGCTGCGGTTTCCATGAGGCAGTGCGCGGCGTGCTTTCGCATCCCATGGTTATACGCGAGGGCAAGATCGCAAATTACCATCCATATCCGCCAACGCCATGGAACGCAAATCCGCGCGACATCTACGGGACGCCCGGACCTTACGAGGATGCCGTACAAAACACGCCGATCTTTGAAGAGAACGGACCGGAGAACTTCAAGGGCATCGACATCATGCGTGCCGTCCGCAGCTTCGATCCGTGTCTGCCCTGCGGCGTTCACATGTACCTTGGCAACGGAAAGGTATTGGAAACACACCATTCGCCAATGTTCGGAATGGTGAAATAAGAGCGTGACGGGTGCCAGGTGACGAGTGACAGGAGAAAGCCTCTTCTTCTCCTCTGACTTGTCACCAGTCACCTGTCACGAGTTACGAGGAGAATTACTTGCCGCAATCGATGGAACAGATCGAGGGGCTGGTTCGCACGATCGAAGACCTGCCCGACGGCGCAGCTCGCTCCAGCGCGATCGCGTTGATGCAGGCGCTGATGGAATTTCATGGTGCCGGCTTGGAACGAGTAATGGAGATCATCGCCGATGCCGGTGAGCCTGGATACGCCGTGTTTGATAGATTCTCCGCCGATGATCTGGTTGGCAGCCTGTTACTACTTTACGGTTTGCATCCGCTGTCGCTCGAAGTTCGCGTGACGCAGGCGCTAGACAAGGTCCGGCCGTATCTTGACTCACATGGCGGCAATGTGGAGTTGCTTCGAATTGCTGACGGAGTAGTCCGCCTGCGGATGCAGGGTAGCTGTAAGAGTTGTCCATCGTCTTCGTTGACGCTCAAGCTCGCTATTGAAGAAGCCATCTATGCAGCCGCTCCGGATGTAGTGACCATTGAAGCCGAGGGCGTGGCGGAGCAGCCCAACGCTTCAAAGTCCGGGTTCGTCCAAATTGGAAAGTCACAGGCTAGTGCGAGCAGCAACGGCAATGGCCATCGAAACGGCAATGGCCACGCAGTCTCCGACGGTTGGACCGATGTGAAAGAACTTGCGTCGCTGGCGCAGAGTTCGGTACAGATGATCGATGTGAGGGGGCGTAACGTTCTCTTCTGCCGTTTGGGAGAAACCTTCTACGCCTATGGCGACAACTGCCCCGGCTGTGGTCAACCCCTGCATGGTGCGCATCTTGAACTAACCAATCTGGTCTGCCCGCACTGCCGCCAACAGTACGACGTGATCCGCGCGGGCCGCGGACTGGATCAACCGAGTCTCCACCTGGAGCCGTTTCCGTTGTTATTCGAACAGGGACGCGCGAGGGTGGCTTTGCCCCCAAGGTAGGACAGGCATTCCCGCCGGTCCATCAATCAGAGAGACAGACAAGAATGTCTGTCCTACAGTCTGTTAATAAGGAGAAAGACAATGGGGAATGAAGGAACATCGGGACCGACGCACACGCCAGGTACGAGACAAGGCGAGGAGATAAAGGATCGAGATGGGCAGGAAGCGGGTCGCAAGGAGACCGGAACGTCGCACGCCGACCGTCCCACGGGCACGAAGACTGCCAGAGATTCTACAGCTATCAATCCTGACAGCGCGGAATCAGATACCGGAACAAAAATGCCGCCAGCGTGATTACGATTGTGCATCCCGGAATTCAGATTGCGGAGTGAAGAGCTGACGAGCCGATGAACTCAAATCCGAACGGTGAAAGTATGTCAAACAACGGTGATGAAGCTCCGCAAATCGGCAATCCGCAAGTCGAAATCCCCAATGCACCGACGCCCTTCGCCGTCTTGAGCCGATTCGTAAAACAGCGCGCTGTTGTCGAGCGCTGCGAATTGTGCAGCGCGGAAGTGCATACTCAACACGAACACCTCGTCGACATCGCCACTCGGCAAATGGTCTGTGCCTGCCAGGCTTGTGCGATTCTTTTCAGCGGCAAGGCAAACACTAAGTACCGTCGGGTACCACAGCGCATACTCTCTCTGGCAAATTTTCAGATGACGGATGCGCAATGGGACAGTTTGCTGATTCCGATCAGCATGGCCTTCTTCTTCAATAGCAGTGCTGCAGGTAAGGTGATCTCGCTTTATCCCAGTCCGGCCGGAGCTACCGAGTCGCTGCTGGATTTTGAGTCGTGGGATGAAATTCTGCAAAGCAATCCAGTGTTGCAGGATATGGAGCCGGACACTGAGGCCTTGCTGGTAAACCGCGTCGGCGGTGCTGCGGAATATTACCTGCTGCCGATTGACGAGTGTTACAAGTTGGTGGGATTGATCCGCACGAATTGGCATGGGTTGTCCGGCGGCACTCCGATGTGGGAAGCGATCGGCGGGTTTTTTGCGGAGCTGAAAGAAAAATCACGGCCTTTCATTGCACCCACAGGAGACGCGACGCTCGATCAAACGGGAGAAGCGCATGCCTGATCTAAGTTTCCAGGTTGAAGGCGCCGAGGCGGTTCCTTATTCGGCAGCCCCGCTACTGGCCTTTAAGCTGCGCATCACTAATGCCTACGCGGAGGAAGTAATTCAATCGGTAGCACTGCGTTGCCAGATTCAGATCGAATCAACACACCGCAAGTACGGGGTGCAGGAACAGGAGAAGTTACTCGACCTTTTTGGTGCGCCCGAGCGTTGGAGCCGCACGCTGCGCGCGATGTTGTGGACGCACGCCAGCGCGGCTGTGACACCGTTTCAGGGATCCATCCACGTCGATCTACCCGTGCCTTGCACTTTCGACTTCAACGTGGCCGCCGCGAAGTATTTCGCCGCGTTGGAAGATGGAGAAGTTCCGCTGAACCTTATGTTCAGCGGGACAATATTCTACGAGTCCGTGGGCGGGGGATTGCAGGTTGAACAGATTCCCTGGGATCGGGAAGCCAAGTATCGGCTGCCGGTGCGCGTATGGAAAGAGATGATCGACATCTACTATCCGAACATCGCCTGGCTGTGTTTGCGTAGAGATGTTTTCGATCGCCTGGCTCAGTACAAGATGGAGCGAGGAATTCCGACTTGGGAGCAGGCACTCGAAAGCCTTATCGCTACCGCAAACACTACTGAGAATCGGATCGAACCGCGGCCAGAAGAGGAAATTGTTGTCGAGGGAAGTGTGCCTTCGTGAATCTAAGTCTGGTGGAAAAGATTGCCGACGCCGTGCTCTATGAGGGGTACATTCTCTACCCCTATCGGCCGTCGTCTGTAAAGAACCAGCAGCGCTGGAATTTTGGCGCGCTGTGTCCAGAGTCTTACAGTCTGGCCCAGCGCGGCACTGAAAGTTGGACCATGCAGACCGAGTGTATTATTCAACAAACCCCGCGCACGAACTTAGAGATCAAGGTGCGTTTTTTGCACCTGTTGACGCGAGAGGTAGGCCGCAGAGTTGCCGATTGCCGATTGCCGATTGACGAATGTGGGCACTTCCAGGTAGGTGATTCTCATCTCGTCTTAGTGCCGGCGCTCAACGTCAACGGTCAGCTGATCCAAACGTGGCAGGAAGCAATCGAGCGGGATGTTCACCTGCCCGATCTCAATCTAGTTGAACTTGGCGCTCAGTCATACAGCAAGACGTTTTCGTTTCCGCAGAGCGAGACAGTCGAACCACTAATCGATGACGGAAGCGGTGAAACTATTGGAGTCATCGTTCGGAAGCAGCAAGCGATCGAAGGCACTATCGAGGTTCAGATAGTAGAGTTGGAGTCCTCCCTGAAGGTCTCGGTGCGCATTCTCAACCGAACTCCCTTTGAAGAGGCGAACGACAAGAGCCGTGATGAAGCGTTAATGCGATCGTTCGTTTCCACCCACACGATTCTTGGCGTGCGTGATGGCCAATTCGTTTCGCTTCTCGATCCACCCGAAGAATTTAGTCAGGCCGCCGGAGGATGTAACAACCTCGGAACGTATCCGGTATTAGCCGGCGAGAACGGATCGCGCGACTGCATGCTGTCGTCACCGATAATCCTTTACGACTATCCACAGATTGCGCCGGAGAGCGCCGGCAATCTTTTTGATGGGACTGAAATAGACGAGATACTCACGTTGCGGATCATGACTTTGACAGAAGATGAGAAGCGCGAAATGCGTGGAGCAGATGACCGCGCGCGCCAGATACTGGAGAGAACCGAAACGCTTCCGGTGGAGCAACTGATGAAGATGCACGGAGCGATGAAGAGTGTGAAGAAGGCGGGTCAGTAGCAATGAACGAATGGGAATGGCAACTGCTGGAGGACAAGACGCTGCTGGAGCACGTCATTGTCTCCGGCGTTGAATTGAAGCAGGGTGATCGCGTCAGGCTTAAGCCGCGCTCTGGTGGCGACGTCTTTGACTTGGCGTTGGCAGGCAAAACTGCCGTAGTCGAAGCAATCGAGCAGGACTACGAAGGCCAGGCGCACCTCGCAGTTGTGGTGGACGATGATCCGGGACGTGACTTGGGAATGTTACGTCAGCCCGGGCATCGCTTTTTCTTTTCGCCGGAAGAGGTGGAACCCCTGAAAGGGTAAATGGTTAATGGTAAATGGTGAATGGAAAAGAACATCCATTCATAGCAGCGCAATTTCTATTTTACCATTCACCATTTACCATTAACCAAGTCCTATGACCCACCCAAGCATACTCGTCGCCGGCATCGGGAATATTTTTCTTGGCGATGACGCGTTTGGATGTGAAGTAGTGAAACGTTTGAGCGGGCGCGCCTGGCCCGGTAACGTGCGGGTGGTCGATTTTGGTATTCGCGGATTCGACCTTGCCTATGCATTGCTCGACGGCTACGACGTAACGATCTTTGTTGACGCAACGCCGCGAGGCCAGGAACCCGGAACGCTCTACACCATCGAGCCGGAGCTGGACGAAATTGATAGCATCAATGCCAACGGGGGAATGGTTGACGCCCACAGCATGAACCCGATGAAGGTCCTCAGCATGGTGAAATCGATGGGTGGGGAGTTTAAAAAGATTCTGCTGGTTGGGTGCGAGCCTGCGACGTTCGGCCCGGAAGAGGGGCAGATGGGTTTGAGTGAACCGGTTGAAGCTGCTGTGAACCAGGCCGTCACGGTGGTTGAATCGCTGGTGGAGAGAGCTTGTGATGCAGCGCTGTCACAGGCTACTTAACGGTAGAGGGGTAGCACGAAATGAGCGAGAACAAAGTCAGTGAGACCAGGTTGAGAGAGCAGCAGGAATTGGCAGCTGAAGCTCGAGCAAGGCGATCACCGGAACAATCATCAGGACACCTGGTCTGGAAAATTGTTGGTGGGATGGCTCTGGCAGTTGCGGCCACCACGCTAATCACTTCGCTGCACGACATTCGCCGCTACATCCGAATTTCAAGAATGTAAGGTGGAAGGTCGGGGACAATCAAGCGGGGAGAAGCAGGAGCTGCGGATTCACAAATTGCGCTTTGGTGGTAACTCTAAAGGAGATGGTCATGGCTAATAATGGTTCTGACGATTCGAAAGACATGTTGTATTTAGTCGGCGGCTTTGCCCTGATGATCGCGGGGGCCGGCTTGATCATGGCCCACCCGGAGGTCCGCAAACAGGTGCGGACAGGGCTCGATCGCGTGCTCCCCGGGATTCAGGATAACTTCAACCTTGGTCTAACTACCGTTGTCCCTGACATGCAACGGTACATGAAGATCAGATCAATGTGATGGATGCAGATAGCAATGTCTGGAAAGGGTTGGCGGCGGGCGCGGTGGGCGGGCTGGTGGCGTCTGCAGTAATGAACCAGTTCCAGGCTTTGTTGGGCAAGCTGGTCAGGGGAGAAGAGAGGTCGCACGGCGCCCAATCTCTCCAGCAGGGTTCTCCGGATCATGGTGTCGCACGCGAGTTAAAAGAACGTGGCAGCGATGATCAGCAGGACGACGCGGCGATGAGACTTGCCAACGCGATTTCAGAAGCCGCTTTTGATCATGAGTTGAGCCGATCTGAAAAGGAAGTTGCAGGCACGGCGGTTCATTACGTCTTTGGCATAACCACAGGTGCGTGGTATGGAGCAGCGGCCGAAATGTTCCCTTCGGTTACGGCGGGTGCGGGTCTGCCGTTCGGCACCTTCGTCTGGCTTACTGCCGACGAGGGCGTCGTACCGGCGCTCGGGTTATCAAAGGCGCCAACTGAGTATCCGCCTGCTATCCATGCATACGCGCTGGCGTCGCACTTCGTTTATGGATTGACGACCGAGATGGTGAGGAGAGCGATGCGGCGCGCACTCTGAATTGGTTCCGCGATCCCGGCTGTTTCGCTGGCGCGGGTTAGTTGATGGTCCTTACTGGGCTCTTGATACCTGTGACTTATGACAACTGCAAGTACAACTGAAACCGCCACGCAAACAAGTGAAACTGGCGCCGTTCAATACCGCCTGGTTCCGGAGCAAAGCAAGTTTACCGTACAGGCGTTTGCGGAAGGATTGTTCTCCGCGTTCGGTCACGACCCGGTGCTCGCGATCAAAGACTTCTCGGGTGACGTTCAGTTCGTGCCTGGCAGCTTCGAATCGGCGTCCGTGAAGATAACGATCAAGGCAGACGCGATTGTCTTGACTAATGAAGTCAAAGAGAAGGATCGAGTCGAGATTGAGCAGACGATGCGCGAGCAGGTGCTGGAGATTGCGAAATACCCCGAGATTGTGTTTGTAAGTTCCAATATTTCGGTAACCAGGTTGGCGGAAGGACGCTATCGCGCCAGAGTCATAGGTGATCTGACATTTCATGGTGCTACTCAGAAGAATCTTTGGATTACATCTGAGATCACCCTCAGTGGAGAAAGTTTAAAAGCTAAGGGAGAGTTTGCCCTGAAGCAAACGGATTTTGGGATCAAGCCGTTTTCGGCAGCGGGCGGCACCATCAAACTCAAAAATGAGTTGAAGTTCTCTTTCGACATCGCGGCGGAGAAAGAATGAAACGTCCAATGTCCAATGTCCAAAGTCCAACGTCGAATCGCTGTGGACTCAAGTAGATCTTTTGGACTCTGACATTGGACATTGGACATTGCTTGTTATGCATGAGCTTTCAATTGCCATGAGCATCATCGAAGGTGCTTCGCAGGAGGCCATGAAACGTGGAGGCGCTCAGGTTCACGCTGTGCATCTGAAGTTGGGCCCGCTATCGGGCGTGGTGAAAGAGGCGCTGCTGTTTTCCTATGGACTGGCCTGCGAAGGTACTACTCTGGAAGGTTCCCAATTGCTCATCGAGGAAGTTCCAGTCGTGGTTTATTGCCCAAACTGCGAAACGGAGAAAACTCTTGAATCGATTCAGCGGTTCTGCTGCCCAACCTGCGGCGCACTGAGCCCGGATGTTGTTAGCGGAAAACAGTTGGAGCTGGTGGGAATTGAGATAACGGACGGGGAAGATGTTGAACTTGCCCCTGAGATCGGCTTTGCGGAGGCCGCAGTATGAGCACACAACCACGTCTGGTGGAAGTCAGGCAAAATGTACTCAAGCAGAATGATCTGCTGGCTCGTTCACTGCGACAGCGCTTTGAAGACGCGGGGCTTTACGTCATCAGTCTTGTTTCCAGCCCTGGCGCCGGCAAAACAACGCTGCTGGAGAAGACACTGACGCGGCTGCGTGAAAATGGATGCCGCGTGGCAGCTTTGGTGGGAGACCTGGCCACTGAAAACGATGCCGCGCGTTTGGCCCGCAGCCAGGTTCCGGTTAAGCAGATTATCACCGGCACCGTTTGCCATCTCGACGCCGACATGGTCCAACGTTCGCTCGACGAATGGGAACTTAATGAGCTGGATTGTCTTTTCATTGAGAACGTGGGCAATCTTGTTTGTCCTTCGAGTTACGATCTCGGTGAAAACCTGCGAATCGTTTTGATGTCGGTAACTGAGGGCGAAGATAAACCTCTAAAGTACCCAACCATCTTCAACACAGCCGACGTCGCCTTGATCACAAAAATGGATCTGGCCGAGGCCGTCGAATTTGATCTAACGAGTGCGCACGACAGCATTCAGTCGGTCCGGCCGGGAATGCAGGTATTAGAGCTATCGGCGAAAACGGGGGAAGGTCTTGATGAGTATCTGAGTTTTCTGGAGTCTCGGATGGAAAGCAGAGTTGTGATCTGAACTCGAGGCGCACTCCAAGGAGGGGCCGGAGTTTTCGAACGCTCGCGTAAGCAAGGGCGCCTTCCTTACCGTCGGGCTACTGCCCCAAAGAATCGAAGCAGTCATGGTTACTAGATCCCAAATCCTGGTGCGAGGCATTGTGCAAGGTGTCGGCTTTCGGCCTTTCATCTACTCCCAGGCCAACCGTCGTGACCTGCGCGGAAGAGTGCGCAATAGCACCACCGGAGTTTTGATTGAAGTTGAGGGAGACCACAGCGACATCGAGCAGTTTATTACCGACATCAAATCAAACGCGCCGCCACTTTCCGCGATTGAATCGGTTGAATGTAATCACCACCTGCCGCCTGCCGATTACTCGGATTTTGCAATTCTCGAAAGCGCTCACGATGCTCCAACGAGCGAGAGATTTGTTCCAATCTCGGCTGACGTCTCAACCTGTGACGACTGCCTGAAAGAATTGTTTTATCCGGAGGACCGGCGCTATTTGTATCCGTTCATTAACTGCACTAACTGCGGCCCCCGGTTCACGATCATTGAAAACATTCCTTACGATCGTGCGAACACCACCATGCGCGACTTTGAAATGTGCCGCGAGTGCGCGACCGAATATCAGAATCCATTGAATCGCCGCTTTCATGCCGAGCCGACCGCCTGCCCCGCGTGCGGTCCGCAACTTTATCTCCTCACTGCCGATGGATTGGAAGTCGGGCCGGACGTAGTCGATCCGGAAGACACCGTAGAGTTTGTTCAGGATCTACTGCTCAAAGGACGAATCGTCGCTATCAAAGGCGTCGGCGGTTTTCATCTGGCCTGCGATGCCTTATCGCCGGAGGCGGTTGAGCGGTTGCGCCGGAGAAAATACAGAGAAGACAAACCATTCGCGATGATGGCGAATTCGGTTGAGGTTGTTGAGCGGTATTGTTTCGTTTCGGAAGCTGAACGACGTCTGTTGCTCTCGGAGCGGCGACCTATCGTGCTCCTGGAGAAAAGGCCGGACTCAAACACAGCGCGAGCGGTAGCGCCGGGCGTGAACAATCTCGGATTCATGTTGCCGTATTCACCGCTGCATCATCTTCTGCTGAACCATCTTGATCAACCGCTGGTTATGACCAGTGGCAACATGTCCAATGAGCCCATTTCTTATGACGACGGGGAGGCCACCAGGCGACTAGACAAGATTGCAGATTATTTCCTGCTGCACGACCGGCGCATTCACATGCGCACCGATGATTCGGTGGCCCGCATCCATGATCGCCGCGAAATAATCCTGCGCCGTTCACGCGGTCACGCGCCGGAGCCAATCCGAACGGCATTCAGGTTTGAGCAACAGGTTCTCGCCTGTGGAGCGGAACTCAAGAATACTTTTTGCCTGGCTCGCGATAACTACGCATTCGTCAGTCACCACATCGGCGATCTGGAAAACCTGGAGACATTGCAATCGTTTGCGGAAGGCATCGACCACTTCAAACGACTCTTTCATATCGAACCCTCGATCGTTGCCTACGATCTTCATCCGGAATACTTGTCGACTAAGTACGCTTTGTCACTTGATGACGCGGCGACTAAGATCGCCGTTCAGCACCATCACGCGCACATTGCGAGTTGCATGGCAGACAATCAGATCGATGGTGAGGTGATTGGCGTCGCCATGGACGGCCTTGGCTTCGGCACCGATGGCCGCATGTGGGGCGGCGAATTCTTCGTCGCGGATTTTGTCGAAGCCGAACGCGTCGCGCATCTGGCATACGTGCCGATGCCGGGAGGAGCGAAAGCGATTCGAGAGCCGTGGCGCATGGCCGCGATCTATTTGCAGCGAGCGTTTGGCGACGAGTTTGTGAATCTGGATTTGCCTTTCGTCAAAGACCTCGAGCAGCGCGGTTGGCCCACGCTTTGCAGCATGGTGGCCACGGGCACCAACAGCCCGGAAACATCCAGCATGGGCCGGCTTTTCGATGCCGTTGCGAGCCTCCTCGGTGTGAGGGCCCAGGTGAATTACGAAGGCCAGGCCGCAATTGAATTGGAAGCGATGGCTGATCGCAACTGTACAGGAGGCTACGAATTCCAAATTGGTCCAACGGAGAAGGCAATCGAAGCCGGGCCGGCAATTCGGAGCGCGGTCGAAGATTTGCTCGACGGCGTCCCAGCCGCAGTTGTTTCCGCCCGGTTCCATTCGGGTGTGGCAAATCTGATTGTTTCGATAGCCGAGAGGGTCAGGAATGAGCGGAAGCTAAATCGAGTCGTATTGTCTGGCGGAGTCTTTCAAAACATGCTGCTGTTGGGGAAGACTTGTGAGATGCTGCGGCTGAGCGGTTTCCAGGTTTTCACTCACGCGCGCGTCCCGACCAACGACGGCGGTATCTCGTTAGGTCAGGCTGCGGTGGCTACTGCGCGAATCAAGTCAGGGAGGATCTAACACATGTGTCTGGCCATACCCGGCAAGATTGTCGAAATCGTCGACGAAGATAATCAGATTGCCAAGGTCGAGGTTGGCGGCGTCAAGCGCAACATCAACATCGGCATGCTCGGCAAAGAAGAAGCGCGCGTGGGCGACTACGTGTTGATTCACGTCGGATTCGCGATGAGTAAAGTTGATGAGCAGCAGGCTGAAGAGACCTTGCGAGTGCTCAAGGAGATTGGGGAGTTTGATCTGGAGTTTGAGCAGTTTAAGACGACGGTAGAATAGAAGCGTCCGTGGTCAGTGGTCAGTTGTCTGTGACTCCTGAGCGTGAACAAATGGTAAGTAACAACCAACAACCAACGAACCACTGACTACGGACTACTTGACAAAGCTATGAGCAAACCCGCAATCGACGACTTCTCTCGTTCCTTCTATCCGTTTCTGCACGATGATCAGAAACAGCCGGAGGAGCTTAAAGAGCAGTTGGCCTTTTCGCTTTTGGCGAAGGCGCGTGAGAGCGTGGAAGTGAAGACGAGGTTCTTTGAAGAGAACAAGGAAACGATCATTGCGGCCTCGCTTGATCTGGCCAGGGCATTTCATCGAGGACGCAAACTTCTGGTTTGTGGCAATGGCGGATCGGCGACTGATGCGCAGCACGTCGCAGTTGAGTTCATGCATCCAATTACCGTTGGGCGCAAAGCGCTGCCGGCAATCTGCCTAACTAACGACATGGCAATGGTCACTGCCGTGGCCAACGATGTGGGTTTCGACGACGTCTTTAGCCGCCAGATCATTGCGCTTGGTTCCGAAGGAGACGTCCTGTTGGGGATTTCAACTAGTGGAAATTCAGAGAATCTAATGCACGCCTTTGCCACCGCGCGGCGAATGAAACTCGGTACCGTGGGATTTGCGGGAGATGACGGCGGCAAGATGGTACAGATGCGCGCCGACGGTCTGCTCGACTATTGCCTGACCGTGCCGACGTCCAGCATTCACCGAATACAGGAGACGCACGTCACGCTTTATCACATCATGTGGGATTTGGTTCACGAGTTTTTGCAACATAAGTCGCTGGTGGGAGAACAAGCGGCATCAGCCGCGGATGAACGCCGATGAACGCGGATAAGAGTAAACAATTATTCAGTTCTTTTCTGATTCGCGTGTATCCGCGTTCATCCGCGGCTTAATTGTTCTGGGAGTTTCAAAATGAAATTCATAGACGAATACAGGCAAAGCGATCTGGCCCTGAAGCTGGCTGACCAAATCGAACGCTTGACCTCGCAGCCACTAAAATTGATGGAAGTGTGCGGCGGACACACGCACACAATCTTCAAGTATGGCATCGAGGATCTCCTGCCGCGAAACATCGAGATGATTCACGGACCTGGTTGCCCGGTGTGCGTGATTCCGTTGGGCCGGGTTGACGATGCGATTTCCATTGCGCAACAGCCGAACGTCATTTTCACTACGTTTGGCGATGCGATGCGCGTACCGGGTTCCAAAACCAGTCTGCTCGACGCCAAAGCATCAGGTGCGGATGTGCGCATGGTCTATTCCCCGCTCGACGCGTTGAAGATCGCGAAGAAGAATACGGAAAAGCAGGTGGTGTTTCTTGGTCTTGGTTTCGAAACCACAGCACCGTCGAGCGCGATGACAGTTCTCCAGGCAGACAAAGAAAAGGTTGAGAACTTCAGTATCTTCTGCAACCACATAACGATCATCCCGGCGTTGAAAGCCATGCTCGATTCTCCTGATCTGAAGTTGGATGGTTTTGTTGGCCCGGGTCATGTGAGCACGGTGATCGGCACGCGCTGCTATGATTTCGTGCCGCGTGACTACGGTAAGCCAATCGTTGTCACAGGCTTCGAGCCGCTGGACATATTGCAGTCGGTTTTCATGATTGTGAAGCAGATCGTTGAGGGCCGCGCCGAGGTAGAGAATCAATATGCGCGTGTGGTCAATCGCGAGGGCAACAAACGCGCGCTCGACGCGCTGTTTGAAGTATTCGAGCCGCGCGACTATTTCGAGTGGCGCGGGCTGGGGTCAATAGCGCATAGCGGCATGCGCCTGCGGTCTAAGTATGCGGCGTTCGATGCGGAACTGAAGTTTAGCGTCCCGGGACTCCGCATTGCTGATCCAAAGGCATGCCAGTGTGGCGAAATTTTGAAGGGCGTAAAGAAGCCATGGGAGTGCAAAGTGTTTGGCACAGCCTGCACCCCTGAAACGCCTATCGGATCGTGCATGGTCTCGTCGGAAGGGGCCTGCGCCGCTTACTACAATTTCGGCCGGCTCTCGAAGGTTGCCGAGCGCTCCGCCGTCCCCGCTGCAAGCTAGTAGCGCTAGTATCGAGTACGAAAGATTTCCATATATCATTTCACATTTCTCATTTGTCATTTGAGCGGACACACTGATTAGCTTGGCTGCACTTTCTAATTTTCATATAAACTAAGCCAAGTGTTACTTGAAAGCGATCGCGAGCGCAGCGTTTGAAGTGAAAAATGAAAAATGTGAAATGATATATGGAAAATGATGAAAACGACTTGCCAGGACATCTCTAGAATTCATGTCCAAAGTATTCAGCCCCACGCCTCTTTTTGAACGAGTCGAAAAGGCGCGGCGGCGTAAACATAAGTTCAGGGACACGCAGATCACGCTGGCCCACGGCAGCGGCGGCCGCGCCATGCACGAATTGATCGAAGGGCTGTTTCTCGAATACCTGAGCAATCCACTGCTGGAGAAACTGGAAGACCAGGCGGTATTTGAAATCGGCGTCAGCTCTGAACGGTTAGCGGGTTCAACCAATAACAGTCAGGGGAAAGCCAAAATTGCTTTCACAACCGATTCGTATGTGGTCGATCCGATTTTCTTTCCCGGCGGTGACATTGGCAAACTGGCCATTAACGGGACCGTAAACGACCTGGCCATGAGCGGCGCTCGTCCACTCTATCTTTCCGCCGGGTTTATCCTCGAAGAGGGGTTTCCCATTGAAGACCTAAAATCCATACTCGCCTCGATGCGAGATGCGGCGGCGGAGGCAGGTGTCGCGGTCGTGACGGGCGACACCAAAGTTGTGCAGAAGGGAAGCGTAGACAAACTCTTCATCAACACTTCAGGTGTGGGCGTGATTGAATCTCCGGTACATCTCTCAGCCTCAAGTGCACAAGTGGGCGACAAAGTAATTCTTAGCGGCACGCTTGGAGATCATGGCACCACCATCATGATTGCGCGCGGTGAACTTGAACTCGAAACGGATATAGAAAGCGATACCGCACCACTGAATTTGCTGGTTCAGGAAATGCTTGACGAGGCGGGCAGCGTGGGAGCGTTTGCTTCTCTTCATTGCCTGCGTGATCCAACCCGGGGCGGCGCCGCAACTACGCTAAACGAAATCGCGCTTAGTTCTGAAGTTTGCATTGAGATTGACGAGGAGCTGATTCCTGTCCGCGAAGAAGCGAAAGGCGCCTGCGAAATTCTTGGTCTCGATCCTCTCTACGTCGCAAATGAAGGAAAGCTCATCGCCGTCGTTGCGGCCGACATTGCCGAGCGACTGGTCACGCGAATGAGAAAGAACGTTTACGGATCCGAGGCCTGTATCATCGGGATGGTGAAGGAGCAGCCGGCAGGGATCGTGGCCATGCAAACTGGATTTGGCGGCACGCGCATAGTTGACATGCTGGTGGGTGAGCAGTTGCCCAGAATATGTTAACGGGATCACTTCGCTTTAGTGTCTGTTTGGACTTCATTATTGGGATCGCATCCGAATGAGAGGTTCCTTTGAAGGCCAGCGAATCATCGCAGCCGAAACGCGCATGGGCAGCTCGCGCCTTTACGGTGGTGGAAGACATCGTCTACCTCGGACTCGCCCTTCTCCTTGCGGGCAGCTCATTGGCACTTCTGGTCAGCGGCGTTATTAGTTTTGGCCAGAACTTAATGGCCAGGACACTAACGGGGAACATTGTTCCCATGCTGGACCGCATCCTTTTGATTCTCCTGGTCGTCGAGTTGCTTTACACGGTTCAGGTGTCATTCCGGGAGCACGGTCTAATTCCGGAACCCTTTCTTCTCGTTGGTCTGATTGCCGGAATCCGCCGCGTACTGGTCTTGACCGCGGAGTTTGCCCAGGTCCACGACGAGCCGGAAACGGTCTTTAAGCACTTCATCGTGGAACTCGTGGTGCTCACCGTCCTGATAGTCGCCCTCGTTATCTGTCTTGTTCTTTTGCGAAAACGGGGAGTGGCGGCTGTAGCCGAGCGCGCAACTTGACCGAATATTGGGAGAGAAGTTAGCGTAGTCAAAGATGGAAACATCATTCGCATCAGCCGGTGTCTTGGCCTTGCTCGGCCTGGGACTTGTGTTCGGCCTCAAGCACGCGACAGAAGTCGATCACGTTGTTGCCGTTTCGACGATCGTAAGCGAACATCGCAGCGTGTTTCGATCGGCGCTCGTCGGCGGCTTATGGGGTTTAGGGCATACCGCTTCGCTGGTGGTGGTTGGCGTTATAGTACTGGTGTTTCGCGCGGCCATCCCGCCGCCGGTCGCCAACTGGCTGGAGTTTGGCGTAGCATTGATGATTATCGGACTTGGCTTGCTGGCGATGACGCGCGTCTTGCGCCGTCGCTCTGACGTTCACCTGCATCAGCACAGCCATGAGGGACAATCGCACGTGCACGTTCATTTTCACGAGGCGACATCGAGGCACGGTCATGGGCAGTCGTCAACTCACACTCATGCTGTCTCCTCCATTGGTGTCAAACCAGTGCTGGTGGGGATGATGCACGGCCTCGCCGGATCGGGAACGATAACACTGCTCGTCTTGACGCAAATCAAGTCGGCTTGGTTGGGTCTGCTTTATCTCGCAATCTTCGGGGTTGGCTCAATCGTCGGTATGCTGCTGATGTCAGGCTTAATCGGATTGCCTTTTGCCTTGACCTCGCGAAATCTGTCTGGACTCCATCACCGTCTACAAGCTGCTGCGGCAGGGCTGAGCATAGCCTTTGGATTGTGGTATGCGTATCAGACTGGTCTTGCCTCAGGACTCCTCTAGCCGTTTCATCTTCGGCGCCTGTTGCCGATACTTTCCCTACGAAAAGAAGCGAGCAAAAGTATGCCGCCCGGCTCCGCCTAACCTGAAGATGAAAGGAAACCCATGACCACTATCTCGAAAGAAAACGAAGTCGTGACGCCGATCAACGTCTTTACAGTCAGGCCAGAGAACCAGCAACAGTTAGTTGATCTACTGATCGAAGCTACTAAAAAGACAATGAGGCATTTGCCAGGCTTCGTCTCGGCCAACATTCATAAAAGTTTTGATGGAACAAAGGTCGTAAACTACGCGCAATGGCGGAGCGTAGAGGACTTTCTGGCGATTAAGCAGAACCCCGAGGCTCGTCCGCACATGCAAGCAGCGGCAGCACTGGGTGACTTCGATCCAATCCTGTGCGAGGTGAGCGATTCAATAGGGATTGACGGTGAAGGAAATTGATTTAGTTTCGTATATTCTGAAGCTGTCGTAATTATCACGCGGCCCAGCGGGCCTCAGCTACGATGGTAGCGAGATGTTGCTCAATAACAACTTCCAACGCCCCACCTAATCCCGCTCCTGTGGGCTCGCCGGCCTCGATGGACCAGTTTGCCAGTCGTCCAACCATTGTGCGCGCCACAGCTTCGTGCAATGGCTTCTCAATAAACTTCCAGCCAAATACCAAACGACCGCTGACAACGACGTGCGCAATGCCCAACCCGCTGATGATATTGCTAACGCCGATGCCCAGATAATCCCCGATGCGCTCGAGGGTAACCTGCGCACGTTTCTCGCCGGCTTCTGCTCGGGCTACGATATCCAAAAAACGTAGTTTCTTTCCGGACCTGGCGCGCAGGTGCTCACCCGAGTAGAGAGTCGCAGCGCTCGCGGCCGATGCATAGGATTCCCAACAGCCACGGTTCCCGCATACGCAAGACTTACCGCCGGCGACGATAGTCATATGGCCAAACTCCCCCAGCAAACCGCCGTCGGCCCCAGTTCCCCGGTAAACTTCGCCTTTAATTACCAGACCCACTCCAATGCCTGTTCCAGCGCGAACCAAAACGAAATCTCCAGATTCGACATCCTTACTGTTACGCAAGCGTCTACGGCGCTCGTACATGGCCGCAGCCGTGGCGTCATTTTCAACAATTACCGGAACCTCCCTATTGATCGTTCGCGCGCGAGAAGGATTTGTCATTCGGAGAGCTTCCGCGATTGCCACATCCCGCCACCCGAGATGCGGCGCAAACAACAGCCGCGTACGTTCAGCATCCGTGGGACCAGGCACGCTGACGCCAATCGCTGAAATCGTTCGATCCGGCAGCGAAGCGCGAAGCCGCTCGACACTTTCGCGCACCTGCGAAAGTGCACTGTTAGAATCGGAAGGAGTATCGAAAGATTCCTCGCCCAACATCTGACCATCGATCAGAGCGGCCCCCACCTGACTGCGACGCACCCCGATATTCACTCCGATAAAGAACGTGTTCGCGTCCCAAAGAGATAGACCGATGGGAGGTCTGCCAATTCTCTCTCTTACTTGTTCCGGCTCGGCTTCACGCAATAACCCGGAAGCAAGGAGGGGCTTTACGATCTCTGTGATGATGCTGCGGTTCACCACCAGCCGACGCGCCAGGTCAGCCCGCGAGATTGGTTGCGCTGCACGCACCATCCTGAGCATAGCTCGGGTAGTCCCGCCTGATACGGTTAAGATTGATTTGAGTGCTGAGCCCTTTTTCGATGGGAGGGCCACTAGCGATGAGCCCCCCGTTGCGCCTTCACCGGAGCTTCCTACGCTGTTGCTTTTATTCGGCGCAATCGATACTGGCAATGAGGGAAAAATCTCTTGCCGGGCTAGTAGACGGCCAACCGGATTCGGCACGAAGTTGAGTTGAGCGATCGCACTCTGAACCCTCGCGGACGTCGCCGGCCTAACGCGTCTGGTTTTGTTGATAACATGTGAAACAGTTGCTGTCGAAACTCCTGCGATTCTAGCGATGTCACGTAAAGTCGTCATTAATCCCCCCTGATTAAATCCCCCTGGAAGAAACACTCTGAGGTTGAGATGTTAACTCTCAATTACCAATGTTTGAATATAGCCTTAATACTGAAAGCAGTCTGCACGCCTCACAACCATTGCAATTGACAGGCCAGATTCCACCAGCACCGCGGGTTTGTTGTTTAGGCCAAATATCAATCGAAGGCGATGAACATCGGCAATTGGAATGACGAGTTTGTAGTTTGGCAATAGCGGTAACGACAAAAATGAAGCTGCAAGCTCTCGTTTAGAAAGCGGACTTGTCCGCCCGTCGCGGCCGGGGCAAGAGTGCCCTGTCTAAACGAGGCTGGTTGTCAAGAGCGTTGCGGGCTTTCTTGGTTCGGAATTGGTATTTGAAGCTAACATCACTCACCGAGGAGCGGAGACGAGAGCTTTGAACGTGAGTTCGATTCTCCACATTCTCCGCAGCCTCGATGGTGACGGTCGCTTATCTCTACCGCCACGGCTTCAGCGGCCTGATGCGGCGTTGGCAGTCTCCTCGACCTTTGTCACCGTCAGAACGTAGACATCGATGACCAATCCTGGAGTCGTTGCCTCAAGGTCCACCAGGTGCGATCTACCCATGGTGGGCCAGTCCTGAGACAGGCTAATCTCACGATCTTTCGGAATGGAAAGCGTCACTTTCTGCCCGTCAAATTCGCGCACTAGCATCGTGCGCTTTTCGTAGTCGACGCTAAGCACGCGAGCGATCAACCGGCGTTTCGTGGTTTCTCGTGTTTGTCCTGAGGCGATTGCAAAATTAGTGGCACTCAGTGCCAGCAGGATTGCCATGGAAAACCTCAGGACCAGCTTGTTACAACTTCGCTTCATCTATTGATACCTCCCTGGAAGCAGCGCGAACGTTTGGACCCCGCGCCGCAGTACAAAATTAATATTTCCGACTGAGGCCGCTTATACAAAGAACTTGTCGGCCCAAATTGTCTCAGGGCAATGGATGTACCACTTTGAGGTCTGATTAGTAGAAGTCAGGTGTGAACTTGACCTGATGTTCCCGGAATGGGCCAGTATCTATTGGGGTAAGAGACTTAGATATTTAACAGTGGGAAAATTTCAGACTGTGCGAATAGTTTGGCGAACTTGGCAAGCGAGAACAGGTAAGCGGTTGCGAAACAAACTGCCTGACAAAATTGTAATTCGATTCAAACTGTCAAACTGCTGTCCTTGCAAACTCGTGACTAACAAAGCATGCGTTGATGCTAGTCAATCCGAACACGACAGTGAAAGCGAAGTGTCGACCCACGTTTTCCCCTTTGCTGTTTAAGATCAATCCTCAAAGTATCCTGCAAAAGAGTCCTTGAGTTCGTCTTCAAAAGAGACCTAACGACTTACGTTCGGACTGTTCGCGTTTTTTGTGGAGGATGAACGGCTGAGATTACGGCTGAGTTAGGACGAGGTTAAATGTCACTTAACTAAAACTAATTTCATCGAGGAGGATGCGACGAGTTTTGCGTTGTCGTTGCTGATGACGCACGATCACGGAGACGGGCCTCACAATTGATACACAGTTAAGAATCCGGTAATTCAAAATTAGCATTGATGCGTGACTATCTAACTGCAATTCAAGCAGGGTGTCCGTAAACGGACTTTGGCTGTGTCAGTGGAGAGACTCACACAGCCTTTTTTCTGCCCATTGGGCTTGTCCAATTGATTGGCGGTTTCTGTTGACTCCGTATGATTGAGCCTTCGGATCCTTTCTCGCTTTTCATTCCTTTTCTGATCTATAACAGCCCCGGTCGATCAGGACGCGGAGGTGTAGATGGGAACGCGCACGATTGTGGTTGGAGACATTCACGGTTGTTACGATGAACTGATTGCCCTGCTCGAGAAACTCGAGCTTCGTGACAGCGACCGAGTTGTTTCCGTGGGAGATCTCATTGCCAAAGGTCCAAAGAGTCGCGAAGTTCTTCAGCTATTTATGACCGATTCTCGCTTCAGCACGGTGATTGGCAATCATGATCTAGCGGTGCGCCGACGGTGGAATGGCGAGGACATCGACTTGAAGCCTGCGCAGAAAGAAGTACATAGAGAGCTTAAGGCCGAGAAAGACGCTTACACGAGTTTCCTCAACAGGCTGCCGTTTGTAATTGACCTCGGTACTCACCTGGTCGTGCATGCCGGCTTGCGCCCGAACGTGGAACTCTACTCACAGACCACCGGGGATTTGACAAGACTTCGTACCCTGGGGCCGGACCGTGAGAGCCGCGAAGGGACGCCGTGGTATCAGGTTTATTTTGGAGCCAAGACAGTGTTATTCGGACATTGGCCGGCGCCTGAGCCGCGTCGCGGAAAGAACGCTATAGGCCTCGATACGGGTTGTGTTTACGGTTACAACTTGACGGCCTACATTATCGAAACGAACGAGTTTGTCAGCGTCCCAGCCCTTCGTGCTTACGATGCTCGTGAACATCGCTCAGGTTAACGTTTACTTCACGAAGTGGTTTCAACTCCACCAGGCTGGCATTCAACTGTACGGCCCACATTTTGGGCTCACAAATGCTTTTTCCAGTACCTTGCTGATTAGAATTAGCGGCTCTCAGTGATCTATCAGGCTCAAAGTGGATTCCCATTTACTATCTCGGTCTTCGGCGACACCGCGAACGCGGGCACGCTGCTGGGTGAGAATCCAATCCGTGCCAATTACACCGGCCAGCCGGTGTTTGGCTCAGGCACGCACACTGCTGACGCCTGGTTTAATACTGCGGCGTTTGCTACTCGAGCCGCGTTCGCTTTCGGTGACGTAGGACGAAACACGATCTACGGCCCTGGGCGACAGACCCTCGACCTGGCTTTGCAACGCGAGTTTACCCTGACTGAAAAAGTCAAAGTCCAAATTCGCGCTGAAGCCTTCAATGCGCTCAACCACACGAATCTCGGCACGCCAAACCGCTTTGTGAACACGCCGCAGTTCGGCACAATCACAGAAGCAGCAACGCCAGGACGTGAGATCCAATTGGGTTTGCGAGTCTCGTTCTGACCGACTGCGAAGCTTCGGTTGATCCGTGAACCTGCTCGACAATGACTCAGCATCTTAAAGAAGTTGCAGCAGCCACGAGTCTCTTGGGATTTGTGCTAGTGTTCGGCCATGAGTTCGACCCGCATCAGTCGCCACATTAACGCTCCCCGCGCGGCGGTCTATGGCGCGCTCCTCGATGCGCGTGCTATCGCGGCGTGGAAGGTACCGACCGGCATGACCAGTCACGTGCATGAGTTTGACGCCCGCGAAGGTGGCTCGTTCAGGATCTCGCTCACGTACGACACAGCGGCCGGCACTGGCAAGACGACTGCGCACACCGATACGTACCCCGGCCGCTTCGTGAAGCTCGTAACAGATGAGCAGGTTGTCGAAGTGGACGAGTTCGAGACGACAGATCCCGCGCTGCACGGCGAGATGACGATCACCATTACCCTCGCCGAGGCAGACGGCGGCACCGATCTCATAGCAGTGCACGACGGGTTACCCCCCGGCGTCTCGACCGCCGATAACGAGGCCGGCTGTTGGGAGGCACTCGCGAAACTTGCGGCGCTCGTCGAGGCGGACGATAAGTGCTGCCTTACAATTCCCGGTGGTTTAAAGTAGGTGGAGCAGAGGGGGATCGAACTCCTGGCCTCCGCATTGCGAATCGGACTACCGGCAAAAACGTAAGTAATTGCCTTTTCGAAAGTTGCAGCCACCGAAGAAGAAACGAGATTTTCCTGTTCTTTCCCATTCCTTACCATCGCATATACGTCGTCTGCAGTTATTTTTGTCCACGTATTGGCCACTTGAAAATGGATGGGAGAAATGGTCCACAACGCTTGTCGTCATCATTACCTCAAAATCATTACCTCAAAAAGGAGAACTATTTTCTCCTAGCGAATCTGGAAAGAGAGAAGAGACTTTTTGCGCAGTTTGTCCCCATCCGTCGTCAAAGTGTAATCGACACGCTGTGGTATCTCGGAAAATGTTTGGCGATGAATTGGCGATGAATTAGTCCCGCCTGCTCAAGTTCAGCGAGCCTGATCGAGAGAGTGGAGGTACTAATGTCGTCTCCCGTTCCTAGTTCCTTGGAAGCGGACGCGCCCGCGCTCGCCCAGCAGTAAGAGTATCCGTAAGCATACTTGCGACCAGTGATGTGCACTAACCCTGTCGCCGAACAGAAACAATCTTGCCGCCATCACTCATGTGGATGCTGAAGGGCGTTGAGCGCGGCGTTCCAGTGCAACGCGCGCGAGCGTCATCAGAATTCGCCCCCCGGCGAGAAAAGTCCCCCGCAATGTGCCTGAGACTTTCGATTCGCCTCCCGTCCGGCGACGGTGATTTACGGGAACCTCCAGTATGCGAAGGCCAGAACGCGCCGCGCGCATTTGCATCTCCAGGTTCCAGCCGTAGGTCTCTTCTCGCATCCCCAGATGGTCCAGAGCTTCACGGCGAATCGCGCGGAAGGGACACATATCCGTATAACGAACGCCGTAAAGCAGACGCAGCAGCCAGCCGGCGATTCGACCAGCGAAAACTTGCTGAAAGTTCATGCTGCCCGGCTCGCGTTCGCCGCGAGTGCGGGAACCTATAACAAAGTCATGGCTTCCAGTGATGATTGGTAGGACGAGCCTTTCAATAAGTTCAGGACAATCACTTCCATCGGCGTCCAGAAAGACAATAATCTCACAGTCAGATCCGACTGCGCCCACTCCCGCTCGACAAGCGCGCCCGTATCCGCGTTGCGGTTCTGAGACAACACGTGCGCAGGCTTCCAGGGCGCGTTCGGCTGTACGATCTGTGCTGCCGTTGTCAACGATGATCACTTCGCCGGCGATCTCGCGCGGCACCGCGCGCACTACGGCGGCAATTGAGTCTTCTTCATTGAGCGCGGGAATTACGACCGAGACGTGTGCCCTCGATGTGGTCATCATGAGCCCTCCCTGACGGTCGGGCTACTGCCCCGATCCGCTGCATCGAGTGCCCACCCGCGGCCAGGGATGTTGTTAGTCTTAAAACTATTCGGATGGCGCGCTTTCTCGACATCGATTGATTCGTTCATGCGTGATCTTCTTGCCTGGTATTGACCTTATGCACAATGCCTTTGGTCCGCAAAAGGTTTTCAGCTTCCGCGAAGTATTCACGCACATCCGTCTGCGTGCGAATCCAATCAAGATAGCGGCCGATTCCCGTCGCCAGATCCACTTGCGGTTCATAACCAACAGCGCGGATGCGAGTCGTGTCAGTTGTGAGGTGGCGCATCTCGCCGGGACGGAACTCGCCTTGGGCAATGGGTTCGATAGGAATCTCGAGTGCGTCAGAAATCAAGTGTGCTATTTCTCGAATCGTCGTCGCCTTGCCGCTGCCGACATTGACGGGTAAACCATCAAGTTTATCGGTCGTCGCAGCGAGAAGATTGGCGCGAGCGATGTCTTCCACGAAGCTGAAGTCGCGCGTCTGATTCCCGTCTTCATAGAGCACCGGCGGCAGGTTATTCAAGAGGCGCGTGCAGAAGATGGCGATTACGCCCGTGTATGGATTGAAGATTGATTGGCGAGGGCCGTAGGTACAGGAGTATCGCAACGCTACTGTCGGAATCCCTGTCTGCTTTCCCCACGTTAAGACCAATCGCTCCTGGTCAACTTTGGTGATCGCGTAAACGGTTTCGCCCCCGATGGGTGCGTGTTCGGGCGTCGGCGCTGGTGTTGTAACGGCATGACAATGCGGGCAGTGAACCTCGAAATCTCCGGCGCGGAGTTGTTCGACCGGACGGACGGCGGGAAAGACCAAACCGTGCTCAGGACAATTTGCGGCTCCCTCACTGTATACAGCTTGGGAGGAGGCCACGACGATCTTTTTGACAGGCAGCCGCTCTTCTCGTACCACCTCCAGCATTTGCGCTGTGCCGAAACTGTTCACGTGAACGTACTTCGCGATCTCAGGCATGTAACCGCCGTAAGCCGCCTGATGAAAGACGACCTCAATGTCGGCGAGCGCGGCGGTAACAGCGGCGCGATCACAAATATCAGCTTCGAAGAACTCAGCGGCTTTCGGTATCCAGGCAGGTTTGCCGTTGCGATGTGTGTTTGGCTCGAGGTTATCGAGGATGCGCACCTTCCAGCCTTCGCTGAGAAGGAGATCAGCCACGTGGGACCCGATCAGTCCCGCTCCGCCGGTGACCAGGGCACGTTTGTTAGAGCCAACCTTCACTTTTTAATCCCCTCACTCGGAACGAGCGCTGCCAAAGCGGCGCCGGCGCTGGACATGGTTTTCATACCGGCTCTCTTTCCAGGAGGTGCCGCAAACGGCCGCGCGCGCGATCTCTTCGAGCGCGCTGAAAAAGCGCAATCAAGCCCAGCATCGCAAACGGTAGATAAATGATCGTATCGAGGAGCAGCAGCTGATCTCGCCCCGGCGGCAGCCACAATTTGTAGAGCACAAAGCACGCTGTAGTTAAGTAAAAAAACGGTAAGCGCGGCAGGAGACAGGTGAAAGCTACCAGCCAGGCAAAATACCAGGCGTAATTTGGTGACAGCAGAACAACGAACGTGGCAGCAATAACAAAAGCCCGCGCGATGTAACTGCCGTCATTCTGTTCCCGCTTCCAAAAGGACCAAAGCGCGATTAGGCCAAGCGCGAGAATCGCGAAAATCAAATAGCCAACGCTTGGTACTCTCGCTTCGCCCAGCGTCCGTCGAGCGAGACTCAGTAGATAAAACTGTGTGCCGTTTTGCAGTCCTTCTTCCTGCGCATATCCCGGCAAGAATCCCAGCACGCCCTTCACTCCGACGCTTAAGTAGGGCAGGTAGGCGATGATCATTGTCAGTCCGAAAGCCACGGGCATTTTCCATCCCCAGCGGCGACATAACGCGGGCAGCAGGATTACGGGAAACAACTTGATGAGGGTCGCACCAGCCAGGGCCGCGCCGGCAATTGCATCCCAACGCCGCCGTCTTGCAAGTAAAGCTAGCACCACGAAAGCAATGGCGGCCGCCTCGACATGCCCGCTGCCGGCAATCTCCCAGACGAGGAGAGGATGCCACGCGTAGATCAGCACACGTTGGCGCGGCAAATTAAAGGAAGCGAGCAACTGAAGCAAAGCCCAAATCGCCACCGCTTCAAAGCCAAGCATCACTACTTTCATCCACGTCACGTGTTCGCTCACACGCGTGGCCAGAAAATATATTATCTGTGCCCCAGGCGGGTAGATTGTGTGAGCGTAGTCGCGCCGGTTTATTTTCGGATAGATCGTTTGGTCGCGCAGTGGGGCCAGAGCTTCGTCAGCGGGAATGTAGCGGTAAGGATTGACGCCCGTCGCCTGCACGCGCCCGTCCCAGACGTAACGATAGATGTCATCGGAAAGATACGGCGGCGCGAATAGAATGCTCAGCCGAAGGAGCGCCGCGAAGACAATAGCGAGCACTAAGGTCGAACGTGAGGAGCGGGCGTGAAAAATTATCCAGACCGCGAGGAGATAGATGAGTGACTGGCACAGTGCAACTTTGATGAACCACTCAATGT
>JALYSR010000068.1 GCA_030854715.1 Acidobacteriota bacterium
GCATTATGCCGAGCACAAAGCCCCAATCGCCGACGCGGTTCGTGATAAACGCTTTCTTCGCTGCGTCGCCCGCTTCTTTGCGATCTATGTAAAACCCGATCAGCAAATAGGAACAAAGGCCCACACCTTCCCAACCGACAAACATCAACAGAAAATTGTCGGCCAGCACCAGGGTCAGCATGGAGAACATGAAGAGGTTCAAAAACGCAAAGAAGCGATAGAACCCGCTGTCCTCATGCATGTAACCAACGGCAAAAACGTGTATGAGAAAACCGACAAAAGTGACAAAGAGCGCGTAGGTGCCGCTCAGCCGATCCATTGCGAGACCAAAGTCTGCGCGAAACTTTCCAACCTGAATCCAGGTCCAGAGGTGGTCGAAGATGGGTTCTTCTGCACGCAACGCACCGCCGGACTTAAAGGCGAGGTAGAAAGCAACAAGTGTCGATACGCCGACAGCGGCGCAGGCTATCAGTCCAATGAACTTTTCATTTCGCAAGCGTCGGCCAATGAACCAGTTGATGGCTGCACCGGCCAACGGCGCGAAGATGATCAGACTAAGAAGATTGTTTTCCATCAAAACTGTCAGTTGTCAGTAGCCCGTAGTTGCGTTCCTGGGCCGGAATTACCATCAACTGACCACTGACTAGAATCTAAAGTTTCAAAATACTTGCATCATCCACATCGAGCGACTCGCGATTACGGAAAATGGTGATAATGATGCCCAGTCCGACGGCAGCCTCGGCGGCGGCCACGGTCATTACAATGAAAACAAAAAGTTGTCCCGTGACGTCCTGGAAGAAGCTGGAGAACGCGACAAAGGTAAGATTCACAGCGTTGAGCATCAGCTCAATGCACATGAACATCGCAATCACGTTGCGTTTTATGATCACGCCCACAGCACCAATCGTAAAAAGAATGGCGGACAGCGCGAGATACCAGGAAAGTTGTGGACCCATAAGCCGTTCCTCGCCTCAATCCCGTTTCGGCGAATCCGTATGAAAATCAACACCCAAAAGATGTGCCGCTTCCTGGGTGGTCTGCGTCTCGATTGGGCGCAGATCGCCTACCGCACGCGGATTAACAATATCCACCGCCAGAACCTGAGCGCCCGGAACGACGCGTGCGCTGGAAGACAACACAGCCGTCCGTCGCGCGAGCGACATCGCGCCAACAATAGCCATCAACAGCAAGACTGAAGTGATCTCAAAGGGCAGTAGGTAAGTAGTAAAGAGTCCGATGCCGATCGAGTGCGTCAAACCAACATCCGAGACGTTGCCTCGCGGAAAAGTGTTTTCCGAAGTTTGCACCGAATAGAGAATAAAAGCCGTTTCGGCAATTAAGATTGCCGCCATCCCAATGGCCACAGGGACGAGGAATCGTAGGCGTTTGCGGCGCGGCTCGGCGTGCTCGACATTGAGCAGCATGATCACAAAGATGACCAGGACCATGATGGCGCCGGCATACACAATGACCTGCACCGCGGCGATAAAGGGAGCCGCGAGAGTAACGTAAAGAGATGCGAGCGCGATGAAGACACCGATGAGCGAGATCGCGCTGTAAAGCGGATTGCTCTGCGACACCATGGCGATTGCGCAACCAATCGCCAGGCCCGCAAAGATGATGAATAGGATCGTAGTCATCTAAAAATCAGTAAATAGTGAATGGTAAATAGTAAATAGTTCAGAGGCGGGCACCGCTCGCCGGCTCAAGGCTAATCCGATGCACGAATCGTTTAGCCCGTCGTAAAGAACAAAACAGTTGCTGTCAGCACAATATTTACGATTGCCGCCGGCAGCAAAAACTTCCAACCGAAGTTCATCAGTTGATCGAAACGAAAACGCGGCAGCGTGCCGCGCAGCCAAATGTACAGAAACAAAAAGAAAAGAATTTTGGCGAAGAAGTAGATCACGCCTAAAGGTGGAAATTGCGCTACGCCCGGGCCGTTCCACCCGCCGAGAAACAGAGTCGTAGCCAGCATGGATACCGTGATCATGTTGATGTATTCGGCGTTGAAGAAGAGCAGGAACTTGATTGAGCTGTACTCAGTGTGGAAACCGGCGACGAGCTCTGTTTCCGCCTCCGGCAGGTCGAAAGGCACCCGATTCGTTTCGGCTATCGCGGCTATCAAATACAAAACAAACCCGAGTGGCTGGTAGAAAATGTTCCATTGCAAGCCGTACCAGCCTGACTGTTGCTCGACGACGTTATAGATGTCGAGCGTGCCGCTAAGCAGAACCACGCCCACAAGAGATAGGCCCAGCGCGAGCTCATAAGAAATCATCTGCGCAGATGATCGGAGTCCGCCCATGAGGCTGTATTTGTTGTTTGACGACCACCCGGCGAGAGCAATTCCGTAAACGCCCACAGAAGTTACGCCGAGCACGTAAAGCAAGGCGACATCAAACCGTGCGATAACCAGTTGAATCGTTCCTATGAAGGGAAGGGTAACCGTCGGCCCAAACGGATACACGATTATGGCCATAATGGCGGTGACAACAGCAATCATCGGCGCCAGCAGGAACACGAATCTGGTTGACTGGTCTGGAACCAGATCCTCCTTCATCATTGTCTTGATGAAGTCGGCAAAGGGTTGCAGGATTCCGCCATAGCCGACGCGATTTGGCCCAACCCGACCCTGAATGAAAGCAAGCACTCGTCTTTCCGCGAGGACCGTAAAGGCCACCAGCAGCATGATCGTCAGGAACGCTACCGTGATCGCCACGATGAGCGCTACTGAATGAATATAAGGATTATTCCAGTCCATCACATCATTGCCGATTGCCAATTGCCGAATGCCGATTGATATTCGCGTCCATGAAATTTCCTTAAATCGGAAATTGGCAATCGGCAATCGGAAATGTTGATCAGTCTCCGGCGACTCCGGCTTCCTGCCGCAAGTCCGCATCGACCGTGATTTGATACAGCGGCGAAACTCTGACAGTTTCAGGTCGCGGATTGCCTGAAGCCAGCAAATGAAACTGCGGCACCTTGTCGGTCAATGTTCCAATCTTAAAAAGCTCGTGCCCGACCTTTGGCGTTACAGTCAGCTTTTCCCCCGTTGCCGGCAAGCCTTCAACAATTTGCCGAAGCGTGTTTAGCTCTGAAGTAAGTTGGTGTTGCTCCGCGAGTTTGTATTTCGCCTGCACCGGATTTGATTCATCCTTCAACACGGGATAGCGAAGGCCGGCATACGCAGGCACGCGTTCAGCAATCTCACGGAAGACCGCGCCTGCGGACATCTGAAAGCCGAAATCCATTCCCAACTCCGCAGCCAGTTGCGCAGTAATCATCCAGTCCGCTTTCGCTTGATTCACAGGAGGAATCGATTGGCGAACTCGCTGCACAAAGCCGTCGTTGTTGGTAAACGTGCCGTCAATTTCGGCAAAGGACGCGGCCGGCAGAACGACGTCGGCGAAAGCGGTCGTGTCGGTTTCAAAAAGTTCCTGAACAATCAGGAAATCCAGTTTCTCAAGAGCACCTTCGCGACCTTGCAAGTGTTCGGGCAAGAAACTTCCCGCCAAATACAATGCGCGAATTGCGCCGCCGGCGGCGTCGAGCATTTGAGTGCTGCTCAGGCCGCCGTTCATCAGTCCCATGTCATGCGCGCCCACACTGTTGTTAAAAAGCGGCAGCGGGTGCAACAAAACGCGGCGGGCTCCCGTGCGCAGGGCATAGGGTAATTGGGCAAGAACGGTCTGCGCGGTGGTGCTCAATTCAGCGCCGAACATGATGATGAGATCCCCTTGCGAATCCGTGATGGTCTGGCGCAGCGTCTCAAGCTCGTTGGCTTCAATGCCCAACTTGCCCGCTGCAGGTGCGTCGTCAAGACTACCCGCTAGCGCCAGCACAGCTGCATCCTCCGTTCCGGGCCGGATGTGTAGAAACTGCGAAGCTTGCTCGGTCAATCTAATCGGAACACTGTTGATGACGATGAGGTTCGCACCACCATTCCGCACCGCCTGACGAATCTGTTTGCCAGTCAGCGGCTGTAACTCTTCCGGTTCTCCGCCGATCAGCAAGATCGTTTTTGCATAACGAATGTCGCGGTGCGTGGCCAATGGCCCACCGAGACTGTCGAAAAACGGCTTCAAACTAAATGCTTCCGTCGCAGAGTAGTTTTCGGTTCCCACCAACTCCGTCGCAAACTTATAAAGCAGGTAGTTTGCTTCATTGGTAATTCGCGGACTACCCACAACACCCAGCGCGTCTGGTCCATGGGCATCTACCACGTCGTCGAGTCTCTTCGCGACATGCCGAATCGCCTCGTCCCAGGTAGCTGGAATAAGTTTGCCGCCCTTCTTGTAGCGAATCAGTGGCGTGCGTATACGAGCTTCATGGTTGACGAAAGGATGGCCGAAGCGCCCCTTGATGCAAAGAAACTCGCCATTGAGTCCGTTGACGTAGCGATCACGCGCGACGATGCGCATCAGGTCACCGCTGCGCGAACCGAGGGACATCTGGCAGCCATCAGAACAATAGGTACAGGTGGAAACTGTTTGGGCCAACTCCCAGGGGCGCGCCTGATGGCGATAGGTTGCATCGAGAAGTGTGCCGGTTGGGCAAACTTCGATGCAGTTGCCACACTGCGAGCAATCGAGCCAACCGCCGTACGTTCCGATTACGGTATTTGAGCCGCGACCGCCCGCTTCGATTGCGTCTTCGCCCATCCATTCGTCGCAGACGCGGGTGCAGCGTTTGCAGAGGATGCAGCGCTGCGGATCGTTTGCCACCATCGGCGAAAGATATTTTTCCGGATAGTAGTTTTTCTTCTCCGTGAAGCGTTCTTCGAGCCCGCCCCAATCGAAGGTCATCTCCTGCAATTCACACTCACCGCCGCGATCGCAGACTGGACAATCGAGCGGGTGGTTGGCGAGCAGAAACTCGAGCATCGAGCGCTGCGCTTTTTCGATCTCATCGCTCTGCGTGGTTACGACCATACCGTCTGTGCAGATGATCGTGCAGGAAGTTTGCAGCTTCGGCATCTTTTCGATGCGCACCAGGCACATGCGGCAGGAAGCTTGCAACGCAAGGTCGGCGTAGTAACAGAATGAGGGAATGTCGAAGGCGTTGTCGCGGCAGACATCGATCAGCCGCGCACCTTTTGGAACGTCAAACTGTTTTCCGTTGATGGTGACTTTGATTACTTCTGTGGACATGCTAACTAAAACCACTTTCCGTCTAGACAGCCCACTTGTGCGCCGGCGTCGAGGGCACAAGTGCCCATTCTAAACATCAATCACTTGGGGATTGCCGTTCGTTCCCACCAGGTGCTTCTTGAAGTCTTCAGGAAATCTCTTTATTGCCGACTGAATGGGCCAGGCTGCCGCGTCACCGAGCGGACAAAACGATTTGCCCTCGATGTTGTCGCAAAGGTCCAGCATAAGTTGTGCATCTTCCGGGCGACCGCCGCCATTGGCCACGCGCCTGAAAACCTTCACTAACCAGTCGGTGCCTTCGCGGCAGGGCGTGCACCAGCCGCACGATTCATGTTTGTAAAACTCAGTCAGGTTTTTAGTTGACTCAAAAATATCCACGGTCTCGTCCATAACGATGAAACCTCCAGAGCCAACACTCGAACCGCCGGCCACCAAGCCTTCATAGTCCATGCGCACATCTTTGCCGAGGATCTGATCGGCGCGCATGATGTAAACCGAGGAGCCACCGGGGATCACTGCCTTCAGTTGCTTGCCATTCAACATACCGCCGCAGTCTTCCATGATGAACTTTTCCATGTCGTCGTAGCCCATAGGGAGTTCATAAACACCGGGCCGATTCACGTGACCGGAAACGGACCACAGCTTGGTGCCGCCACTCTTCTCCGTGCCCAGTTTCTGATAAGCCTCGCCGCCCCTCTTGATAATGTCAGGCACCGCGGTGAGCGTCTCGACGTTGTTAACGACGGTTGGACTCGCATACAAACCGGAGACAGCGGGGAAGGGAGGCTTCATCCGAGGATGGCCGCGCAATCCTTCGAGCGAACTCAACAGCGCCGTCTCTTCACCGCAGATATAGGCGCCGGCGCCTGTGTGCGTGTAAATCTCGCAAGAGAAATTGGAATCGAGAATGTTTTTACCGAGTAATCCGGCGGCCCGTGCTTCTTCGAGGGCGCGGTCCATGATGTCGATCAGATATTTATACTCGCCGCGCGTGTAGATGTAGTTCGTTTTCGCGCCCAGCGCGTAAGCTGCGATCAGTATGCCTTCGACAAGCATGTGCGGATCGCGTTCCATCAGGTAGCGATCTTTGAAGGTGCCCGGCTCAGACTCGTCGGCGTTGCAAACGACATACTTTGGCTTCGGCGAATCCTTAGGAACAAAACTCCACTTCATCCCCGTGGGAAACCCGGCCCCGCCACGGCCACGCAGCGCCGACTTCTTAACGTCATTGATTACGTCCTCGGGCGACATGCCGGACAACACTTTCTTCAGTGCATCGTACCCGCCATGTTTACGATAGACGTCGAGGGACGCTGAGTTCTCGAGCTGAACTCGCGCGAGCTGAAGTGCTTCACATCCGATGGCGCCAATGAACATATGCTTTGCTTGCTTGCAGTTTAGAGGCGGGCATTGCCCGCCTTCTCAACGTTGAACCGGCGGGCAATGGCCGCCTCTAAACGGTTCGAAAAAGAAGCCCGTCGAAAAACTTTCAAGCTAATGAATCCAGAATCTGATCGACCTTCGCAGTCGTCAGATTCTCGTGATAATCAAAACCGATCTGAAACATCGGGGCAGTGCCGCACGAACCAAGACACTCGACCAGCGAAACAGTAAACTTCCCATCAGCCGTCGTTTCCCCGGGTTTAATCCCCAGCTTATTACAAACGTGCTCGGTGATTCCGGGCTCGCCCATGATCTTGCACGAAAGTGTCTTGCAAATCTGAACGTGATACTTCCCCACCGGTTTCGTGTGGAGCATGGAATAGAACGTCGCCACTTCCCAGATGTCGGTAACGCGCAAACTTAAGCGCTTCGCGAGATATGCCACTCCCGGAGGATCGAGGTAGCCACGTTCGCGTTGCACGATGAACATGAGCGGCAGAATCGACGAGCGCTTCACAGGATATTTGGACAAGTGCCAATCAATTTCCTTTTCCACCTCTGGCGAAAAGGACGCTACTTCGTCGCCGATATCTACCGGCTGTGATAGTGGTTGAATCTGTATTGGTTGGGTGCTCATCAACTCTGCTATGGGAATAGGATGAATTGGGCCTATAGGACTTATAGGTCCTATTGTCTTAACTACTGACTATCGATCAATTTCTCCCAAAACAATATCCAGCGAGCCGATAATAGCCACGATGTCCGCCACCATCGCGCCTTCCGACATGTGCGGCAGCGCTGACAGATTTACAAAACTTGGCCCGCGGAAATGCACTCGCGAAGGTTTTGGTCCACCGTCGGATTTCACGTAGACACCAAGCTCGCCCTTTGACGCTTCGATGGGGAAGTAAACTTCACCGGCCGGCACATCAAAACCTTCGGCGACAATCAGAAAGTGATGAATCAAGGCATCCATGTGCGTCTTCATCGCTTCGCGGTCCGGCAACACCACTTTGGGTGCGTCCGCCTTAACCGGCCCCGGCTTCAGTCTTGAAAGCGCCTGCGCCACGATCTTGTGCGACTCCTTCATCTCTCGCATCCGCACCAGGTAACGCGCCCATACATCGCAGTCCAGCTCGACCGGCACTTCGAAGTCGTAAGTTTCGTAACTCGTATAGGGATTTGCCCGACGGATGTCGAGATTGACGCCACTGCCGCGCAAACATGGTCCCGACAAGCCCCAGTCGATTGCGTCTTCGGCGGAAATTCGACCCACGCCCTGCGTGCGTTTCTGAAAAATTGTGTTTCCCGTGAGCAGCGTATGAAACTCATCAACGGATTTGAGGAAGCCATCCTGGAATTGCTGCACGCGGCGTTCGAAGCCTGACGGCAGATCCATCATCAGTCCGCCAATGCGAAAATATGAGGGCGTCAAACGCCCGCCTGAAGCCGCCTCAATTAGATTCAGAATCTTTTCCCGCTCGCGAAAGCAGTAGAAGAAGACTGTCATCGCGCCAATGTCGAGCGCGTGCGTTCCCAGCCAGACCAGGTGCGAAGCAATACGTTGCAGTTCGCAAGTCAACACGCGAATTGTTTGCGCGCGCTCTGGAATCTCCAGTCCCAGCAACTTCTCGACCGCCATCACGTAGGCCAGGTTGTTGCCCAGCGGATTGAGATAGTCCATTCGATCCGTGATGACAATGCCTTGCTGATACTTTTTGTATTCAAAGAGCTTCTCCATTCCGGTGTGGAGATAGCCGATGTCCGGCGTCGCCTTGACGACCATTTCGCCGTCAAGCACTAACTCGAGACGCAACACGCCGTGCGTTGACGGATGCTGGGGACCCATCGAAATCGTCATCTGCGTATCAAGGGGACGATCGACGATCTCAAACTGCGGCGGAATGTTTACGGCGGAACTCATAAAAATAAGAACGATAGGACCGATAGGTCATATAGGTCCTATATCACTTTAATGAATACGGCTCGTAGCCTCTCAACGGGAAATCTTTTCGTAATGCGTGGCCCTGCCAATCGTCGGGTAAAAGAATCCGGCGCAAATCCGGATGGCCGTCAAAAGCGACGCCGAAGAGATCAAAAGTTTCGCGCTCATGCCAGTTTGCCGTACGCCAAACGCCGGTCACAGTCGGTACATGAGCGTCGGATTCATACAAAACAACCTTCAACCTGATCCGGTGATGCTTAGTAGTCGAGAACAGATGATAATTAACTTCGAAGCGCGGCTCTTCTTCAGCGCCGCGATCCGCGCCACAAATATCAGCCAAAAAATCAAACTTGGTATCTCCACCGGCTTTTAGCGCGGCGCATACCTCGACAAGGTGCAATCGCGGAACCACTGCGGTCACTTCGCCGAGGGCCTCAATGATTTCGGTTATCCAGTGGGGATGTTCTTGCTGTAACGCCGTCACCAACTGGGACGGCGTTAATTTTTGATCGGAATTTTGAATAGCCGGGTCTGGCAAAATATTCTCGCTGTCTGCCCCTGTGCTCATGAAAGTTAAGCCGACCGTCGTGGTTTACGTTTACGAAGAACGGCGGCGCTCGTGTCGCGAAGCAATGGAATAGGGTCGCGACTCGGGAAGCACATTCTGCGTTGCCGTTGAGCCATCCGTGACCGGGAGCGTGCCCGGGACAAATGCCGCGCGCGCCTCTTCTTCCGGGACATCGCGTCGGTCTCGCACAGATTCCTTCATGACCTTATCCTGCAACATCATCACGGCGTGAATCAGCATCTCGGGACGCGGTGGACAGCCGGGAATGTAAACGTCGACAGGCACAATCTTGTCTACGCCCTGAACGATTGCGTAGTTATCAAAAACGCCGCCGGAAGTGGCACACGCCCCCATCGAGATAACCCACTTTGGTTCCGGCATCTGGTCGTAGATGCGACGAAGGACCGGGGCCATCTTCCTCGAGACACGACCCGAAACAATCATCACATCCGCCTGGCGTGGACTGGCGCGGAAAACTTCAGAACCAAAACGCGCCAAATCGTTGCGCGAAGACGTTGCATTCATCATTTCGATCGCGCAGCAAGCCAGACCAAAAGTTGCCGGCCACAACGAAGACTTGCGCGCCCAGTTGATTAGCGAGTCAAGCCGCGTGGTTAGTACTTCCGGTAATGCTTCGGCAATGATGCTTTCAAGTCCCATTAAGATTCCTTACGGGTAAATCCTTACAAACAACTTCTCAGGCGGCGGTTCGGGTGCTCTCCAGGTTCCGCTTTTCCATATCTTTCAGCAGCCGTCCTTCCGCTTCCGCCTCGCGGCGCGCAGTTTCGCCCCAATCAAACGCGCCTTTCTTGATGACATAGACGTAACCGGCAAGCAGAAGGACCACGAACACCATCATTTCCACATACACCAGCGTCCGCAGGCCGTAGGTTGGCGCGGCCAGCGTTTTGAAGACCACGGCCCAGGGAACCAGAAAGATGACTTCAATGTCGAACAGAATGAAGATCATCGCGATCAGATAAAACTTCACTGAAAATCGCTCGCGCGCGGTGCCGACCGGATCTTTGCCACACTCATAAGGCATCAACTTCGTGCGAGTCCGTTTTCGTTGACCGACAAACTGTGAAAGCACAATGTTGCCAACAGCGAAGCCGCCGGCCACTATGAACATCAGCAGGATAGGCAGATAATCGATAAGACGAAACGGCATAATTATATTCGCACCGGTTTGCCGATCAGATCACGGCGCGTCTGACGCAAAATATCTGGCGACAGACGCCTTTTACTCTAGATTGAGAATCATTGTACAAGCCGAATCGTAGTCGAACTGATCTGGGGTGTCAAGCAAGTCGTCCTTCCGAAGATCGCCAGGAAAATTGGTAATTGACCCTGCAAAAATGGCTGTGTTAACTTCGCTGGAGTCTTACGTGTTTTCGTAATCGTGAGTCATTCGACATTTGCATTTTTAATATCGTGATAACTGGATTCAATACAGATATCGAGCATGACGGCGTGGTCTATCACGTTCAAACGGAAGACAAGGGCGTCAATTCGCCCTTGATCCTCTCGCTCGTCTACTCAGGGGGCGAGATCCTGGCCAGCAAACGTTCTCGCTACGAAGACTTGATAGCTTCGGGCTTCAAGGAAGAAGTACTTGCTGAGCGTTTGAAGCGCCAGCATCGTTTGATCTGCGCTGCCATCAATGCGGGGCGCATCGAAGATTTGAAACGCATGGGGCCACGCGACGGCCGTCCGGCGAGCGAACCATTTTCGGCGACTGACGCCGAACTCCTTAGCCGGTCCGTGTTAGCGGAACCCACTCTTGTAACTCCACCTGAGGTTCTACAACGTGAGGCTCAAGCGGAAGATGCCGTTGTTCCTCCGACTGAGGAGGTACTGCCTTTGATTGCGGAAGAACCGGCGGAGTCGAGGGAATCGAAGGACTCACGCCATACCGTTTATGCGGCTGTCATTCCGGCCGGGGACGATCTGCCAGGGAGCGCAGAAGAACCTCAGGAGTCGAAGAAATTTGTTGAGTTGGATGAGTCAGCCTACACCGTCTACGACTCGAGGCGGACGTCCCCGATGGGTGAGCTTGAGACGGCGGAACATGGCCTGGTGCTGTCTATGATCGATGAAGCGGAGTTTCGCGCCGGGGAAACGTTTACTATTCGCATACTGGTCCAAAAGCAATGGAAGGAGAAAGTAAAGCCGATCGCCGGTGCAGCGCTTTCGGTGAAAATACTGGGAACAACCTTCCGGCCCAAGATCTATGCTGTAAAATCAGGAAAGGACGGCATCGCCGAACTTTCGATCGAGATTCCAAGCTTTACCTCAGGACGCGCCGCGATCCTCGTACGTGCTGCAGTTGATGGCGACTCCAAGGAAATGCGTCGCGTAATTAATCCTGCCACCTGAGGTCCGGAGAAATCCTTGCGCATCCAGGTAAACGGCCAGCCGCAAGAGGTGAAAGAGGCTCTTTCACTGTCCCAATTGGTTACGAGTTTGGAGCTCAAGCCCGAGCAGATTGCCGTCGAACTGAATCAAAAAGTTATCCGGCGCGGGGATTGGCAGAATACCGACCTGCGCGACGGGGACAAAATTGAGATCGTGCACTTCGTGGGTGGCGGCTGTAACGCAAACTGTTAGTTTGCGTCCTGCTTGCATCACACTTCGTGGAGAATAGGCGGGAGCAGTAGGCAGGCAACCGAAGGCAGAATATAATTCGATCATGTCAACAGCATTAGCAGCAACCACAGACAGGTTTGAGATTGGTGGGCGTCCGTTCACTTCGCGGCTGATTATCGGCACCGGAAAATATCGCAGCTTCGACGAGATGAAAGCTGCGCACCGCGCCTCGGGAGCCGAAATGGTTACAGTTGCCGTCAGACGCGTGCCGCTGGATCGCAGTAGCGAATCCTTTCTCGACCATCTCGACCCGGCCTTACAGATTCTGCCGAACACCGCCGGCTGCTACACGGCCGAGGAAGCAATCCGGACCGCACGCCTGGCCCGTGAGACTCTGGGCACCGATCTAATCAAGCTTGAAGTAATCGGCGATCAGACCACCCTCTTTCCTGACAACGAGCAGACGCTCGAGGCAGCCCGCGTGCTGGCGAAGGAAGGCTTTATTGTTTTGCCTTACTTCACTGACGATTTGATCATGGCAAAGAAACTTCTGGATGCAGGCTGCCCCGCCGTGATGCCACTTGCTGCGCCCATCGGATCCGGTCTTGGAATTCAAAACCCCGCCAACCTCCGCATCATGCGCGAACAACTTCCGAATGTCACCATCATCGTTGATGCCGGGGTAGGCACGGTGAGTGACGCAGCAATTGCGATGGAGCTGGGCGCCGATGCAGTGTTAATGAATACGGCAATCCCGGAAGCTCAAGATCCGGCCAAGATGGCCCAGGCTATGAAGTTGGCGATAGAAGCAGGAAGGCTAGCTTACGTTGCCGGTCGCATGCCGAAACGTCTTTACGCCAGCGCCTCCAGCCCCATCACCGGCGTGATCCGCTAAAGAGTTAGAGGAACACAGGGTAATGGCGTCTGCTTATTTGCGACGGGGAGCTTATTGCTTCTGGCCGGAACTTCTGAGGTGCTTCGTGGTGTGTTCCGTGACGCTAAAGCCGGAAGGAATTACCTCGGTTGTGTCCGCGGGTCCCAGGGATTGAGGGTTTACATCCCCCTCCAGGTTACTCGGCAGGTTCTGCGAATCTCTCCTGGCACTTTCAACGAGCTTCTTGCTCACAAACACACCGTTTATTATAAGGGATATTCCGACGAACATTGGTAACACCCCGGCAATCCATAACCGACTGAGGATCTCCGCGGAGTTTGCTGTGACGTTGCCGCTTAGAATGATCCCCTGCATAAAGACGTAGAGAAAGATCGCTATCCCGATGCCGACGGTGCCCGTGATTATGCCGGCTTTGATTTCGTTGTAACGCTTCATCTCAGGCGTGATGCCATGCTGCCGCTCAGCCTCTTCTTTACGTCTTTTTAGTTCCTGTGGGGACATGAACATTTCGGCGACCCAGGTCTTGGTCCAATCGAACCCCTCGGTCTCTCGAGTATCCACTACCTGACGTACGGCAAATAAATTCGCGCCGCACAATTTACAGAATTTCAGGTCGTCGCTTTGAGTAGAGCCACATTTCGGGCAGAACATAAGATCCTCCTATCAGGAACTTCCTAAAGGATACGACAATTACCCGCCCTGTGTTCTTTATTTTGGGGTCCCCCAGCGGGGAATCGAGGTGTCTGGAACTTATGCCGCGCGGCTCTGCCTGAGTAGGACAGACGTTCCGGTCTGTCTTTTCTTCTACAAGACAGGCAGGAATGCCTGTCCTGCCTAAAATGACTTCGCAGTCTGCGCCAGTCGCCGCTTCCCGGCGACTACGAAACGAATCATGTTGTAGGTGATGCTCTCCGGGAGAGACTCGCGAAGGGGTTTGAGTTTTTGTGTGCCGTGTTTGGCGATGGCCTTTTCAATTTGAGCCCGATCGGATTCCGAAACTAATCTCGATACATCGACTGTTAGCCCTGAGGTCATGCATTCGATTAAATGACCCTCAATCGTTTTTGGTACGAGATTTCGCTGAGTAGCGATTTCGTCAACGGAGTGACCGTTACGAAAAAGAGCATAAGTTTGCAAGGCCGTGTTTGGCAGTAATGGTTCCTCTTCATCCTTCGCCCGCCCGGCTTCAGTCAGCGTCAGTTCAATTCGCTCCTGCTCACGCATCACGCGGTCACCGAATTCGGTAATCGAAATTGTCGGGTACTCTCCGCGGCTGACACGCAAACAATTCGCGGCGCACAACCCATCGATATAAAGCAGAATATCGTCTTGGCGCATGTCTTTCAGCAAACCATAGGTTGATAGCTCGTTAAGATGGGCGTGCATCACATTCTTCGCCGCCGAGCCGCGCAAAGTTGCAGCGAGCAAGTTCTTCCCGAATCGTCCTTTCATACGCGCAGCGCAGGCCAGAATCTTTCTTACTCGAAGATTTTCATCGTCGTTCAGAGCGCGGGCAGTGGTGGGTTCGGTTTTGGCGGCACGATCCCTGCGACTCTCGCCTGGCTCGCTTGTCTCGTTCGGCATCTCCGTTGCAGCAGGGTGGGGCGCGCAGTTTCCGCAGGTGCCACATTGGCGCGCGTGATGGAGGTCGCCGAAGTAGTCAAGGATGTGGGCACGATAACAGCGTTCGGTGTAACAAAACTCGATCATCTCACGCAGCTTGCGTCGCTCCAGGTCGGCGCGACGCTCGACATCAGCCGGTGTGACGCGCAGTTTTGTCGCAGACACGTTGTCCAACATCAGGATGGCGCGGGCACCACGTGCCGGTTTCTGCCTGGCTTTACCGGCCGCATCCGCTGCGGGCGATCCAACGGTGAGAATGTTCGTTGCCCAGGGCGGCGGGCCGGATGTTTCGCCGGCGCCGAAGTTTTTCGAATTCGCCAGGCGGTGAATATGTCCGGCGCGTTCAAGCAAGTAGAGGGTCGACTGGACGGCCATCTCGTTTCGAACGCCGGCTCGTTTCGCAATCTCAGCCGCGGAAAGTTCTATTCGCTTGAGGCCGGTCGACAGTAGAACCCTGTAAACGTCGCGCACCTGTTCCGCGCTCGGATACGATCCCTCGATGAAGAAGTCGTGCGTGTTCTTGTCGGCATAGTTGAACAGCAGAACGCAGGACGAGGGGAGGCCGTCGCGTCCTGCGCGCCCGATTTCCTGATAGTAGGATTCAATTGAACCCGGCATCTGATAGTGCGCAACGAAGCGTATATCCGGCTTATCGATGCCCATGCCAAACGCGTTAGTGGCGACAATCATTTGCGTGCGGCCCGTCATGAAGTCTTCCTGAGCTTTCACGCGCATTCCATCGCCCATGCCGGCGTGATAGGCCGACACGCTCAATCCCTGTCCCTGTAATTGCATCGCAACCTGTTCGACCGCCTTGCGTGTCGCAGCATAGATAATTCCCGACCCCTCGTGCGTCTTCGCCAGGCGCTTGATGCGCGCCACCTTTTCGCGTTCCTTTTCCGTGTGCACGACGTCGATGGTCAGGTTCGGCCGGTCGAAGCCGCTGACAAATGTCTGTGGTTCCCGGAGGCCCAGTTGTTGAATTATGTCGGAACGAACGTAGGGCGTGGCCGTCGCAGTGAGCGCAAGGGTTTGAGTTGTGCCCCCGTTACCGTTGAGAACCTGGACGACTGCTTTCAAACGCAGGTAGTCAGGACGGAAGTCGTGGCCCCAGGTTGAAATGCAATGAGCTTCATCAACTGCGAAGAGCGAGACGTTGATGGATTTTAATGCGTCAAGAAAACGGCTGCTGCGAAAGCGCTCGGGCGCAACATATACGAGCTTAAACTGGCCCTGGCGCAGAGCGTCGATGCGCGCCCACTGCTCCCGCTCACCAATTGAGCTGTTGATGAAAGTCGCCGGGAGATCGCGTGCCCTTAGTGCATCGACCTGGTCTTTCATTAAGGCGATCAGGGGAGAGACAACCAGCGTCGCGCCGCCAAACATCATGGCCGGCAGTTGGTAGCAGAGAGACTTTCCGCTGCCCGTGGGCATGACTACGACGGCATCTTTGCCCTCCAGAATCGCCGCGATTACTTCACGCTGGCCTTCACGGAAGTCGGCGAACCCGAAGTGCTCGTGCAGTGATGTGAGGGCGTCAGCAATCGAATGCATGCGCGCGAGTCTAAGCGTTGTGAATCCCGGCTCGCAAGAAAGGTGAAGTGTTTGAGCGTCGGATTGATAGCAAAAATCTGAGCATTTTATCCGCAGATTACGCAGATTCCGCAGATTGTTCTCGGCAGCTACAAAGCAAGATACTCGCACCAAAAATAGATCTTGAGCAGTTTGATGTGCCTTGTCTTTAATCTGTGGAATCTGCGTAATCTGTGGACGTCTTCTACCATGTTCGCCTGATAGGATGGGCCTCAGTGTTGAAGATCACTTTGTCAAAGTCGAGGGTCCTTGGCGGAGCAAACAACAGGTAAAAGTATTTGAGAGTCTCGGCGAACAGGAAACTCTGCATTGAGTCGGATTTTTCCTTGGTGATGACACTCTTCAGCGCCGCATAGCCTTCCTCGGTTTTGCAGTACTTCACGAAATCCTCCCAGAGTTTTTGCCCCATCACCCGGTACTCGGGGTTTTTCGTGTAGTGATAGAGGTAATACGTCGACTCCACAATCTCCGGTCGCAAAGGATAGGCGGCCGAAACGACTTCCATCTTTTTATAGTCAAGCTCTTCGGGTTCAATGCCGTGCAGGTTCCACATCTTGAAGGATGACTGTTGCAAGGCCCCCGCACGTTTAAGATCGCCGCTCATGGCCAGCACTGCCGGAAAGAAAGCATCCAAAGCGCCATAGGTCGGAGCCGTTCGCGCTCCGGTATTCATGTCTGCGTGGCCATACCAAAGTTCTGGGAATTGCATTGGTCCAAGAAGTGTTCCCCGATCGCGCGGCATCTCGTCTGCCAAATACTTGTTTATGGCCGCAACGCTTTCGAGCCACATCCGTTTGCAGTCCAGATCGTCGAATAGCAACCAACACTTCAAAAGGTATTCGTAGTAACTATCAATCTCCGCGCTAATGTGACTGTCCGTGTTGGCCCACTTACCCGTCTCGACGTTTATGTGCGTGCCGATTAATCCGATTGGTGAACGGCGTTTGTAAACTTCGACCAGGGCGCGCTTTGCCTTGTCATAAAAGATGGGTCTATTGGTGAGTTTGCTGAGCGCCCCAAACTCAATCAACAGCGTGCCGGCTTCGGCCGGATTAGTTTCAGCGCCGCGCACCTTTTCGGTCTTCAGGTTGACGTATCTGTAGGGGATTCCGGTGGGCGAATCGAACACAGGCAACAGCCGGTTACCCAAATCCTCGGCCATCGCCAACAGCCGTTTGTCGCCGGTCAGTTGATAAGAGGAAAGCAAACCACCTAACAGCCGAATAGTAATCTCGAAGTTCTGGACTGAGATGTCTTTATCAAACGAGAGGTTCTCGATGATGTAATTCTTTGTCGCCGCGGCCTCGTCGTTGAATCCCATAAGGATCATCGTGTCGAGTGCATCGACTGGCGTCATCAAAAGCGGCTGTGAATACCAATCGTGATACGACTTCGTCAGTGGCCGCAGGTCGTCGTGGCCCCATGCATACTTCTTGTAGCCCTGCCAGGCGTGAAAAAACTCGGAACGCACCTCGGCCGCGAGTTGTTCTTTGTTACGCGCGTGTGATTGGGGCAATGCGACCGGTGCGCTGAGGCAAAACAGCAGGAGAAGACTTCCTAGTTTTGTAGGCGACACGTGGTTTAGTTTACTACAGACATTTCATAAGGCGCATGTCGTTCTTCGCCTGGGTTAGCGGAAGCCGCACGTTTTAAGCCAGACACCTTCGACTATTGGGCATTTGCCAGTAACTGAGCTACTTCAGCCACTAGAAGATCCGGATCTATAGGCTTCGTAAGGTATGCTTGAGCGCCTGATCGCAGCGCTTCGTCTCTGTCGTTTTCATGGGCGGCACCGGAATAGAAGAGGATCGGAGTAACGGAGTTGATTTCACGCAAAGCTTTGCACAGTTCAATGCCCTTACCACCTCGCAGCCAGTAGTGAATCATGAACAGTTGAAAGCGACCGGACTGCGCCAGCTTCAGCGCGCTTATCGTGCTGCTCGCAAAGTCGACTTGATAGTTGTTCCCGTTAAGTAGCGCCTTGACGAGTTCGCACGTGTCCGCATGATCGTCAATACAAAGGACACGAGGTTTTGAAGATAGGTTCTTAAGGGACCCAAAAGCGGGCGACGATGTTCTCAAATCGAAAACCATGTTGCGTTTACTTTTTGCACTAATTTGCTTTTCAAGCTTATTGACGCAGGCACTAATCGAAGCGTAAAGGCCCTCGCTGGTGGTGGCTTCGTAACGTTGCCAAAGAACAATTGACCCACGCTCCACTTTCTGTTGAGTTTTGGAGGGGGCGAGCTTTGGTTGCCTTACTTCAACGGTGACGGTGCCACTGAGGCCATCTGAGGTCAACGTCCAAGTGCAGTGGGGGTATGGACTTTCCGGAGCTGTGAGCCGGTCCAAGTGCCCTGAAATTCCGGAAAAAGTCAGTTCAATACCGCGCTCCTGCTTGATTCTTTTACACGCGCGGAGTGTTGAAAATGCGGCTCGGTCATGCGACATGGCTTTATAAGATAAGAAGCCCACGAGAGTTAGGTTGATCAAAACCCAGGTCGCTAGTTATCCTGAAGTTCTTCACTGAACCCGTCGATCGATTTTAGAGCGTTGATCTGTGGGTCATCTATTGACTACACACGTGCGACCCTATTGGCCTAGTGGCCCATCGCTATTGCAAACAACAAAATAGCGCCACGAGCGGCACGCGGTAACGCTCTAAGATTCGTCCAAACCCTCCTGTTCCCTCTTGTGCCCCTGGTTTTGACGCCGCGCGATAAGCGTCAATCGCTGTATCATTTTAGTATTGATAACGCGGCCTCTAAGCGACATTAACCGCGGCCTCTAAGC